>JACQGW010000140.1 GCA_016199325.1 Chloroflexota bacterium
CCCGCAACACCACCGAGTCCATCAACCTGGTGGCCTACACCTGGGGGCGCGCCAACGTCGGCGAGGGCGACGAGATTCTGCTGACCGAGATGGAGCACCACAGCAACCTGGTGCCCTGGCAGATCCTGGCGCGGGAGAAGGGCGCCCGGGTCCGCCACATCCCGATCGACGACAGCGGCCGACTCCGCCTGGACCTGCTCGACGAGCTGCTGACCGAGCGGACGAAGATCGTCTCGTTCATGCACATGTCGAACGTGCTCGGGACGATCAACCCGATCGCCGAGATCGTCCGGCGCGCCCACGACGTTGGCGCCGTCGTTCTCGTCGACGGGGCACAGAGCGTTCCGCATCTGCCGGTGAGCGTCCAGGAGCTTGGCTGCGACTTCCTGGCCTTCTCCAGCCACAAGATGCTCGGTCCGACCGGTATCGGGATCCTCTGGGGCCGCCGCGAGCTGCTGGAGGCGATGCCGCCGTTTCTGGGCGGCGGCGACATGATCCGGCAGGTCTGGCTCGACCGGGCGACGTGGAACGATCTGCCGTGGAAGTTCGAGGCGGGTACGCCGAACATCGCCGACGCCATCGCCTTCGGCGCGGCCGTCGACTATCTGCTCGATCTCGGCATGGAGCAGGTGCGGGCGCACGAGGTCGAGCTGACCCGCTACGCCCTCGACGCGCTGGGGAAGGTCGAGGACCTGACGATCTATGGGCCGAACGAGGCCGAGGCCCGCGGCGGGGTCGTCTCGTTCAACCTGGGGGACGTCCATCCCCACGACGTCGGCCAGGTGCTCGACGACCACGGCGTCGCCATTCGGGCCGGGCATCATTGCTGCCAGCCGCTCATGCGGCGGCTCGACGTGCCGGCGACGGCGCGGGCGAGCTTCTACGTGTATAATGTCCCGCAGGAAATCGACGCGCTGGTGAGTGCGCTGGCGCACGTCAAGGAGCTGTTCGTCAGTGTCCCTCGCGGATGAGCTATATCGGGAGATCATCCTCGACCACTACCGGAACCCCCGGAATCGGGGCGTCGTGCCGAATCCGACGATCGCCGTCGAGGGCGCCAACCCGCTCTGTGGCGACGAGATCGAGCTGACCATCGTCCTGGACGGCGAGCGGGTGACCGCCATCCGCTTCAAGGGGGTCGGCTGCTCGATCAGCCAGGCGTCGGCGTCGATGATGATGGAAGCGGTCGAGGGCAAGTCGTTGGCGGAAGCCGAGGCGCTGATCGGCGCCTTCAAAGGGATGATGCACGGAAAAGGGGCGCTGGACGACGGCGCGCTCGGCGACATCGAGGCGCTCCTGGGCGTGCGCAAGTTCCCGATCCGAATCAAATGCGCCCTGCTCGCATGGACGACGCTGGAGCAGGGGATCAAGGAGCACCGTCACGAGTGATGAGTAATGAGTGACGAGACAAGCCTACTCATCACTCATCACTCATCACTCGTTTCGTTGGAGAGAACGTGCCCGACAAACAGCCTGCGCCTACTGAACAGGAGATCCGTGAGCTTCTGAAAGCCGTCTATGACCCCGAGATCGGGATCAACGTGGTCGATCTGGGGTTGATCTACGGCGTCGAGATCGCGGAGGGCGGGAAGGTCACGGTTCGGATGACCCTGACGACGCCGGCCTGCCCGGTCGGCCCGATGCTGCACCACCAGGTCGCCGCCGTGACGGCCAGCCTGCCGGGCGTCGAGGACGTCGAGGTCAAGTTCGTCTGGTCGCCGCCCTGGGACCCCCACACGATGTGCAGCGAAGAGGCCAAACTGGAGCTCGGCATCTGGTAGGTGGACGCTAACCGTCGCCGCTGGGTGATCCTCCTGTGGGTCCTGGGGCTGGCGCTCGCCATCGGGCTTGCCCTGCTGGCCCGCTCACCCGGCCCGCTCCCCGGCGACGCGTCCGTCGCCGAGATCATCCAGGGCATCAAGCTGCCCGGCTTCGCCTGGCTGATGGCCGAGCTCACCGCTCTGGGCAACCGCGAGCGGTATCCGTTTGTCGTCTTCCTCGTCGTGCTCGGCCTCTTCCTCGCCCGCCGGCGGCTCGCCGCGCTGTTCACCGCGCTGACGCTGACTGCGCTGGTTGTCGAACAGACCGCCAAGGCGCTGGTTGATCGGCCGCGCCCCCAGCCGCTCCTGCCGCCGGCGACGCCCTGGCTGACGCTTCCCGATACGAGCTTCCCGAGCGGCCACGCCCTGCACGCGACGGTCTTCTACGGCTTCCTCGCCTTCCTCTGGTACTGCTCCCATCGCGGCCGGCTGCGCTGGGCCGGCGTCCCGATCGCGGCGGCCATCGCCCTGCTGACGGGGGCCTCGCGCGTCTACCTCGGCGTCCACTGGCCGAGCGACGTCCTCGGCGGCTACCTCATCGGCGCCCTCTGGCTCAGCCTCCTGATCGCCGCCTATCTCCGCACGGCGAGGCGCCACCTCAGGCGCTGACTTCTCCGCCTGGCGCTCCGCGCCGGTGGAGGGCGGCGCGGAGCGATTCCGTCCGGACGAGCCATTTGCCCCGGCCGCGCGTTCGGCGCAACGCGATGCCCGCCTGATCGATGAGCTTCACGGCAGATGGGAGCTCGATCCCAAGCGTTTCCGCCAGCTCACCCAGCGTCAGCAGCCGCTGGACGTTGGCCAGCCGTGCGGCGGCGCGTTCGCCGGAGTCATCGCTCAACTCTCCAGGAAGCCTTTCCCCGTTTGCCATCGTCCCCCCTTCCGTCGCGCCCCGCCCGCAGCACGACGTCGACCAGATCCTCGCACGTTTCAAAGACGCGGGCCGGGCCCAGCCCGGTCAGGCGGTACTGGCCGGGTTCCAGCTCGGTAATCTCCGCCACCCGCCCATCCGGCGCGTGCGCGAGCACCCACCAGCCCAGCGGACTCTCGATGCAGGCGATGCCGTGTCGCTCGAGAGCGCGGGCAACACGCGACCGACAGATCCCACCCATCATCCTCTCCATCCCCCGATCCGAGTCGCGATCGCCGTGGCGCCGTTCCCGCGGACCGCGACCCATGGATACACCAATCGCTCTCTCCGTTCCGGATCCGCCATCGACAACAAACAAAGGCCCCTACCGGGGTTTCCCCGGTACGGGCCTTCCCGTCGCCTACGGGGTTAGCTGTCGGGTTCGGGCGGAAAGGACGCCCTGCTCGCCATCCGGCGAGGTTCACCCCTGGTCCTGGGTCCCCCGTTCCTCTGTGGAGGATTCGGCCGGCGCCGGTCTCGTCGTCACGAGGCCATCGCGTATCGTCTCCTTCTCAGGCTGGGCTCTGCTCCCGTCGCGGCGCGTTCGCCGCCTGGGGCGTGCGAGCGCCCCCTGCGCTGTCCTCCTGTTGGGCGGCCGCCATCGCATCGTCCTCGCGCAACTGCTCCTCTGCCATCGCCTGCAGGCTGATCAGGTGATTCTCGAAGATCCCACGGGCGACGTCCAGGAGTCGAAAGACCTGCGGGTCACGCACGCTATAGTAGACGTTGGTGCCCTCCCGGCGCCCCACGACGACGTCCTTGGCCCGCAGCACGGCCAACTGCTGCGAGACGCTGGGGCCTTCGGTCCCGAGGAATGCCTGGATCTCGCCCACCGTCTTCTCGCCAAAACGCAGGAGCTCGAGGATCCTGATGCGGGCCGGGCTGCCCAGTGCCTTGAACAGCTCGGCCTTGAACCGATGCAGCGGTTGGTTCATGGGACCCCGTCGTTCGGATACCTCTGAATCTATGCAGATAGGAATCTCCATATCTGCGGACTTTAGTATACCACGCTTGCCGCCGGCTTGACAGCCGGCGGCAAGCGTGGGGTGGGCGTCAGAGTTTTGCGCCAACCAATCAAGTAGGGGCTTCCTCTCTCGATCAGATCGGGGTCTCTGTGGCATTGCGTACGGTACTGATAGCCGTCCCGAGGCCATCCGCTGCCATCGCAGGTCCCCATAGCATCCCGCTCTCGCCAGGGAGAGGGCTTCGTTACGCCGAGACGGCCCCCAAGCTACGCTCTGGAACCGCCGGACGGGGTCCTCGGCATGCTTAGAGTGCCCTTGCTCGGCCGGCTGGCGCAAAACTCTGACGCCCACCCGCAAGCGTGAGAGGACTGGACAGAGATACTCCGGTTGTCGGAACCCTTGACCAACGAGCCTTATCATCGTATAATTACGATATAGAAAGGGACAGGCATGGACGAGCGAGCGGGTGTTCCAGCATGAAACCGGTCACGTTGTCGGCCGACGATGAGCGGTTGATAAAGATCTGCAAGGCGCTCGGCAATCCGATTCGGTTCAAGATGGTTCGCTACATGGTCGAGAACCCCCAGTGCATCACCGGGGAGATCGTCGACTTTGCCGGCCTGGCCCAGTCCACCGTGAGCCAGCACCTGAAGGTCCTACGCGACGCCGGCATCGTCCGCGGCGAGATCGAGGGGCCGGCCACCTGTTACTGTCTCAACCTGGCGACGCTCCAGTGGTTTCTGGCGCACGTGAACGACGTGGCTCGGCAGTTCGCCCTCTCTTGTTGTGGGTGACGGGTACATCCGACAGGTCATCTGCCAATGCGAGCGACTCTCCGTCTGTCATGCTGAGCCGCAGCGAAGCAAGACAGACGGAGGCGCTTCGCCGCGGCGTAGCATGACAGACGAGAACACGGGGAGCGTCCGGGAGATGCTTCGCTGCGGCTCAGCATGACGAGGGGTCCGCTCAGCATGACGAGGGGTCCTCTCCGACGCTGCTTGGAGAACAGGGGACGCCGGGCGCTGAAGCGTCAACTACGAACCTCGACGTCCCCGAGTTCGTAGCTGGCGCTTCAGCGCCCGACCCCCTCACCGCCGATTCGCCCGCGGCTGACCAGGAAACCCCTCCGCTGGTAGTTGGCACTTCGGCGCCCGGCCCGCTCGCCGACGAATCGCGCGTGCAGGACTGGGCAAACGGATCGGCTGCTGCCGACCCAGCGCCGCTCGCGCTGGTCGAGGCGCTCCGCGCCGAGCTAGAAGCGGAGCTCCGGCCCCAGATCGAGGCCCAGATCCGCGAGCGGCTGGAGCGCGAATACCGCAGCACGATCGAGGAGCACATCTGGACGAACGTTCAATCGCTCGGGCAGGGCGGCGCCGCCGTCTACGCCGCCGACGCTCAGGCAGCCGAGCCGCCGCTTCTTGCCGAAACGCTCGACGTGTTCGCCGACGAGGCGGCCGAGCACCTCCGGGAGATCGAAGCTGCGCTGGCTCGCCTGGCAAGTCGCCCGCCGGACAGCGCGTCGGCCCGAGCCATTCGCCGGTCCGTCCACACCCTGAAGGGGGCTGCGGCCGTCGTCGGACTCCACCAGGTCAGCCGGCTGGCTCACCAGATCGAGGACGTCCTCGACCGGGCGCTGGCAGCCGACGAGGATCTGGCCGAGTCGCTGGTTGCGCTGGTCGCCGACGCCTGCGGCGCCCTCGACGACCTCATCCAGCCGAGCCCCGAAGCCCGGCCAACCGCCGCTGCCCTCGCCGACCTTCACCGCCGCCTGACGGCCGCGTGCAGTACGGGCACCGGCGAGAGCGCGACCGAGGATCGAGCACAACCGAGCGACGCTCTCCAGGACCTCGCCGATCGCCACGCATGGTCCGCCGAGGACGGACTGATCGCTACACCACCATCACCTTTCACCGCAGCAACATTCGACCCATCCATGTTCCCGGTCGAGCTCGTCCCCGACCCCC
>JACQGW010000141.1 GCA_016199325.1 Chloroflexota bacterium
CACGGTCGCGGCTCGGTTCGATGCTCCCCGCTGTGCGGGCGCCGCGGCTGTTGACTGCCGACTGCTGACCGCCCGACGGTCGCGGCTCGGTTCGTTGTGCGACCAGGCCAAAGATGGCCTGATCATGGCCCGATTGTGACGCGATGGCGACCCATCGCCGATCCTCAGCCGGAGCCTTGCTGGCTCCGGCGGCTCGTCGCTGGCCTCCCGCGGGCAACCTGGCGCGGGTCAGTTCGTGATCGCCGCGGCACCTCGTCTTGACCGAGCCCGCGAGAGAGCAGCGTCGTCACATAGTGATTCAAGCTCACGCCCTCCCGTTGGGCCGCCTCGGCAAGCTGTCGGTGAAGGGAGCGTGGGAGGCGCACGTTGAACTTCCCGCTATACTCTTCCGGATATGAAGGCAGCGGGATGTCGTGTCCGTCCTCGTATTCGGACTCAAGCCAGAGCCGGCGGGCGTCCTCGGCCATTGCCGGGATCTCTTCGATGCGATCGGCCTGAGTGATGCAGCCGGGGAGGTCCGGGAAGGTAATGACGTAGCCGCCGTCGGGATCCGCGATCGCATGGAACGGATACCCGAGCGCAAGATACTCGTCCAGGCTTCTTCCGGTTTCGCTCACCACTGCCTCACTCACAGACTTCACCACATGAACAGTAGCAACTGCGGTATCGTATGAAACGCATGATATGAAAGGAAGGACGTCTGTCGCGCCAGAAGTCCTGGACGAAATCGTCCATCGGATCGTCGAAGTCGCTCGTCCAGAAAGGATTATCCTGTTCGGCTCGGCCGTAAGAGGAGAGATGGGGCCGAACAGTGATGTCGATCTGCTGGTGGTCAAGCGCGGCCAATTCGATCGCGGTCGTCTCACCGAGGAGATTTACATGCGCTTGTTTGGCGTGGGTGAGGCTGTGGATGTCATCGTGGTGACGCCGGAAGAGGTGGAGCGGTATCGCAACAGCTTCGCTCTCGTGATCGCGCCCGCGTTGCGGGAGGGCAGGGTCGTCTATGCTGCGTGACCGTTACCCGCCAGACGACCCTCGCGAATGGCTGAATCGGGCGCGCAGCAATCTGGCGCTCGCACGGGCCGCGATGCCCGGCACGTACCTCGAAGACTCGAGAGCAGTACGACGCGCTGGTTGCGATTGCCGAAGCCGTGGTGCGATGGGCTGAAGGCCGCATGCGTGAGATCCCCTGATTCCAATGCTCGTCCGACACACTTGACGCCGATTCAGTTTGCAGCGGCTCCCTCCCCAGCCAACCTCGTCACGCCGGGCGAGCCTCTTGCTCCTCCCGATGCTCCTCGCGGCGCTCGGCAGCCGCGGGCTGGAGCGCCACCAGCAGGCCGGCGACGATCACGGCGAGCCCGGCCAGGAAGGTCCACGGCTTCGGCAGCCTGATGCCGAGCGCGGCGTCGAGCGAGCAGCGGCCCGGCCCGGCCAGGGCAACGGCCGTCACCGCGGCGGCGTTGGCGAGCGGGTACTCCAGGCCGCCCTCGGTCACCCACACCTTCGGCCAGTGCACTTTGACGATCGCCATCAGCATCGAGGCGAGGATGCCCAGGGAGCCGAGCGGGTTGAGAAAACCGAGCGCCAGCAGCAGCCCGCCGCCGAACTCGGCCAGCCCGGCGACGACCGCCCACCAGCGCGCCGGTCGCAGCCCCATCGACCCGAGCCAGCCGGCAGTGCCCGCCAGACCGCCGCCGCCGAACCAGCCGAACAGCTTCTGGGCGCCGTGGCCGGCGAGGAGCAGTCCGACGACCAGCCTCTGAATGAGCAGTCCAAGGTCGACCAGCATTCGGGATTCCTCCTTCTGACGCCAAATACCCCAGAGATCGCCCATTGGGCATTGCACTGGGAGCTGCACGTAGCGCGGGGCTCGTCCCCCGCTCGTCGTCGCCTGCCAATGGAACGGGCGGGGGACGAGCCCCCGCGCTACGGAATCCCTCACAACGTCACGGTTTCCGAGAAACGGTCAATAGAGTCAGCAACCCGCGTGCCAGTGTGCCCCCAACCGTGGGCAGCAGCGCTCGCCCGGCGGGCCACCGCCGGGGTAGGGAAAGCTACCGGCAAGGCAGCCATCCGTTCAATCCGTTCCCCGAATCCGTTGACAGCCGTTTTCCCGGCGGCTCAGCGAATGCCATGCACGGCCATGAACCGAAGCGATCTCGCCGAGATCCTGTCAATCCCTCGACCGCAATCCGCGCCGGCCGGTGGCACTCACCGGCGAGATCCCTGTACACTATACGTACAGATAGGCATGCAAGTTGACACCCTGGGGAGGAGCATTTACGCCGCGCCTCAGCCTCCGTCTCAAGCTCATCGTCGGTGCCCTGGTGATCCTGGCCGCCGTCCTGGCACTCCTGCTGTCTGGCTTCCAGGCCGAACACGCCCGGCGTCGGGAAGCGGTGCTCGCCGACCTGACGCAAACTGCCGAGATGACGGCCGTTCCGGTCGACGCCTCCTTCGACGACGCGCTCGCTCTCGCCCAGACGCTGGCCGACGACCCGGTGGTCCAGACGCTGGATCCGGACCGGCTGAACCCGTATCTCGAGCGGCTGGTCCGCTACCGACCGGATCTCAATAATCTTGGTGTGGCCGACGCGGCCGGCAATCTGGTCAGCTCGGCCGTCCGGAGCGCCGACGAGCAGATCAACATCGGCGACCGCCGCTACTTCCAGCAGGCCATGGCGACCGGAAGTCCCGCGATCTCCGAGGTTATCCTCGGTCGGGTCATCCAGCGCCCTGTCGTCGTCGCCGCCGCGCCGCTTCGCGGTCCGGCCGGCCGGCCGAGCGGCGTCGCCGTCGTCTCCTTAAGGCTCGACGCGCTGGCCGACCGGCTCAGCGCGGTGACCCTCCGGTCCGGCCAGGCCCTTTTCCTCGCCGACCCGATGGGGCGGCTCGCCTTCCACACGAGCCTGCCGGACCTGCCCTGGGAGACTCGGGACGTCTCGTCCTGGCCGGAGGTGCAGGCAGCCCTGGCCGGCCGGCCCGTCAGGACCATGGATCTGCGCAGCCCGCTGCTCGGCGATCGGCGAGTGGCTGCCCTGGTTCCCACCCCCAGGTACGGCTGGGTCGTGGGCGTCACCTGGCCCGCTGCCACGGCCTTTGGCCCCGTGGAGCAGGCCAACCGTCAACAGCTCGTCCTCTTTGGGGGGATTGCCATCGTCGGGCTCGCCGGGATGGTGCTCCTGGCAACCTACCTGACGGCGCCGTTGCGCCGGTTGGCGGACCAGGCCAGAGCGCTCGGGCAGGGGGATCTGACTCGCCGGGTGACCATTCGGACCGGGGATGAGCTGGAGGAATTGGGCAGGGACTTCAACACCATGGCCGAGCAGCTCGAAGCCGCGATGGGCGCGCTGGTAGCGGCCCGGCGGGAAGCCGAGGTACGCCTGCGGGAGGCGCAGGAAGAGCGCCGGCGGAGAGAGATGTTCACCTCAGCCGTCGGCCACGACCTGAAGAACCTGATGACGCCCATCCTGGGCACCACCCAGTTGCTGCTGCGGCGCGGGCAGCAGCTTTCCGAGGAGGACCAGCGGCTCCTCAGCACGGTTCACAGCCAGGCCCTCAACCTCAATCGCCTCGTGGCCGATCTTCTCGACGTCTCCCGCATCGAGGCCGGTCGGTTCGCCGTCGAGCGTGAGCCGACGGACCTGGCCGCCCTGAGCCGCCGGATCGTCGAGGCGCAGCAGACGACCACAGCCAGACACCGGATCCGCCTGGAAGCCCCGAAGGCGCTGGCGGGGCGCTGGGATCCCGACCGGCTGGCGCAAGTGCTCACCAACCTGCTCGGCAACGCCGTGAAGTACAGCCCTGACGGCGGTGAGATTCTGGTTCGCATCGGCGAGCAGGAAGGCCAGACGACGGTCTGCGTTTGCGACCAGGGCATCGGGCTCAGCCCCGAGGAAATCCCCCTGCTCTTTCAGCCCTACTCCCGGCTCTACCGGGAACGTCAGGTGCGTGGCCTGGGCCTGGGCCTCTACATCACCAGCGTCATCGTCGAAGCGCACGGCGGCCGTATCTGGGCCGAGAGCGCGGGGCAGGGCAAGGGGGCAGCCTTCTGCTTTGCGTTGCCGCGTTCAGCATAGAGCAACCGATGTTCTTGACGTCTTTCCTGGCGATCTTGGCGCCTTGGCGGTTCGTTGTCTCTCGGCACCGCGCTAAGCCCAGGCGATCAGGCCGGGCAGGAACGGCGTCGCCAGGTCCGGGTGATGCGGGAGAACGCGCAGCGTGTAGCCGTGGAGGCCGCTCCGTGAGAGGAGCACGCCGGCGGTTTCGAAGAGGGAGCGGCCGTCACCGTCCGGACCGACGTGCGCCATCGGCGTTGCCATCGCCTCGACGATCTCCCCGCTGGCGTCCACCCGTCCCAGATAGAGCTGCACCGCCACGTCCTCCGGCTTCAGGGCGCCCAGCCGGACCCGGGCGCGGACCCGAACCTCACCACCCACCGGCAGCTCCGGCGGGAGGGCGACCTCGACCGGCTCGACCTCAACCTGCGGCCAGTTCGTCTGTACGTGGGCTCGCCAGGTCGCCAACTCTCTGGCCCGGGCCAGGCCGTCGGCGGTAAGCTCTCGATACCTGCCGGCCGCCGGTAGGTAGAAGCGCTCGGCGTACTCCCGCACCATTCGGTGCGTGTTGAAGAAGTGGCAGAGCGTGGCGACCGACGACCGCATCCGGCCGACCCAGCGGCGGGGCAGTCCATCGGCCGACCGGTCGTAGAACGTGGGGATGACGTCCTCCTCCAGCAGGTCGTAGAGCGCCTCGGCCTCGACCTGTTCCTGGTAGCCGGGGTCGTCGTAGGCCTCGCCGCGGCCGATGGCCCAGCCGATCGGGTGGCCGGCCGCGTCCGAGGCGCGCCAGGCCTCGTCCCACCAGCCGTCCAGCGTGCTGAGGTTGAGGACGCCGTTGGCCGCTGCCTTCATGCCGCTGGTGCCGCTGGCCTCGTAGGGCCGGCGCGGCGTGTTCAGCCAGACGTCGGCGCCCTGGACCAGGAAGCGGGCGACGGCCATATCGTAGTCCTCCAGGAAGATGAGGCGGCGGCGAAAGCCCTCCTGGCGGGCCAGCGCCACCACCTGCCGGATCAGCTCTTTGCCCCCCTCGTCCTTCGGGTGCGCCTTGCCGGCGA
>JACQGW010000136.1 GCA_016199325.1 Chloroflexota bacterium
ATTCCCCACTGCTGCCTCCCGTAGGAGTCTGGCCCGTGTTTCAGTGCCAGTGTGGCCGTGCGCCCTCTCAGGCCGGCTACCGATCATCGCCTTGGTAGGCCGTTACCCCACCAACCAGCTAATCGGACGCAGGCCCCTCATCGTGCGCCTTGCGGCTTTCTCCATCGCCCTCCCGGACAACGGACGTATGCGGTATTAGCGCCCCTTTCGGAACGTTATTCCCCACACCACGGTAGGTCCCCACGCGTTACTCACCCGTTCGCCACTGACCAGCCGAAGCTGGCCCGTTCGACTTGCATGCATTAGGCACGCCGCCAGCGTTTGTCCTGAGCCAGGATCAAACTCTCCATCAATCAGCCTTGCGGCTCTCAGTTCAATCCTCGCGGGCTCTCCGCTGCTTCCTTCCACTCTCCAGTTGTTAAGGTCCCCGCCCCCACCCTCCGGCCCAGGCTCTCGCCCGCTGCCCTCTCGGTGGGCGCTTAATCAGCGTACCCCATCCGGTGCCGTCCTGTCAAGTCCGTCCCGGCGGGCACTCAATTATCATACTCCATCCAGACGCTTCGTGTCAAGCCCATCCCGGCGGATCCAAGGCCAAGAAAAAACCAGGCTTCTCGCCTGGTGCCCCAGAGCGCCGGTGGCGCCGCACCCTCTCGACGAGACTGGTGCGACCGCCGAGACGGATTATACCCGACCCACTCGGCGACGTCAACTCCAAGCAGCCGGCTCAAAAGAAGACTTTCGCCAGCCTCAGAACTCCCTGCTTCCAGGGCACTCGATGCGTCACCCCCGAGCTGCCCTGGAACTTCGGCAGGTTGTCGAGATACCACCGGTAGTTCCTGATCAGGGCCTGCTTGTTCGAATACTTCGGCGAAAAGCCGAGCAGCCGCTCGGCCTTCTCGATCGAGACGTAGGAGTCCTTCGCCGCCGTCTCATATACCCATTTGTAGAGCGGCGACAGATGCAGGGCCTCCAGGACGCGCAACACGATGACGACCGGCTCAGCCGGCACGGTCACGATCCTCCTGCCAAATCCCGCATAGTCCAGGACCGCCTGGTAGTCCTCCCGCATCGCCGCGAATTCTTTTGCCCCGATGTTGAAGGTATCGTTGGCCCTCTCCCGCTCGACCGTCGCCGCCAGATAGATCGCCTCACAGAGGTCCTCGACGTCGAGAAGCTGGTATCGATTGGCACCGTTCCCCAGCAACGGGAAGCTGCGCCCGTCCTTCGCCCAGTCGTAGAAGAGGGCGAACACCCCGAGCCGCTCCGGCCCTACAAAGGACTTCGGCCGGATGATCGGGATACACATCCCCCTCTTCCGGTATTCGAGACAGATCTCTTCGGCGGCGATCTTCGCCTTCCCATACGGCCCCACGCCGTCCAGTCGGTCGTCTTCCCGTAGCGGATGGTGATCCGGAATGCCGTAGACGGCCGTCGACGAGATGTGGATGAGCCGCTCGACCCGGCGCCGGTAGGCCGTCTCGATGATCCGGCGCGTCCCGTCGATGTCGGTGGAGAAGATGTCCTCCTTCCGGTAGAGCGGCAGGGCGGCTGCCGCATGCACGACGATGTCGATCCTCTCCATCGCCCGATCGACGGCGCTCTGGTCTCGGATGTCCCCTTTGACGATCCTCACCCGATCGCGCACGTCTGGATAGTCGAACTGAGCAATGTCCAGCGAGGTGACGGCCTGCCCCTTCTCCAACAGGAAGCGCGTCAGATTGATACCCAGGAAACCGGCCCCGCCGGTGATTAGGAAACGCTTCGTCATTTCGTTCCCTCGATCGCCTGAGCGACAAGCTCGGCGATGTCGAGCGGCTGGATCTGTTCCTCGGCGTTGATCCCGCGCCGGCCGTCCTCGAACATCGTCATGCAGAACGGACAAGCGGTGGCCACCACCTGGGCGCCCGTCTCCAGCGCCTGCTTCGTGCGGTGCTGGTTGATCCGGCTGCCCCGCTTCTCCTCCATGAAACCACGGCCGCCGCCGGCGCCGCAGCAGAAGCTCGTCTTCTGGTTCATCCGCATCTCGACGAGATCGGCGCCGGGCAGCGCGCCGACCACACTGCGCGGCTCCTCGAAGATGTCGTTGTACCGCCCGATGTAGCACGGATCGTGGTACGTCATCTTCTTCCGGCCGTTGAGGCTCGTCGGCAGCTTGACCTTGCCCTCTGCGATCAGTCGGGCGATGAGCTGGCTGTGGTGAATAACCTCATAGGATCCGCCGAGCTGCGGATATTCGTTCCTAAGCGTGTTGAGGCAGTGGGCGCAGGTGGTCACGATCTTCTTGACGCCGTAGCCGTTCAAGAGCTCGACGTTCGCCTGCGCGAGCGTCTGGAACAGGTACTCGTTCCCGCAGCGGCGGGCCGAGTCGCCGGTGCATTGCTCCTCACGGCCGAGGATCGCGAACTTGACGCCGACGTGCTGCATCACCCGGGCGAACGCCTTCGAGACCTTCTTGTTCCGCTCGTCGAACGAGCCCATGCAGCCGACCCAGTAGAGCAGGTCGATCTCGTCCACGCTCGTCTGGGCAAGCGTCGGGATACCCATCCCCTTGGCCCAATCGGCTCGCGTGTTCCGGGGGAACTGCCAGGGGCTGCCCGTCCGCTCCATGTTGTTGAAGGTGGAGGTCAGCTCGGCCGGGAAGGAGCTCTGCTCGAGGACGAGGTGGCGGCGCAGATCGATGATCATCGGCACGTGCTCGATGTAGACAGGGCACTGCTCCATGCAGGCGCGGCAGGTCGTGCAATCCCAGATCTCGTCCTCGCTGATCACCTCGCCGATGAGCTGCCGCCCGACCCCCTTGCCCCAGCGGTAGGCGCCGTCCGCCTGCTCCTTGCCGAGCAGGCCGGGGAAGAGGTCGCCATGATCGGCCATGTAGCCGGCGAGCTCCTGGATGAGGTGCTTGGGCTTGAGCACCTTGCCGGTGTTGTAGGTGGGGCAGAACTCGAGGCAGCGGCCGCACCGCATGCAGGCATCAGCCGAAAGGAGCTGCTTCCAGGTGAAGTCCGTCAGCTTGGAGACCCCGAAGGTCTCCTGCTCCTCGATGTTCGGGATCGGCGCCAGAGCGCCCTTGGTGCCGAGCGGCCGGAAGAAGACGTTGGCGGTCGACAGGAAGATGTGCGAGAGCTTGGAGACGGCGATGTAGGCGAGAAACCCCATCGAGGTCACCATGTGGAACCGCCAGGCAGCCATATGGAGCAGCCGCAGCGTCTCATCGCCGAGCGGCCGAAGCACAAGGGCGAACGGCGCCGAGACGAAGTGATACCAGAGGAAGGCGCCGTTGACGACGCCGTCGGAGTCGGCCAGCCGCAGCGTCTGAACGAGAAAGCCGCCGACGCCCAGGACAGCCGCCCAGAAGAGAATCAGTCCGTCGTCGGCGATGCTGTGCAGGTGGCCGGGCTTGACGGCGTACCGGCGAATGACCGCCATGGCGATGCCGACGAGGAAGAGCAAACCGAACAGGTTGGCGAACAGCTTGAACCCGATGTAGAACGGCCCCTGGAGAAAGAGCCAGCCGAAGAGTGGCTCGGTCAGGTCGGCCTGGAGCATGACCAGCCCTGTGGCGATGGTCAGGACGACGAAGCCCGAGAAGATGAAGAAATGCGTGATGCCGTTGTAGAGCTCCCACGGCCGCACGATCCGGCTGTGGGTAAAGAGCACACGCAACGTGCCGGCCAGCCGCTCGCCGATGCGGTCAAACCGGTTTTCGGGCTTGCCCTTGAGGACCACGCCCCGGTGGCGATAGCCCGCGTAGGCGAGCGCGGCGACGACGAGGAGGAGCAGAGGATAGACGACGATCCGGAAAAACTCGACGACGTTCCAGTAGAGCTCACGGTGGGGAATCAGCGCAGAGATTGGATCCACGACACGTTTCCTCTTCCAGTTTCTGGAGACCGCGATCGGCGCCTGCACTCCGGGCCGCCGCTCCGTCCGCCGATTGTCTCGGCACCGCCGCATCGTCGAGCGGCCTCACTGCGCGTCCTGTCGGTGCGGCTTCATTCTAGGAAAGCGCCGGCAAATCGTCAAGCAATCGATGATGCCTTGCCGGCAGGCCGACGTTCGTGCTAGAGTGGCTCCAGTTGCGAAGGTGAGGTGAGAGCGTGAGCAATCGATCCCGATCGGCCCAGGAGCAGTTCGGCCGACAGGCCGCGCTCTACGCGACGAGCCGGCCCCACGCGACCGGCGAATCGCTCGATCTCCTGGTGCAGTGGGCCGAGCCCCGGCCGACGGATCGACTGCTCGACGTGGCGACCGGCACCGGCTTCACCGCCCTGGCGTTCGCCCCGCATGTCCGCCTCGCCGTGGGCCTCGATCCGACGCCCCAGATGCTCGCTCAGGCCGCCCGACTGGCCGGCGCCCGTGGGCTCGACAACGTGATTTTGGTGCGGAGCGTGGCCGAAGCGATGCCGTTCGCCGACGCATCCTTCGACCTCGTGACCTGCCGGGTGGCGCCGCACCACTTCGACTCGGTGCCGGCGTTCCTCGACGAGGCGCGCCGGGTCGTCCGCCCCGGCGGGCTCGTCCTCGTCGCCGACTCATCCGCGCCGGACCATCCCGGCGCCTGCGCCTGGCAGGAGACCGTCGAGCGCCTGCGCGATCCATCCCACGTCCATAGCCTCTCGACGCCGGAGTGGGTCGCGGCGTTCACCGCCGCCGGTCTCGCCGTCGAGCGGCACACGTGCGAGTGCCGGACGCAGCTCCTCTTCTCCGATTGGGTCCGGACAGCAGGGGTCGATCAGCCGACAATCGCTCGCCTTCGAGGCCTGTTCGACGGCGCCGATGCGGCGACTCGCGCCGCCTTCACCTTCGAGGAGCGCGACGGCGACGTCCACTTCTCCTGGCCGGTCACGGTTGTCCGCGCCCGGAGGCCTTCGTGAAATCGCGCGTGGCGCTGGTTCGGGGGGATGATCGGCTGGCGAACGTTCGGCGGGCGCTGGAGCTGCTGGGCGACGACGTCGCCGTCGCCGGGAAGCAGCGGATCCTCGTCAAGCCCAACTTCGTATCCACGGTGAAGCCGCTGGCGGCGACGCACGTCGACGCGGTGCGGGGAACACTCGCCGCGCTCCGGGACCGGGGCGCCGGTCGCGTCACCGTTGGCGAGGGGCCGGCGCTGGGGAGCGCCAGGGCCGGCTTCGACCTGTACGGCTACCTGCCGCTCGCCGACGAGTTCGGCGTCACGTTCCACGATCTGAACGGCGACGACGGTGTGCCGATCCAGATCTACGATCGGAACCTCCGGCCGATCTCGATTCGGTTGAGTCGCACCGCCGTGGAAAGCGACTATCGGGTCAGCGTCACGCCGTTGAAAACACACGATGCCGCCGTGATCACGGCGGGGCTCAAGAATATGCTGATGGGCAGCCCGTTGAACCCGGGGGCGGCATCGCGGGGGCCGATGTCCAACGTCTTTCAGCGGCTCGAACGGATAGTCCCGCCGCGGTTGCGGTCGGTCCAGAGCATCGAGCGGGTGCTGCCCGGCATGGCCCGGAGGATCGTCGGCAGCGACAAAGTAGCCATCCACCAGGGCTATCCCGTCGTGAACCTCAACCTGCTCTTGCTGGCGAAGGTCGTTCGGCCGCACCTCTCGGTGATCGACGCCTTCGTGGCGATGGAGGGCGCAGGTCCGACCGGCGGCACGCCGGTCGAGATGAGGCTGGCCATCGCGAGCGCCGACCCGATCGCCGCCGACGCGCTCGCCGCCTATCTGGCCGGCTTCGAGCCGCGGCAGATCGGCTATCTGCGCTACTGCGCCGAGGCGGGTATGGGAACCATCGATCTCGCCGAGATGGCGATCGCCGGCGAGGATCCGGAGCGCTGTCGTCGTCCACTGCTGCCCCATCCGCACTTCCGTGAGCAGTTGCAGTGGCAGCGAGCGGAGATCGACCGGCTGCTCGGCAGGACGGCGACCGGCATTGGTTGACGAGCACATCCCGGCGCTCAGCCGGCGGCAGATCGTCCTGCTCATGGCGGCGCTCGTCCTGGGGATGGCGCTGGTTGCGCTCGACACCACCCTGGTCGGCACGGCGCTACCGACGATCGTCGCCGAGCTGGACGGCGTGGCGCTCTATAGCTGGCTGATCTCTGCCTACCTGCTCACCTCGACGGTGACCGTGCCGGTCTACGGCCGCCTGGCTGACATGTGGGGCCGCAAGCCGCTCTTCCTCTGGGGGATTGTCCTGTTCGTCATCGGCTCGGCGCTCTGCGGCCAGGCGCAGTCGATGCTCCAACTGATCGCCTTTCGGGCGATCCAGGGGCTCGGCGCCGGCGCCGTGCAGCCGATGGCGATCACGATTCTCGGCGACGTGTTCGGCGTCGAGCAGCGGGCGCGCATGCAGGCGCTGTTCAGCGCCGTCTGGGGCACGTCCGGCATCGTCGGGCCGACGCTCGGCGCCCTCATCGTCATGCTGGCCTCGTGGCACTGGATCTTCTACGTCAGCCTGCCGATCGGGCTGCTCGCCTTCTTCCTGGTCAGCCGGGTCTACCACGAGCGCGCCGCCGTCCAGCAGCGGTCTGTCGACGTTCTCGGCGCCTGCCTGCTCACCGCCGGCGTCAGCGCCTTGCTCCTCGCACTCCAGCAGCGAGCGGCGCCAAATCCGCCGGCGCTGCCGCTGGACATACTCGCGTTCGTGCTTCTGGCAGTCTTCCTCATCGTCGAGCTGAGGAGCTCCGATCCCATCGTGCCCCTCTCCCTCTGTCGGCGACCGGTCATCGGGATCGGCTACCTCGTCGGCTTTCTTTCCGGCGCCACCCAGTTCGGCGTCAGCGCCTTCATCCCGATCTCCGTCCAGGGCGCCATGGGCGGGACCGCCCTGGCCGTCGGCGCGGTGATCGCGCCGATGTCGATCGGCTGGCCGCTCGGCAGCATCGCGAGCGGGCGGTTGGTGCTTCGGGTGGGGTACAAGCGGGTGCTCATCGCCGGAGCCATCGCCACGCTGCTCGGCTCCCTCGGCCTCCAGACGCTCACGTCCAGCACACAGCAGCCGGTAGCCATGGCGATTGTGGCCCTGATCGGGCTGGGCATGGGCCTGAGCTCGACGCCGGTCATCATCGCGATCCAGAACGCCGTAGATTGGAATCAGCGCGGGGTCGCCACGGCGCTGACCCAGTTCAGTCGAAGCATCGGCGGGAGCATCGGCGCCGCGCTGATGGGCGCGCTGCTGAATCAGCAGGTCGCGCTGCGGCTGACGCCCATCGGCAGCCCTCTGGGCCGCGACGCGCCTGCGCTCGTCAACGACCTCCTCGACCCCGCCCGCCGGCTGGCCTACGCGGAGCCGCTGCTGGCCGCAGCACGCGATGGACTTGCGGCAGCCCTGAGCGTCGTCTACCTGGTACCGCTGGTCGCGGCGCTCCTGGGCGTGGTCCTGGTCCTGGTCGCCTTTCCCGCGGGGAAGGTGGAGCAGTTAGCGAGGGGCGGACCCCCTACCCCCGGCCCCTTCCTCTCGAAGTGGGGGAAGGGGAGACGTTGACGCGGGAATCGCCCCCTCATCCCCCCTCGCCCGCCGCGGCGGGCGAGGGGCCGGGGGTGAGGGCCTCTGTGGTACAATGCTCCCGCCTGCGATTCGTGATACGTCACCTGGAAAGGACACGAGTTCGATGTCTCAGGTCTGGTCGCGGCGGAAGCTCGTCGCCCTCTTTGCGCTACCAGCGCTATCCTCCCTGGCAGGCGCCTGTGCGCCGGCCGCTCAGCGGGTAGGATCGGTGGATCCAACGCCAACGGGCCCCGCGCAGGCGCCAAATGCGCCGCCGGCGCGCACACCGCCCGCCGAGCCAACAGTCGCCCCGACGGTAGCTCCAACGCCCTCGCCGGTCGCTGAGCCGGCCGCGCGCACCGCATCGCCGGCGCCCACTATCCCAACAGCGCCCACGGCCGCGCCCACGCGACCGGTGACGTCGACGCCTACGCCGATCGCCAAGGAGTCCGTGGTGGACCGAACCACGATGCTCGTCAAGCACGGCCCCGCCGAGATCGCCGCCGGCGTGCTCGACGCGGTCTCATCGGCCAGCGGCCAGGTCGTTCTCGCACGGAGCGGAGGGGGCTATGCCGGCGCCGGCAGCGTCACGTCCACGCCGGTCAACACGGCCTTTCCGTTTGACACCCTCGTTCCGTCCTGGAACGCCCTGACGCCGGCCGGCACCGGCGTTCAGCTCGACCTGCGCGTGCGCCAGGGCGATGCATGGTCGGCCTGGTACGTTCTCGGGCGCTGGGGCGGCACCGGGAGCGGCTCCGTCGCCGGGCAGAAGGACGCCACCGGGGAGGTCGACGTCGACACCTTGAAGCTCGGCGCGCCGGCCCATGCGTTCCAGTATCGGGTCAGGCTCTCGACGAGCGATCCGCAGCAGACGCCGGCGCTCCGGCTCGTCGCCGTCAACTACGCCGACCTTCGGCAGGGGCTGAAGGGCCCGAAGCTGAAGCTCTCGACAGGCTGGGCCAAGGAGCTGCCCGTGCCGGTGCAGTCTCAAGTGCTCCAGGACCCATCCTACGCCCTCGAAGTCTGCAGCCCGACCTCGCTGACGATGGTGCTCCAGTACTGGGGCGTCAAGAAGGAGGTGTCCGAGGTCGTCAAGGGTGTCCGCGACACGACGGCGGGCATCTACGGCAACTGGCCGTTCAACACGGCCTTTGCGGCGGCCCAGGGGCTGGAAGCCTACGTCGACCGGTTCTACAGCATCGATCAGCTCCAGGAGGAGATCGTGGCCGGCCGGCCCGTCATCGTCAGCGTCAAGTACAAGGCGGGCGAGCTGGACAACTCGCCGATCCGCTCGACGACCGGCCACCTCTTCGTCGTCCGCGGGTTCACGCCGGCAGGCGACGTCGTCGCCAACGATCCCATCGCCCCCACGCTCACGGGCGTTCGCCGAGTCTACAAGCGCGACCAGTTCGCCAACGTTTGGATCCGGCATGGAGGGATCGTGTATCTGGTGCGGCCGAGGAATTCCTGATGGCGTATCAAGTGCGGAATCAGCCTGGGCGAGCCAGCGATCGCGTGTCCAGACTGCGGCAGCCGCAAACGCTACCCGTGCAGGAGGTGTTTAGGTGAGCACGGACAAGGGGGAGTTGGTACCCCAATCGATGCGATCGATCTGTGATGCCATCGTAGCCCTGACGGACCAGTTCTGCCGGGAACGGCTGACCGACGAATACGCCCAGATGTGCCGGAAGCTCGCCGCGGCGCTCAGTCGAAAGCGACCGTCCCCGCTGTCGAGCGGCAACGTCAACACCTGGGCCTGCGCCATCGTCCACACTATCGGTGGCATCAACTTCCTGTTCGACCGATCCCAGACGCCGCACGTCAGCGCCGCCGACGTTGCGGCAGCCTTTGGCGTATCGAAGAGCACCGCCGGCAACAAGGCGAAGGTCATCCGAGATGCGTTGAAGATGGGGCTCTATGATTGGCATTGGAGCCTGCCGAGCAGGCTGCACAACCATCCGCTGGCCTGGATGATTCAGGTCAATGGGTTGATCGTCGACGCCCGACATCTGCCGCGGGAGATTCAGGAAGAGGCGTTTCGGAAAGGGCTGATTCCATACGTGCCGTCGTCAAGCTGAGGCATCCCGGGGCGGTTGGTCTCCATAGGCCCCAACTGTCGGGCTTTCAGTCCTGCGTGGATGAACCAGCGGCCTGATCTTCGGCACCCGTTGTCGGAGCCATTGCCGGCAGCAGCTCGCCATCCTGGAACGCCAGCAGATGCTCGGCGCCGGTCGATTCGAGGATCCCGAAGGCGATAGGGAGTCGGGAGGCCGAGGTGTTCACGCCGACGAGGACGTGGCCCTCGCGCAGGCGCTCTTCGTACCGGCTGGCCTCATCCGGCGAGAGGCCAAGGTGGATGAGGCCGGCGGCAACTCCGCCGACGACGGCACCTGTCGCTGCGCTCGTCGCCGCGAGCAACGCGGCTGCCAGAGGGCCGGCGGCCAGAACGGGGCCGAAGCCGGGAACTGCGAGCGCGACCAGCCCGATCGCCAGCCCGGCCAGGCCGCCGACGGCCGCTCCCTCCGGCCCCGTTACGTCGTGCTCAGCCAGCGGCGGAAGGCCGCCCCGGTCCGCCCCATGGACGACGATCGAGATCTCCTCCGGCACGAAGCCGACTTCGAGCAAGTGATCGATCGTCCGACGGACGCCCTCACGGTCTCGGTAGAGCCCGACGACGGACGAGGCCCGCGTTTCCCAGCCGATGAGTGTCATGGCCACCTGCCCCGGAGCGATGATGACGTTCGAGCGTGTACGCACAGTGTATGCCACCAGGCATTGGCAGTTTCAGGCGGCGGAGATGCGACCGTTGCCCGCTTGGTTCAATCGCGCTTAGCCGGATGGCGGTGGACTTGCTATGATGCCGCCATGATGATGGTGACCATAGACGAATTCCAGCGCGATCTGACAGCCTACCTCCAGCGCGTCAAGGCCGGAGAGACACTCGTGATCGTGGAGAGGAATAGGCCAGTAGCAGAGATCAGGCCAGTTGCGGCCAACGAGGAGCACCTACGACCGTACGCGCTCTGTGCTGGACAGTTTCGGGTGCCAGGAGAGGATGTAGAGAGGGAGCAGCGGTGCGACGGTCGTGAAGCTGGCGTAGGTTAGGTGATGAAGACTGCGAAGACGAGCACGTAGAGGCCGCGCCGGTTGTATTCCTCTGCCATCCGTCTTTCCCAGGTTGCCACTCGAGGGGCGGCGCCTATTGTACAACGCCCGTCAAAGCGAGGAGTTACGCGAGGAGCGGCCGCTGCCGGTGCCAGCCGGCGGCCTGCTCGTAGGCGTACCCGACGCGCAGGAGGACCTCCTCGCTGAAGGCAGGGCCGATGATCTGGAGGCCGATCGGCAGGCCGTCGGCGAATCCGCCCGGCACCGACAGCCCGGCGATCCCGGCGATGTTGATCGGCAGCGTGCAGACGTCGCTCAGGTACATCGCGACCGGATCATTTACCCGCTCGCCGATGTGGAAGGCGACGGTTGGCGAGGTCGGCGCCAGCAGCGCGTCGAAACGCTGGAACGCGAGGTCGAAGTCCTGCTTGACGAGGGTGCGGACCTTCTGGGCCCGCAGGTAATAGGCGTCGTAGTAGCCCGCCGAGAGGGCGTAGGTGCCCAGCATGATCCGGCGGCGGACCTCCGGGCCGAATCCCTCGGCCCGCGTCCGCATCATCGCCTCCCACATCGACTCGGCCCCCTGGTTGGAGTAGCCGTACTTCACGCCGTCGTAGCGCGCCAGGTTCGACGACGCCTCGGACGGCGCGATGATGTAGTAGACTGCAAGGCCGTACTCGGTGTGGGGCAGCGAAACGTCGTAGTCGACGGTCGCGCCGAGCTCACGCAGCACTTCGGCCGCGGTGTGGATGGCGTCGGCGACGGCCGGCTCGACGCCGGTCGCCAGATACTCCCTGGGCACGCCGAGTCGGAGGCCACGAACGTCCGGGATGAGCGAGCGCGTGTAGTCGGGCACCGGGACGTCAATCGAGGTCGAATCGCACGGGTCGTGCCCGGCGATGACGTTCATGACCAGCGCGCAGTCGGCGACGTCCTTCGTCAGCGGGCCGATCTGGTCCAGCGAGCTGGCAAAGGCGACCAGGCCGTAGCGGCTGACCCGCCCGTAGGTCGGCTTCAGGCCGACGATGCCGCAGAGCGACGCCGGCTGCCGGATGCTACCGCCCGTGTCGGTGCCCAGGCTGTAGAACGCCTCTCCGGCGGCGACGGCCGCGGCCGGGCCGCCGCTGGACCCGCCCGGCACGCGGTCGAGCGCCCACGGGTTGCAGGTCGTGAAGAACCCCGAGTTCTCGGTCGAGGAGCCCATCGCGAACTCGTCGGTGTTCCCCTTGCCGAGGACGACGGCGCCGGCAGCCTTCAGCGACCGGACGACGGTGGCATCCTCAATCGGAACGTAGTTTTCGAGGATGCGGGACGAGCAGGTCGTCCGGATGCCGGCGGTGGCCAGGACGTCCTTCAGGGCCATGGGCACGCCGCACAGGGGATGGGCATCTCCGGCGGCCAGCGCGCGGTCGGCCGCCTCAGCCTGCGACAGCGCGATCTCCGGCGTGACGGTGACGTACGCCTTGATGCGATCCTCGACTGCCTCGATTCGGCCGAGGACAGCCCTGGTAAGCTCGACGGACGAAATCTCGCGCCGGCGCAGGAGGTCGCGCGCTTCGTGCAGGGTGAGATCGTACACGTTCACAGGAGGGTTTTCAGTCTCCGCTCAACAGATAGGCCAGGGTAAGGCGATGGCGCTGGATGAGGCGGGGGATCCTGTCCCGCAGCAACACCTCGAACTCCCGCAGATCCTTGCCAAAGTAGCTCGCCAGCCGCTCCCAGTCCAGGTGCAGCACCTTCACCGGCTGGCCGTCCCCGCCGACCGCCTCTTCGAGGCGGGCCAGGCCCGACGTGAGGCCGGGCTCGACCAGATAGTGAAGAAGCCTGGCACCATCCCGGTCCGTCGGCCGCACTTCGACCCGCTCGGTCTTGAACGCGACACCCCGCATGACCAGCAGCGCCAGCAGGATGCCGCCGTCGAGGAGGCGGTCCTCATCGGTCTTGGTCCGCTGACCCGCCAGGAACTGTTCGACTTCGCCGATCAGTGACTCTTCTGCCATTGTCTGATTCGCTTCCTACAAGCTTGCCTGGCGCAGCAGCGTGCGCAATGCCTCAACCAGGCGCTCCTGTTCGTCGGCCGGCAGCTCGGTGACCCGAGCGACGCCATACTTGTCGAGCGCGGTCTGGATCGACTTGACCGCCTCTTCGATCGTGATCCGCTGCATGAACATCCGGAGGTCTCCTATAGGTCGGGTTCTTGCCCTTCGAGCACGGCCTTCACCCGAAAGAAGTCATCCTCGCGGCGCGGCGCGTTGGCCAGAATGGCCTCACGCGGCCAACTGGGCCGAGCGCGATCGTCGCGCATAACGTTCTGAACGGTGATGACCTGCGCCGTCGGCGAGATGCCGCTGACGTCCAGACGGTTCAGGATCTCGAACTGCTGGAGGATGTTCGAGAGCTGATCCTGGAGCAACGCCACATCGGCATCGGCCAGCCCCAGCCGCGCCAGATAGGCCACGTGTAGGACGTCGTCACGCGTCAGCCGCACACTAACCTCCCCCATAGTTCTGCACAGAGTATACCATGATTCGGGGTTGGCTGGTTCGGGGTTTGGGGTTTGTAGTTTCTGGTCGACGCCGAACACGAGCGGAAACCCCGAACCAGAAACCAGGAACCACAAACCAGAAACCCGTCATCGTTCCATCCGGACGCTGCCCAGCAGCACGTGGTCGCCGCCGGCGACGAGGGCGAGGCGCTCGCCGGTTTCGAGGCGGTAGAGCCCGACCCGAAGGGCCAGCTCGCCGCCGGCGTTGCCGGCGACGGGCAGCTCGTGCTCGTCCACGACGATTTCGCCGGGCAGCCAGAGCGTCGTCGGCGCGGAGCCGCCTGCCGGCAGGCCGTCGTGCTGGCCGACGATACCCGTCGGGCCCGCCAGATGGGTGAAGACCGTATAGCTCGACAGGAGGCGCCGATCGGCCCGCCAGAAGAGCGTGAGCTTGAGCCGGCCGCCGGCACGCGCCGGGCCGTCGAGCCGGTAGCCGGCCAGCTCGATCCCCCCGGCGAATCGAGCTCCGATGATCCGGGCGGTCGGCGGGAGATCGCCCGCTGCTGCCACCGACCGGGCGCGCACGGTTAGCTGCCCCAGATCAGCACGCTGGCCCGCGAAGGAGAGGGCCAGCGTGTACTGGCCCGTCGGGAGACGCGGATCGACCGCCAGGGCTCGCTCTTCCGACAGCACGTCGCCGGGTTCCCAGGGAACCGACTTCAGGACCTCGCCGAGCACCGGGTGGACCTGCTCCGAATGGTCCTGGCCGTCGCCGGCGCGGAGCCCCAGGGCGAAGTCCGGCGGGGCCGCCATCGGAGCGCGCACCCGCCAGTAGAGGCGGAGGCCGATCTGCCCGCCGGCGTCGACGGTTTCCGGCAGGCTCAGCCGGACGCCGAGGAGATCGACGGCGCCGCTCGACAGATCGAGACGGCGATCGAGGCCCAGCGTGTCGGCGGCGGGAGGGCGTGACGGGCGGGCCAGATCCAGGTGGCCGAGCGGCGCCAGCGGCGCCATGCCGCCCGCGAGGGGCAGTGGCGCCGAGGTCCGCGCGTCGTAGACGCCCACCTCGACCGCTGCCCGAGTCGGCGGCGTGCCGGGCGATGGCTGGACGAGCGCGACGGCCAGCGTCTCGGTGCCGACCGGCCAGAAGCCGGTTGGCGCGCCGCGACCGTCGAACAGCACGACGTCGCTCTGGCCGAGCAGGTGCCCGGCGTCGTCCCGCAGGCGAACGGTGATCTTCAGGTCCGGCGGCAGCTCGGCGAGCGAGCGAAAGCGAAGCACCACCCAGGCGGGCCGGTCCATCGGCAGGGCCGGCCGATCGCCAGAGGCACCGAACGCCACGCCCACGAGCGCGAGGCGGTCGCCAAACTGGAAGCTCGCCGGCCGAAAACTGCCCAGGTCGAATGACGTGTCTGGCGGGAGGACGTAGCGATGGATCCGATAGCCGCCGAGAGCCTGGACCTCGACGGACTGCGCCGTCTTCCCGAGCAGGAACGGCACCAGCCCCCAGGGATCGTTGTCCACCGTGTCGCTGGCCTCCCAGAAGACGGTGCGGCGGCCGGCGACGAGCCGAGTCAGATCGGCGGCCACCGTCGCCGGCCGCGTGACGAAGTGGTCGCGTCGAGCCGGGCTCCGCTGATAAAAGGCCAGCGGGTGATCCGGCGGCCAGAAGAGCAGAGCGGCCTCGGTGGCCGTCGCCGAGACGTAGGCGGCCGGCGTGCGTGCGTCGGGCTTGCCCGATGCTGGGTCGAAATAGACGCCACGCAGGCCGGCAGCGGCCGCGCCGACAAGCGCGATCGCGCCGACGACGGCAAAGGCTGATTGGAGGGGCGCGCCCCCACCCCCGGCCCTTCTCGCGCCTGGGACTCGTAGGAACTCGTAGGAACTCGTAGGAACTCGGGGAAGGATGAGAGACGCTCCCTCACCCCCGGCCCCTCTCCCGTGCGCGGGAGAGGGGAGGAG
>JACQGW010000137.1 GCA_016199325.1 Chloroflexota bacterium
ACCTGGAGGCGTTGGTGGAGCCGTCCACTCGTGGCGACCCCCAATCGCCCTTGCGGTGGACGTGCAAGAGTCTGAGCAAGCTGGCGGAAGCCCTGCGAGAACGCGGCCATCGGATCAGCAGTCCTGTAAGCTGTTACTCGCGGTCGCTGTCCGGGACCGCCCGGCGCGCTGCCAGGACATCGCGGACGTGATCCCACGTGAGCCGGGCCGGGTTGGCGATGAGGGCGGCGTCTTCGAGGAGGCTTTCGAGGAAGACTTTGCGGAGCCGACGGCCGGAGAGCCCATCGGTCAGATCCAGCAGCCGCTCCCACTCGACGTCCGCCGTCTGGCCGTTCGGCAGCGGCAGAGCAGCACCGGTTGCCGTTGCCAGCTCCTCGGCGACGTCGCGCAGGATGTGAGCGCGCTGAGCGCGGCCGGGTAGCCCCACGGGGATCTCCAGGTCCACCCGGTCGCGGAACGCCCGGTCCACCGCCCGGGTCAGGTTGGACGTTGCCAGGACGAACACGTTCGGGCACGCCTCGGCGAGCCAGTCGAGCTGGGTGATGACGGCGTTGACCGACCGATAGACGTCGACCGGATTGGCCTCGTTGAGGGCGGCGGCTCGATTCGAGACGAGCGACTCCACCTCGTCGGCGAGGAGGAAGACCGGGAAGTGCTCCCGGAGTCCGGGCTCGGCGTAGTGCTGGCGAACGTGGGCGAACGCCGCTTCCACCAGCCGCGGCCCTTTCCCCAGCAGCTCCGACGAGAGCCGGTGCGCGTCCAGCTCGACGCACACGCCCCGCCGCACGCCTTCGCCGGCGAGGCGCAGGACCGCCTCGTTCGCCAGGCCACGGCAGAGCGACGTCTTTCCCGTCCCCGGCGGACCGGCAAAGAGGATGGTCCGGTGCTGGGCCAGGGTGACGTCGGCGATGCCGAGCCGCCCCAGCCGCCAACTGGCCAGGACGAAGTGGAGCGCCCGCCGCTTCAGCGCGTCGTCGACGAAGATCCGATGCCACAACGCTGCCCAGCGCGGATGGGGCAGTTCGACGACACGCGTCAGCGCGTCGGTGGTCGGCCCGCTCGCGTGAGCCGTCGCTGCCGGCGACGACTCACGCGGAACGGCCACCTCGACCGCGTAGCGCGCCGTCGTCCAGTCGTCGGGCGGGCCATCGACGAGTACGGCGATCTCCTTGAAGAGGAACGACACATGGATGCGCTCGGGTGGCTGTGCTGTCCGATGGCGGCCCAGCGCCGCGGCAATCTCCGCTCGGAGGCGTTCCACGGCGTACGGATTGAAGGCCAGGGCGCGGTCGCTGGGCTCCAGTTGGGCAATGACGCGGACGGGCTCGGCGATCATCGGCCGCTAGCTCCCTTCCTCAGCAGAGACCTCAATAGTGGACGACGATGGGCGTTCCGACGGGCGCCCATTCGTAAACGGCGCGGGCGGCTTCCGTCGGCAGGCTGACGCAGCCAGCGCTGCCCGGCGCGCCGAAGCGCCGTCGCCAGGGCGCGCCGTGGATCGTGTAGTCTCCCCAGAAGGCAAGCACCCACGGCACGTTCGGAATGTCGTAGGCCGAGCCGTCCGGATTGACGCCGCGGAACCGCGCCGACGGCATCTTGTACTGCACGAAGAACGTGCCCGGCGGCGTTTCCCCACCGGGAACCCCGGTGGCCGCGGCCGACTCGAATACGGGCTGGTCGTCCTCTACCAGGACAAGACGCTGCCGCGTCAGGTCCACGTCGATCACTCTCTTGATCTGTGTCGTGAACCGGGTGACCGCGGAATCCAACAGGTAGCCCCCGCCGACGCCGCGCGGCCCGGCAGGCCCGCCGGCGACCTCGAGGGCGATCCGAGCTCGGTAGGGCCAGCCCCCCTCGGGGATGAACCGAACCTGGTTGTCCGCCGGCCACTCGAACCGACCGGGAACGGCCGGCTCGATGCGGATGGCTGCCTCGGCCGCCGTCCGATCGGCGATGGCTTCGGAGAACGTCAGCGCCGGCACCGTGTTCGTCGACAGGCCCTCCTCCCCGCCGGCGGGCTCGAATCGAGCGACGACGAGGGGAGTCGGCGTGGTCACCCGGAATCGGAGCGGCGCCGGCAGCGGTACGCCGTTCTCGGCCTCCACCGCGCTGACCTCGACATCGTAGGTCTGACCCTGGCGGAGATCGATGAAACCAATCGATGACAGCCGCCGATCTTGCCGATCGACCGTGACATCAATCCCTGTCGGTGGTTCAGTCCGAACGGCGAACGAGCGAACCGGCACCGTCCAGACGATGGGGACGCGCTGATGGGGGCGGATGGGCACCGTCGAGCCGGGGACGATCGCGTGCAAGGCAGTGGGCGCGACGACGGTGAACGCCAGCGGCGCCGGCAGCTCGACGCCGTCGACCGAGCCCGCCCGCTCGATCCGGATCCTGTACGGTCGTCCGTCGGTCGCATCCGGCAGGGCCGCGTAGCTCCACGTCGGATCCTGCGGATCGATCCAACTGACGAGCCGGGTGGGTGGATCGACCGATAGCTCGACGTGCGCCATCGGCAGGTTCCAGGAGATCCCCACCCTTTCGCCGTACCGGAGATCTCGCCCGCTCGCACTGGGGAGGGGCTGGGGCGTCCGCGGCGTGCTGAAGGTGACCTCGCGCCGCAGCGAGAGCCGCTCGGGCAGCGGCAGGCCGAAGGCCCAGAGCTGGGCGACGGCCGTCAGCCGGTAGCGAGCATTCCAGTGCAGCGGCGGCTCGCCGGTGACGGATCGAACGGATCCGACAAAACGCCCGCGAAAGACCCCCTCGTGCCGGCCGTCCAGCGCAATGGGGACCATCTGCTCGGCGATCACCTGGCCCTCCCGATCAAGGATCGTCTCTGCCAGCGAGAGGGAGCTCAGCGAGCCGACGCCGGCGACGACCAGTCGCGGTGCCGTGGCGGGCGACGTGTGTCCGGCCGCCTCTGGCACGAACACCTGGAGAACAGGCGGCGCAACCGTCACGAGGGCGGCGTACTGGGCGGCGAGGACGAGCGCGCCGGTCAGAGCGAGGCCGATCGCCGTCCACAGCGCAATGGATAGAAACCGGCTTGTACGGGCTAGGGTCGTCGCTGGTGTGCGCACCGGCTTGTGCTCCTTCGGATTCCCATTCTGGCACTCGCCCGCCACTTCTGCAAGCCGCAGGCCGCACCGGGGGCTTGACAGGCGGCTCAGGTGATCATACCATTCCTACAAGCTTCATGGGACGTCCCGTCCCCACCGACAGGAGGTGATTCGCCGCATCGACCGGCTTGCGTCAGCACTCGGGCGCCATTCAGCGTTCCTCATGACAGGGTAGCGGATGAGAGCGTAGTGCGGGCCCTCTGGGCAAAGCATAGCCCCGGCCCACTCAGGGCCGGGTGATCAGCGTGGGAGGAAGATCGGTGCATCCCTACATCCCCGAGTTGAAGGAACTGTTCCGACAGGGCAAGGTGACCCGACGCGAGTTCGTCCAGAACGCGACGATGCTGGGGCTGTCGCTGAGCGCGGCCACGGCATTCCTGGCCGCCTGCGCCCAGCAGCAGGCGGCAGCGCCCCAGCCAACGCTGTCCGCGCCCGCGCAGCCCACCCGGCCACCGGCGCCTGCCCCGACTACGGCACCGGCCGCTGCTGCGCCAACGGCGGCTGCGACGGCCGCGCCGGCCCGGCCGGCAGCGGCAGCAACGGCCGCGCCGACCGCGGCGCAGGCCGCAGCCGCCGGCATCAAGCGGGGCGGCGTGCTGCGGGTCTCCACCCGTATCCAGCGGCTGCCGGACCCCCCGAAGTTCTCCTGGGGCTCGACCATCGCCAAGGAGGTCAGCGAGTACCTCACCGAGGTGGACGAGAAAGGTATCCCCTACCCGCATCTGCTCGAGAAGTTCGAGGCTACCGAAGATGCCAAGACGTGGACGCTCCACGTGCGCAAGGGCGTCGAGTTCTTCAACCTGCCGAAGAAGCGCGAGCTGGACGCCGAGGACGTCGTCTGGAACATCAAGCGATGGGTGACCAAGGAGACCGGCGGCTCCATGGCTGGTCTGATGGACTACCTCAAGCCGACGGGCGTCGAGAAGGTGGACAACTACACCGTCAAGCTCCACCTGGATCGGGGGGAGATCGGGGTGCCCTACCACTTCTACCACTACCCGGCGCTGATCATGCCCCGGGAGTTTGAAGGGGGAGTGGAGTGGACGGCGAAGCCCTGGGGCACCGGGCCGATGGAGCTGGTGGAGTTCACCGTCGGCGAGCGGGCGCGGGTCAAGCGGCGCGAGGGGTACTGGAAGAACGGGAAAGACGGCAAGTCGCTGCCGTACGTCGACGAGATCATCTACGTCGACTACGGCGAGGAGGCGGCCACGACCGTCGCAGCGATGGCCGGCGGCCAGGTCGACATCGCCAGCGTGCAACCGGCGACGGTGCCGGCCTACGAGCGGATCGGCGCCATCATCCACAAGACGCCCAGCTCCCAGACGGTCATCTTCCGGATGCGGTCCGACAAGAAGCCGTGGGACGACGAGCGGGTCCGCAACGCGCTGAAGTTGTCGGTCGACACAGCCGACATGATCAAGCGGGCGTATCCTCTGGGCACGCCGGGGTTCGACACGCACTCCAACGAGTCGCAGCCGGACCACGTCAGCCCCGGCGAGCGCAAGCGGGACATCGCACTGGCCAAGAAGCTGCTGACCGAGGCGGGCTATCCCGACGGCCTCGAGGTGACCCTGACCTACAAGGTCTCGCCGGAGTACGAAGGGCTTGGCGCCACTGTGCTGAAGCAGCACGCCGAGGCGGCCGGCATCCGGATCAAGCTCGGCCCGGTGCCGTCGGCCCAGTACTGGGACAAGTGGACGGAGTACGACTTCGGGTTCACCGGCTGGGCCCATCGCCCCCTGGCGACGATGAGCCTCTCGCTGGCGTACAGTTGCGACGGCTACTGGAACGAGTCGCACTGGTGCGACAAGGAGTGGACCAAGCAGCTCGCTGAAGCCGCCGGAACCGTCGATCTGGAGAAACGGCGGAAGCTGATGGGGCCGCTCCTCAAGTCCCTGGCGGACCACGGCCCCATCATCAACCGGTGGCACTTGCCAACCCTGGGCGCGGTCTCCAAGCGAACCAAGGACTACGTGGGCAACTCCTACGGCGGCGCCCTCTACCGCAACATCTGGCTGGAGGGCTGACCAACGCGGCTCGTAGGAGCTCGTGGGAACTCATAGGGGACCGACGAAGACCCCGATCATCCGAGCCGCGACCGTGAGGGAGCGGTCCCCCGCCTTCCGAGCCGCGACCGTGAGGGAGCGGTCCCCCGCCCACGAGTTCCTACGAGTTCCTACGCTTCCGGTCGCGGCTCGGAACCGGAGCGGCTGCGAGCAGCGCGCAAGGCTCCGCGCCAATCCGTTCAATCCGCTCCCAGAATCCGTTGACAGCTCCCTCGTCAGCTTCCTCGCCGATAGCCTCCTACCGAACCAGGAACAGGGTCCGCCAGCCACGGCGGACGGCGGGCACGGCGCGCAGCATCGCCAGCGCCACTGCGAGCCAGGCGAGGGCGACCGCAACGGTTCCGACCGGTATGCCGGCGAGGTAGCCGGCGCCAAAGATCCAGGCCAGCAGCTTGGCGGCGCCGTAAGCGAGGCGGAGCGGCCGGCCGTGCCAGAGCCAGCTCCAAGGGTCGCCGACGTCGCGCAGCGGGTCGACTCCACGCCGTTCCTCCACCTCCCGGAACCAGTCGACGACGAAGTCGCGAGCGACCGTCAGGATCGGCACGGCGACCGGGACCGCACCGGCGTAGGCGAGCGCGATCCAGGCGCCGGCCGCCGTGATGTGATCGGCGCTGGCGTCGGCCAGGGCCCCGGCGTGGTCGGCGAGGCCGAGCCGTCGAGCGACGACGCCGTCGGCAACGTCGAGGAGGACGGCAACGGCGAGCGCCAGCGCGCCGACGAGCGGCCACGGAGGCGGCTGCAAAAGGGGCCAGGCGGCGACGAGCGCCAGAAGCGTCCGTCCGACGGTGATGACGTTGGCCGTTTGTAGGCGCATCGGGCCTCGGGCGAAGTGTAAGCTGTTCGTTGCGGTAGAGTATACTCCGTCCCGATAGCCAGTTGTAGGAGTGCTCCGCCGTTGCTCCAGACGACGCGCGCCGGTAACCCGACCATCGCCTCACGCACGTCCCTCGCAATGAGCGTACGCATGCTCGCACTGACGGTCGCGCTCAATGCTGCGGGTGGCGGCCTCGGCCGATTCACCTACGCGGCCGTCTTCCCGATGATGCAGCGCGACCTCGGCCTCAGCTACCTCGAGCTGGGCACGCTCGCGACCGTCAACTTCCTCGGCTACCTGGCATGCTCCTTTGCCGGCGGCCTCGTCGCCGCGCGCTTCGGCTACCGGCGGACCGTCGGCGTCGCCGCCGCGCTCACCGGTGCCGGCCTGATCGCCATCGGCCTGGCGCCGACCTTCCCGGTTGCGGTCGCGCTCCATCTGGTCGTCGGCGCGGCCGAGGCGTTCGTCATCAACATGGCCGGCGCCGTGGCTGCCGTCTGGTTCGGACCGCGGTACCGCGGCCTTGCCATCGGGCTGACCGGCGGCGGCGTTGGCCTGGGGCTGCTCCTGCTCGGCGGCATCGTGGCGGTCGTCGGCAGCCTCGAATCGGCCATCGGCTGGCGGGCGGTCTGGGCCATCAGCGGCGTGACCGTCGTCGCCGTCGGGCTGCTCAGCCTCGCGTTCGTGCGCAACAGTCCGGCCGACGTGGGCCTGGTGCCGTTCGGCGAGACGACGGCTCAGCCACGACGGCAGTCCGGCGGCGGTCTGGAGCTTCCCTGGTACGCCAGCCTGCTGCCGTTCCTGCCGTTCTTCTACGGAATCCTGTTCACGAGCTACCTCACGTTCTTCAAGCCGTTCCTGCTCGACGTCCGCGAGCTGGCCGACTCCGACGTGAACGCGCTCTGGTCGCTGGTTGGATCGCTCACCGCCTTCAGCTCGGTCTTCTGGGGGCTGGTCTCCGACCGCCTCGGCCGACTGCGGACGATCGCGCTCGTCCTGACCAGCCAGGCGGCCAGCGTGCTTGCGTTCATGCTCCTCCCGGTGGCGGCGCTGGGACCGGCGGCATTCGTCTTCGGGCTTGTCTCGGCCGGCTTCTATCCGTCGATGGCGGCGACGGTGGCGCTCTGGTACGGCCCGCGCCGCCTGGCGGCCGTCCTGGGGCTGGTCGGGACGGCCTACGGCATCGGCCAACTGCTGGCGCCGATCATCGGCGGGGCGATCGCTCGGGCGAGCGGGACCATGGCCACGCCGCTCCTGTTCGGCGCCGCCGGCGCGCTCGTGGGGGGTGCCGGAGCGATCTTCCTCCTGCTGACTGTCGGAGACGGCGGCGTTCGCGGAAGAGACGGATCGAGAGCGCCGTGACCAGCCCCCTGGCTGGTCACGCGTTTCCGGGTGAATCCCTGATGCACCGGGTCAGTCGTCGCAGGCCGGCTGGGCCTTTGCCTGTCATGCTGAGCCGCAGCGAAGCATCTCCCCGGACTCTGCTCGTTTGGCCCGAGGAGATGCTTCGCTGCGGCTCAGCATGACAGACGAGGTGGAATGGCGCCGGTTGCGGCTCGCTGCGGCTCAGCATGACAGACGAGGTGGAATGGCGCTTCCAAGGGCTGCCAGTGCCGTGCTATACTACGCCCGTTGGCGCCCGGCCCAGCCCTGGGGGCCATGGCCGTGATGAGCCTCGACAAATCCATCTGATACGCGCCGGGGAGCGGCGCACTCATGTGCGCACGACGAACGCCGGTGCTGGTTCGTAGTGCGCACGTGAGTGCGCCCTTCCCCGGTGATGCACGGAATACCAGGCTGGATGGTCAGGCTCCATCACGGCGGCGCGGAGCAGGACTCCCGCCGGCTTGTCTCGCTGAGGCACACGGAATGCGGATCACGGAGGACCTGCTATGGAGATCCGACACGTCTACACGACCATCGACAGCCACACGGCCGGAGAGCCGCTCCGCATCGTGACGGGGGGAGTCCCGCCGATCCCGGGCGAAACGATCCTGGCCAGGCGCGCCTATGCGCGGAACAAGCTCGACCACATCCGGCGGGCGCTCATGCGAGAGCCCCGGGGCCACCCGGACATGTACGGCTGTTTCATCACCCCGCCGGTGAGCCCCGAATCCGACCTGGGCGTGATCTTCATGCACAACGAGGGCTACAGCACCATGTGTGGCCACGGCATCATCGCCCTGACGACTGCTGCGCTGGAGACCGGCCTGCTGCCGGCCGTCGAGCCCGTGACCGAAGTCGCGCTGGACACGCCGGCCGGGCTCGTCCGCGCGCGGGCCGAGGTGGCCGGCGGACGGGTCCGCCAGGTGACATTTCAGAATGTGCCCTCGTTCGTGTTCGCCCATGACCTGGAGGTGGAAGTACCCGGCTGCGGCGACGTCCGGATCGACGTCGTTTACGGTGGTGCCTTCTACGCGGTCGCGCCCGCCAACATGGCCATTCGACCGGCGAATGCCGGCCGGCTGATCGATCTTGGGATGCGGATCAAGCGGGCCGTCGAGGCACGCCTGGACGCTCGCCACCACGAGCAGCCCGAGATCTGCGGAATCTACGGGACGATCCTGACCGGCCCGCCGGACCTGCTGGGGTCCGACGCGCGGAACGTCACGATCTTCGCCGACGGCCAGGTTGATCGCTCCCCCTGTGGGACGGGAACGAGCGGCCGCCTGGCGGCTCTCCACGCCGCCGGCCAGGTGCCGGTCGGCCGGCCCTACGTGAACGAGAGCATTCTGGGCACCCGCTTCACCGGCCGGATCGTCGGGACCTGCCGGAGCGGACCGTACCCGGCCATCATCCCGGAGGTCTCCGGCAGCGCCCACATCACCGGCTTCCAGCAGTTCATCGTCGATCCGGCCGACCCCCTTCAGGATGGCTTCCTGGTGATCCCCACATGATGGACGTCATGCGTCATGCGTCATCCGGGTTTCAGGATGGCTTTCTGGTGATCCCCACATGATGGACCGTCCAGAGCGGGTGGACACACTGACCAGGTCGGGTCTTGCCTCGCTGGCGAGCCTCCCGCGCAACGTCTGGCTCCTCGGCGTCGTCAGTCTGCTGACCGACGTCAGCAGCGAGATGGTCTACCCGATTCTCCCGCTGTTCCTCACCGTCACGCTCGGGGCGCCGGCCGCCGTCGTCGGCCTGATCGAAGGCATCGCCGAGAGCACGGCGAGCCTGCTGAAGGTCGGATCCGGCTGGTACTCGGATCGGATCGCCCGGCGCCGGGGGCTTGTGTGGGTGGGCTACGGCCTCTCGGCGCTGGCCAAGCCGCTCCTCGCCCTCGCCGGCGCCTGGCCGGTCGTGCTCCTCGCCCGATTCGTCGACCGGACCGGCAAAGGGATCCGTACGTCGCCGCGCGACGCGCTCATCGCCGACTCGACGCCGGACACGCAGCGCGGGCTGGCCTTCGGGCTCCATCGCGCGCTCGATACGACCGGCGCCATCGTCGGGCCGCTCCTGGCGCTTGCCGTGCTCGGCCTGGCCGGCGCCGACTACCGCCTCGTCTTCCTGCTGGCGCTCGTGCCGGCGGCGCTGGGCTTCGTCACGATCGCGCTCGTGCGCGAGCCACCGCGGCAGGTTGCCTCTCGCCGCGGCGAGCAGGGGCCAAGCCTCTTCCAGCTCTCGCCGGGGTTCCGCGCCTTTCTGCTCGTGAGCGTTGTCTTTGCGCTTGGCAACTCCAGCGACGCGTTCCTGATTCTGCGCGCCCAGAACCTGGGCCTGACGCCCGCGCTCGTCATCCTCGCCTACGTGGTCTTTAACGCCGCCTACGCGCTCGCCTCGCTTCCGGCCGGCCACCGGTCGGACGTCCACGGCCGCCGAAACGTCGTGGCCGCCGGGTTCCTCGTCTTCGCAGGGGTCTACGGCGGCTTCGCGCTCGCGACGGGACCGGCGGCAATCTGGTTGCTCTTCGCCTTCTACGGGCTCTACATGGGGCTCACCGACGGCGTCGGCAAGGCGTACGTGGTCGACCTGGTTCAGTCCCACCAGCGCGGCACCGCCCTCGGGCTCTACTACACGGCGACCGGCCTGGCCGCGCTGGTCGCCAGCCTGGTTGCCGGCGTCCTCTGGGACCTCGTCGGCCCATTCGCCCCATTCGCCCTCGGCGCCACGACGGCCCTCGCCGCCGCGGCGCTGCTGCTGGCAGCCGATCCACTCCGGCCCGCGGCTCAGTAGAGCGGTGCCGAGAGACAACGAACCGCCAAGACGCCAAGATCGCCGAAACACCGAACAAAACCAACCGCAGAGACGAACGGGCTCAAGGTTGAGCAGACGCCCCGAGCCTCGAACCATGGACATTGAACCCTGGACCTCTCCGTTGCGCCGTCGGCTATCCGCTCGTGGTCGGCGAACCCACCTGGTGCAGGGCGGCGCCGAGACGAGCGCGCAGGTGGTTCCCGAGGACGCGGACGTTCGGCTCGACGATGACGGAGGCGTGGTAGCCGGGCACTTCGTAGACGTCGACCCCGCCGGCTGCGAAACGATCCCAGCCCAATGTGGGATCCGCCCGATCGCCCATCGGCTGGTTGCTCGCGCGAAACAGCGTCACACCGCCCGGATAGATGCGTGGCACGTACCCGTCGCTGGCGATGCGGTGGGCTGTCTGAGCTGCCCGGAGCGCGCCGAGCCACAGGGACCCCTCGGGCGACGTCAGCGAGCGGCCGGCCGTCCCGATCTGTCGGAGCAGCGTCTTCAACCGGTCGCGGGCGTAGCTCCATCGGTGCATCGCAGGGTGCATGAAACCGCGGGTGGCGAGATTGCCCCGATGGAAGTCAAAGCTCTGGCGCCATCGGTAGGCCGCCGACTGCGGCCAGGGCGCCCGGCTAATGGATCCGGCGTACCCCGGCGCGTACGTGTCGAGCAGCGCGAGCAAGGCCACGGGGCGGCCCTGATCGTGGAGCCGGTGCGCCATCTCGAAGGCGATCGTTCCGCCGAGGGATAGGCCGCCCAGGAAACATGGGCCTGCCGGCGCGATGGCGCGGACCTCCTCGATGTAGGCCGAGGCCATCGCCTCGACGCTGGCGTCGGGCGGCTGCCGGCCGTCGAGGCCGCGAGCCTGAAGGGCGTAGACCGGCTGGTCGGGGTCGAGATAGCGCGCCAGATTGCGGTAGCACAGAACGTGTCCCCCCAGCGCGTGGACCCAGAAGAGCGGCGGCTTCGAGCCGCCCGGCCGAATCACTACGAGCGACGACGGGGCCGCCACGCTGCCCGTCTGGCGCAAGAGATCTGCCAGTTGCGCGATCGTTGGCGCCTGGAGGAGCGTGGCGGGCGGCAGACTCCTGCCGAGGACCCGTTCGATCTCGGCAAAGAGCTGCACGGCGTGCAGCGAGTGTCCGCCGAGCGCGAAGAAGTCGTCGCGCGCGCCGATGGGCCGAACGCCCAGGACCGCTTCCCAGATCGCCGCCAGTTGGCGCTCCAGTCCATCCTGTGGCGTCCCATCAAGGTGCGCCCCCTGGGCCTGGGATCCGGTCCATGCAGCGGGGATGTTCCCGTTCGTGGTGCCGCCGGACATTTCCGAGACGGCGCGATTGTTGCTCCTTTCGGTGGACGTCAGGTCCTGTACGACCAGCCCGAGCTTTTCGGCCAGGCCGATCCGCTGCACCTTGCCCGTCGGGCCTTTCGGGATCGCATCCAGGATCACGATCTGCCGCGGCAGCTTGAAGCTGGATAGCCGCTGGGCGGCGAACATCCGGAGATCCTCGGCGCGAGCGTCGGCGTTCTCCCGCAACACGACGGCAGCCGCCACGTCCTCGCCCAGGCTCGCGTGCGGGACGGCAAAGGCCACGGCCTCGGCCACCGCCGGATGCTGCCGCAAGACGTCGTCGACCTCGCGCGGGGAGACCTTCTGCCCGCCGCGGTTGATCACCTCTTTCAACCGGCCTGTGACAAAGAGGTAGCCATCTTCGTCCAGGTAGCCTTGATCACCGGTTCGGAACCACCCGTCGACCAGGACCTGGCCGGTGGCCTCCGGATCGTTCTCATAGCCGCCAAAGACGTTGGCGCCCCGGACCGTGATCTCGCCGACGTGCCGCCGGGCCAGGAACCGGCCCGCCTCGTCGACGATAGCGACCTCTGAGCTGGCCGGAATGCCGACCGAACCAACCTTTCGCTTCTCCGGCTGCAGCGGATTCAAAGTGATGCGCAGGGCCTCCGTCATGCCATACCCCTCGATCACCGGTGCGCCGAATGTGCGCTCGATCTCTGCCAACAATTGGACCGACAGGGGTGCGGTGCCCGATCGGATGAATCGGAGGGGACAGCGCTGTATGGTGCCGCGGTGCTGCTCGGCCTGCCCCAGGATAGCCTGGTGCATCGTGGGGCTCCCGAGATACCAGGTTGGTCGAAACTCCTCCAGCCACTCGAAAAACGCCGGCACGGAGAGACCCGGCGTGCAGACCACGCTGCCGCCGCTTGCCACCGACAGACCAACAGCGCTGTCAAGGGCAGAAGCGTGAAACAGCGGCATGATGCAAAGGCAGCGATCGCCCGGCGAGAGCGGCAAGACTGCAAGGCTCCCGCGCATTGCCGCGGAAAGGTTCTGGTGGGTCCGAGGAACGATCTTGGCGTGCCCTGTGGTGCCCGATGTTTGCAAGACCACTGCGATCTCCCCAGGCCCGGCAAGGCCGCCGTTCGCGGCGGGCGCGCGCTCCTCGCCGTCAAGCTGGAACCGACCGGCCGGCGCCTCGAACTGCGGCGAAAGCTCGACCACCGGGATACCGCGGGCGCGCGCCACATCCCGCACCGGCGAGTCCAGCCCGGAGTGCACGAGCACCCCACTGAGTCGAAGGTTGGACAGGGCGTGCTCGTACTCGCCGACGGTCGAAGCTGGATTGAGCGGCGCGCAGGCCATACCGGCGGCCACCGCCAGGTAGGCGACCGCCATCTCCGGACCGTTCGGAAGCACCACGGCCAGGCGGTCGCCCCGCCCATACCCCATGCGGTTGAGGGTCTCGACCGTTTCGACCATCTGCTGCTGCAATTGGCCGTAGGTCAGCGGAGAGCGACCGGGAGCGAGCACTGCAATGGATGCCGGACTTCGCCGAGCGTGGAGTTCAATGAGGTGATGGAGACAGCGGACTTGAGGCAAAGGGTTCGGCCCTTCGTCGGTCGTCCCGATCGGTCTGGTCTCGCCATACTCCGTGCCAAGCGCAAACGACGGGTTCTCTTGAGCCAACGTTCCACCTCCCGCCCGGAGAAAACTGGTGCTGCGAAGGGCTGTCGCAGCGGCCGGGAGCGAGCTGTCAACGGATTCGGGGAGCGGATTGAACGGATTGGAACTTGACAGCTCGTTCTCCTCTGCCCAGCGATCAACAGCCCGACCGTCCGCGGCCGACATATGGCCGGCAAGTCTCTGCCACCGTGGTAGGCAAGCGACCGCATTGTATGGGACCAGCCATCGATCGGTCAAGCGTCGACGTCGACGCGCCACAAGCCCCGTTTCCTGGGTCCTCCGCGCCTCCCCGGTTCGCTCGCCACTGCCCGATGTCGTGCGCGACGCATGACGTATGACGTATGACGCATGACGTTGTTCGATGTTGCGCGCAACCGCCGAATGTCCTACGATGGGACCGCTCATCGGGCTGGCGGCCAGCTAAACGGCGGCCGGCTCATTCACAATCTGAGGAGGTCCGCCATGGCCACCGTCGAGGAACTGGTCGTCGTTCAGGCAGGGGAGTTGCGCCGCCTCGCCACCGCCGTGCTCGCCGCCGCCGGCATGCCGGAGGACGATGCGGCGCTCACCGCGACGACGCTGATCGAAGCCGATTTGCGAGGCACCCATTCGCACGGCCTCTATCTGCTGGAGCGCTACGTCCGTCGCCTGCGCGCCGGCGGCACGAAGGGGAGGCCGCAGATGCGGATCCTGCGGGAAACGGCCGCGACGGCGCTGCTCGACGGAGACGACGGCCAGGGACAGGTCGTGGCTGCGCGCGCGATGCGGCTTGCCATCGAGAAAGCCCGGACCGCCGGCATCGGCCTCGTTCAGGCGCGCCGGAGCCACCACATCGGAGCGCTCTACTACTGGACGATGATGGCGCTTCCCCACGACATGATCGGGATCGCCATGACCAGCGGTATCCCCATCATGGTGCCCTTCGGCGGCATTCGCCCCCTCACTGGCAACAACCCCATCGCCGTGGCCATCCCGGCCGGCGAAGAGCGGCCCATCGTCTTCGACGCCGCCATGAGCGTTGCCGCCATGGGGCGGATCCACGTCGCCGAGCGCCGGGGACGGTCGATTCCGCCGGGCTGGGCGCTGGACCAGAGTGGGCAACCCACGACGGACCCTATCGCCGGTGGCCGGGGAACGGTGCTCCCGATGGGCGACCACAAGGGCTACGGCCTGGCGCTGGTCGTCGAAGCGCTGAGCGGCGTGCTGACCGGCGCCGTCTTCGCCGGGTCGGCCGCCGGACGCCGCGACGTGGCGCTGCCGCAGGAGCTGGGCCATACCTTCCAGGCCATCGACGTCGCCGCCTTCATGGACCCCGCCGAGTTCAAGGCGCGGACCGACTCGCTGATCCGCCAGGCTCACGCCGTTCCCCGGGCCCCCGGCGTCGAGCGCATCTACGTCCCCGGCGAACCCGAGTTCGAGATCCAGGCCGCCCGCGAGCGAGACGGCATTCCGGTGGATGCCGTGACGCTTCGGGAGCTGGAGGCGCTGGCGCGGGAGGCCGGGGTGCCCGGGCTTTCGTAGCCGTCCGGGGCAGGAGGTGTCTGGGAGCGCAGGCGTCCCCGCCTGCCGGACCAAGGCAGGCCAGACGCCTGCGCTCCCAGCAGTGCGGTCTTGCCCCACCAGACTTCTTGCCCGGCTCGGTTCGGTGGCCCCCCGCCGGAGTCGCTCGGCAGCCAGGGTGGCCGAGGCCCTGACGCCCGGGAGCGCACTTGCGAGTGCGCACTACAAACCTGCGTGCCCCGCCTCCGCAGCCTCTGCGCCTCCAGGGCGCTCCCACCTGTGTTGACGCATCAGAGTCTACATACAGCTTGACACGCCAGACTTCAGTCGGTACAGTAGCGCCGCCAGCCTGAGAGACAGTGGTCTGGCATGGTGGCATGTCCGGCAGCCCGTTGGAGATTGGCGGGCCATCCCTGTCATGCTGAGCCGCAGCGAAGCATCTCCTGGACGCTACCGGTTCAGGCCGAGGAGATGCTTCGCTGCGCTCAGCATGACAGGGGGAGTCGCCAGGAACAGGAAGTGATTTGCCGGATGCCCCGCTCGGCCAGTCGGGCGGTATTCCCAGTCAAAGGAGGCAGCGTTCCATGGCCGATCTCCCCACAACCGCCGACGTCGTCATCGTCGGCGGCGGCGTCAACGGCGCCAGCATCGCGTACCACCTGGCACGGAAGAAGGCAGGACGGGTGGTCTTGCTCGAACGGAAGTTCCTCGCCTCGGGGCCGACGGGCCGCTCGACCGCCCAGGTTCGGCGGGTCTACCCGATCGACTTCCTCTCCCGCACGGCCAACGCCGGCGCCGAGGTCTTCCGGAGCTGGGCGCAGATCGTCGGCGGCGACCCCGGGTTTCGCCAGGTCGGCTACGTGAATCTCGCCAACGCCGAGCTGGCGGCGAACCTGAAGGCGACGGTCGAGCGGGCACAGAAGGTCGGCTCGCGCGTACAGCTCATCTCGCCGGAGGACGTGAAGCAGATCGTTCCGCAGATGAATGTCGAGGACGTCGCCGCCGGCGCCTGGGAGCCGGAATCGGGCTACGCCGACCCGGCGTCGACGACGAACGCCTTTGCCACCCGCGCCCGTGAGCTCGGCGCGACGGTCATCCAGTACACGCCGGTGAGCGAGATCCTGACGGCCGGCGGCAAGGTCACCGGCGTGCGAACCGGCAAGGGAGAGATCAGCGCGCCCGTCGTCGTCAACTGCGCGGGGCTCTGGGCGAACCGGCTGCTCGCGCCGCTCGGTATCGACGTCGAGATCAAGCCCAAGCGCCACCAGATGTGCTTCTTCCGCCGGCCGCCCG
>JACQGW010000135.1 GCA_016199325.1 Chloroflexota bacterium
ATCCGTTCAATCCGCTCCCAGAATCCGTTGACAGCTCGTTTCTCTCACGGCCTCACCAGGACCTCGGCCATGATGCGCAGGTGGTTCTCGCACAGGATCTTCCGCAGGTCGCTTTCGGCGAACCCTCGCCGGCGCAGCTCCGCCGTCAGGCCGGGGAAGTCCTCCGGGCTGAGCATGCCCTTGAACGGTCGCTGGACGTCCTGCGAGCGCTCCGGGCTCCAACTGGCGATGTCCGCCGACGCGCCGATCTCGAACAGGTAATGGGCGAAGTCGGCGCCGATGCCGACGTGGTCGATTCCGATCAGTTGGACGACGTGCTCGACGTGGTCGACCCACCTGGCAATCGTCGGCTCCCCGTCGGCGACGAATCGCGAGACGGCGATCAGCCCGATCACGCCGCCGCCCGCCGCGAGCGCCTTGAGCATGTCGTCGGTCAGATTCCGCCGGTGGTTCCGCACGGCGCGGGCGTTCGAGTGGCTGGCGACGACCGGCTTGGTCGACGTTTCGAGGATGTCCCAGGTCGTCTGGTCCGACGCGTGCGATATGTCGACGATGATGCCCAGCCGGTTCATGTCCTTGATCGCCTGGCGCCCAATCCGGGTCAGGCCGCCTCGGGAGTCGTTCTCCCAGGCGCCATCGCCGAACGCGGTGCGGCGGTGGTGGGTCAGCGAGATCATCCGGATGCCGGCCTGGTAGAAAAAGCGCAGGGCCGACAGGTCGTGCCCGAGCGGCTCGGCCCCTTCAAAGGCGAGGACGACGGCGATCTTGCCGGCCTGGGTGATGCGCTGGACGTCGGCGAACGACCGCGCCAGCTCGATCTGGTCGGCGTTCTCCTCGATCTCCTCGCACAGGCCGTCCATGACGCGAATCGCATGGCGCATGGCTCCATCGGGCACGAAGACGGCCGGCGTGTAGATCGGCGCCACGACGACGCGGTTCCCGCCGGCATGAAAGCGCGGCAGCCAGTAGGTGCGAAGCGAGTCGTAGACGCCCTCGTTCCGCCACTTGGCGACAGACAGGGCGAAGTCGTTGTGGGAATCGACAATGCCGATGCGGCGGGTCAGCTCGGCGTCGGCGTCGGTAAACAGGCTCGTCTGGGTCGTCGTCATCTGCTCTCTCCGCTCGGTAGGATGCGAGTTGCTGGAGGGGATGTGCGACGGGCGCGGAGCGCGCCGAGGTCGACCTCGACGCCGTAGTCGCGGGCGGCCGCGACGACGGATACCAGGCCGTTGCGCACGTCGGCCAGCACGCGGGCCGGGTCCCGCTCGGTGGGATCGCCGAAGCCGCCGCCGCCTGCCGTCTCCACCTCCATCCGCAGGCTCGGGTCCGTAAAGGCCACCGCGCCGAGCTGCTCTCGAACCTGGTGCGTTGGGATCACGGCACCGTTCAGGCCGACCTGTGTGGCGGTTCCGTGATGGCCGCCGGCCAGCCCGAACGGCGGGAAGACCTGGTTGTGGCAGAGGGCGCTCACCGTGACCGGGTGCGACAGGTTCTCCGGCGGCGCGATCGTCACGCGCAGCCCACAGCCGCCGCGGGTGCGGCCGGGGCCTCCCGAGTCCGTCCTGAGCTCCTTTTCGAGCGTCAGCACCGACGTCGTGGTCTCGACGATCTCGTTTGGCACGTTCGAGGTGGCGTTCGGGAAGCAGATGCCCCCGACCCCGTCCGTCGCCCATCCGGCGCCCATCCCGCCGCCGTGAAACACCAGCTCGCCGAAGCCGACGCCGTTGTCGTCGGTCCCGAGCATGCGAAACACGCTGAAGAAGCCGCCCTTGGCCGGCACCTTGTGGGGAACCGCCGCCGCCAGCGCACCCCAGATGGTGGCGTCCACGTAGTAGCAGACCTTGGTCCGGTCGTTTACCGTCGCGGGGTAGCGGGCGTTGAGCAGGGTGCCTTCGGGCACCTGGATCCGCGTTGGGCGGAACAGCCCCTCGTTGCCCGCCATGTGGGGCGACAGGAGGCAGTTGAGTCCGTAGTTGGCGCGGGCCAGCGTGATGCTGTACGTGCAGTTGATGCCGCCGTGGGGATGCTCGGGCGGGACCCGAACGTAGTCGACGACGAGCTCGGTGCCCCGCACGTGGACGACGACGCCGATGGTCAGCGGCCCGTCGAGATCGTCGAAGGTGATCTCGAACGGGTAGTCGCCGTCCGGGATCTCGCCGATGGCCTGCCGCATCGCCGCCTCGGCGCGGGTCTGAATGGCGTCGGAGAGCGGCTCCAGGCTGGTCAGCCCGTAGTCGTCCAGCAGCGCCAGGGTCTGCCGCGCGGCGACACCGTTGGCCGTCACCAGCGCGATGATGTCGCCCATCGTCATCTCCGGCGTCCGAACGTTCCGGCGGATGATCGAGACCACGGTCTCATTCCGCTTGCCCGCCTCGTACAGCTTGACGGGCGGCACGAACAGCCCCTCCTCGAAGATGCTGCGGGCCACCTGGGAGTTCAGCAGGCCGCCGATGTCTGCGACGTGGCCGATGGAGCCGGTGAAGCCGACGAGCCGGCCCGCTGTGAAGAAGGGAGTCACCACCGCGAAGTCGGACAGGTGCCCGCAGACGATCCAGGGGTCGTTGGTGAGGAGCACGTCGCCCGGCGCGAGGGACTCGGGCGGGAACAGCGCCAGCAGTCGCTGGGCACACTGGGGAATGGCGACGTTGAACGTCGGATTGCTGGTTGTCGCGTGCGCGACGGACCAGCCCCGTGCGTCCATGATCTCGCACCCCAGGTCGTTGGCGGCGCCGAGGATGGTGCTGAAGGCGGTTCGGCGGAGCACCGCCTGCATCTCGTCGGCCACCGTCACCAGCCGGTGCCAGGCGATCTGGAGGGCGACCGGGTCGTCCAGGAACGAAGGGCGCTCAGTCGTGTGTGCCATGTCCTACTCCAGATAGATCCAGTAGAACGCCGGATGGGTCGGGAGGCCCGGGTTGATGATGGTGCCCTTGACGTTCTTCCTCGTCACAAACACGTCGTTGGGAATCACGTCGTTCACGGTGGCGGCATCGGCGCGCGCCAGTTGCTGCACCTTCTTGAGCATGCCCGTCCGCTCCTCGTCGTTGACCGTCACCAGCGCCTTGTCCAGCAACGCCTCGATCTCGTCGTTCTTGTACCCGTAGTTCCCCCAGGCGGCGTTGGTCTTGCCGGAGAGCGTCTGCCAGGTCGCGAACGCTTCGTCGGCGTTGATGTAGCTGAAGGCGAAGTGGCCGACGTTGTCCCGCGTCTCGGGCTTCGTCGAGCGCTCGACCATGGTCGCCCAGGGCTGCGGATTCAGCTTGAGCGTGACCCCGATCTTGGCGAGGTTCGCCTGCCAGAGCTCGGACATCTGCCGCTGCTCGTCGAGGTTCCCGATGTACGTACAGCTCAGCGTCGCCCCCTTGGCATAGCCCGAGGCCTCTAGCAGTTGTTTCGCCCTGGTCAGGTCGAAGGTTTCCGGTCCCAGCGACTTGTCGTGCGTGCGGTACGGGATCGGCACGACCCCCTGAGGAACGGTCGCGTAGCCGGAATAGATCTGCTCGGCGGCGGTCTTGTAGTCGAAGGCGGCGACGAGGGCCTGGCGGAGCTTGAGATCGTTGACCGGCGGGCGCTGGTTGTCCAACCGGATCATGAACAGCCGGATGCTCGTCGCGGCGTGGACCTGGAGGTTCGGATCGTTCTTCAGCGACGCCAGGTCCGCCGTCGCGATGGCCTGCGCCAACTGCACCTCGCCGCGCTGGACGAGCTGTCGCTGGGTTGCCTGCTCCGCGACGTACCGGATCACCACGCCGTCGACGTGCTTGCCTCCCCACCCGCGCCAGTAGTCGGGGAACTTGGTCAGGGTCATCGACTGGTCGCGCTTCCACTCTTTCAGCGTGTAGGCGCCGGTGCCCGCGGCATGCTCGGAGAACCAGCCCTGGGCGTTGTCGCTGCCGGCATTGGCCTGGATCGCTTTGGGGCTCGCGAGAAAGGCGGTGCCGAGCGTCGCCAACGTCGGGGCGTATGGGCTGTTCATGTTGACGACCAGCGTGCCGGCGTCGGGCGCCTCGATGCTCTTGATGTACTTCTGCAAGGCCGCAGCCGCCGCTTTTCCGAGCTTGAACATCCGCTCGAATGACGTTCTGACGCCGGGCGCGTCCAGCGTGGCGCCGTCGTGGAACTTGACGCCGCTGCGGATCTTGAACGTGTACTTCAGGCCATCGGGCGCCACCTCGTAGGACGAAGCCAGCACCGGCTCCAGCTCCATGGTGCCGACCTTGTAGCCCAGCAGCCCCTCGTACATCGGGTGCAGCGCGATGAGCGTCGGGTTGTCCACCGTCGACTGCGGCTCGATCGTCTTCGTCGGCCAGAGGTAGGCGATGCTGAGCGTGGTGCTCGGCGCTGCGGCCGGGGCCGGACTGGCCACGGCGGCCGGTGCCGCAGTCGCCTGCGCGGCGGGCGCCGCGGTTGGCGCGGGCGCCGGCTTGGTGGGCTGCGCCGCCGGGGCGGCCGCCGGCGTGGTGGTCGCCGCCGGCCTGGTCGGCTGCGGAGCCGGCTGCGTGGGGGCCGCCGGCGCGCCGGCGCATGCCGCCAGCCCCACCGCCGTGGCCGCGCTGCCGGCGAGAACGCCGAGGAACGCCCGACGAGAAACGAAACGCGACATCTTCTTCTCTTCCACGATACTCCTCCCCCGTCAGAAATTGATCGTCATATGACCTGTCGGATGGACTACTGGCCTGTTAGGGTTTTTCCTCCTTCCGAACCGGGTAGCCGACGAGCCTGGAGCCTCCCCAGATCCACTTCGACGCCGTACTCCCGAGCCGCCGCCTCCGCAGAGACGAAGCCGTTGCGAACGTCCGCGAGCACCCGGACGGGATCCCGCTCGACCGGCCTGCCGTAGCCGCCTCCGCCGGCGGTCTCCAGCGTGAGCTTGACGCGGGGGTCGGTGAACGTCAGGGCACCCAGCTCGTGGCGGATCGTATGCACGGGGAGGACGCTCCCGTTCATGCGCACCTGGGTCGGCGAGCCGCCCGACCCGCCGGCCAATCCGAACGCCGGAAAGCTCTGGTTGTGGCACCAGGGGCTCACGATGGGCGGCTGCTCCGGGTTCTCGGGCACGCCGATGGTGACCCGGAGGCTACAGCCGCCCCGCGTCCGGCCCGGTCCGCCCGAGTCCGGCAGGTACTCCTTCTCCTCCACAGGGATCGCCGTCGTGCCCTCGAAGATCTCGATGGGGACATTGCAGGCGACGTTCGGGAAGCAGATTCCGCCCACACCGTCCGTCGCCGGCCCGGCGCCCATGCCGCTGCCATTGAACATCAGCGAGCCGAACGGGACGCCGCTCTGGACGCCCAGCACCCGAAAGACGCTCAGAAAGCCGCCCTTCGCCGGAACGCGGTGAGGAACGGCCTGCGCCAGCGCGCCGTAGATGACGGCGTCCACGTAGTAGCAGACCTTGGTGCGGTCGTTCACCGACGCCGGGTGGCGGGCGTTGAGCAGCGTCCCCTCCGGCACCCGCACCCGGGTTGGCCGGAACAGCCCCTCGTTTCCCGCGATGTGGGGCGCAAGAATGCAGTTGAGCGCGTAGTTGGCGCGAGCCAGCGTAATGTTCAGCGTGCAGTTGATGCCCCCGTGCGAGTGCTCGGGGGGAACCCGGACGAAGTCGACCTCGAGCTCGGACCCCCGAACGCGGATGACGGCGCCAACGGTCAGGGGGCCGTCCAGCTCGTCGAACGTGATCTCGAACGGGTAGTCGCCGTCGGGGATCTCGCCGATGGCCTGTCGCATCGCCCGTTCAGCGCGGGTCTGAACGGCGTTGGACAGGCCCTCCAGGTCCTCCAGGCCGCAGTCGTCCAGCAGCGCCAGGGTCTGCCGCGCGGCGACGCCATTGGCCGTCACCAGCGCCATGATGTCGCCCATCGTCATCTCCGGCGTGCGCACGTTCCGCCGGACGATCGAGACGACCATCTCGTTCCGCCTGCCGGCTTCGTAGAACTTGCACGGGGGCAACAGCAGCCCCTCCTCGAAGTTGCTGCGGGACAGGTGCAGGTTCAGCAGGCCGCCCATGTCGGCGACGTGGCCGATGGAGCCGGCAAAGCCGATCAGCCGGCCCTCCCGGAAAAAGGGGGTCGCGACGCCGATGTCCGGCAGGTGGCCGCAGACGAGCCAGGGGTCGTTCGTCAGGATCACGTCGCCCGGCCCCAGCGAGCCGGGCGGGAAAAGCGGCAGGAGCTTCTGCACCATCTGCGGAATCGCGACGTTGAACGTGGCGTTGCTCGTCACCGCGTGCGCCACCGACCAGCCGCGCGCGTCCATGATCTCGCAGCCCAGGTCGTTGGCGGCGCCGATAATGGTGCTGAACGCCGTCCGCCGGAGGACCGACTGCATCTCGTCGGCCACCGTCACCAGTCGGTGCCAGATGATCTCCAGGGCGACCGGATCGTCGAGAAAACTCATAGGAGCTTGTGGGAACTCACGGGAACTCATGGGAACTCCTGGGAACTCATGACAAATCCTGCGAACTCATAGGAACTTCTGGGAACTCCTGCGAACTCACAGGAACTCGAAGGTGCGCTGGCATGCTGAGCCTCCCGGTCTGTCATACTGAGTAGTTCATGAGCCTGACGGCTCACTACAGGCCCCTGAAAGATCATTTTCGTAGGAGCCGCAGCGAACTCACAGGAACTCGCAGGAACTCGTGGGAACTCGCGGGGACTGATGGCGCCCCCCACGATCTGAGCCGCGACCATGAGGGACCGGTCCCCCGGCGCCCATCCGAGCCGCGACCATGAGGGAGCGGTCCCCGGCGTCCTTCCGAGCCGCGACCGTGAGGGAGCGGTCCCCCGGCGTCCTTCCGAGCCGCGACCGTAAGGGAGCGGTCCCCGGCGTCCTTCCGAGCCGCGACCGTG
>JACQGW010000147.1 GCA_016199325.1 Chloroflexota bacterium
CGCAAGTGCGCTCCCGTGCGTCAGAGTCTTGACCACGCTGTCCGACGAGCGACTCCGACGGAGGTCACCGAACCGAGCCGCGAACGTGAGTGAGCCGTTCCCCGGCGCGCGGGAGTGGACCGCACGTCGGGGAACGGCTCACTCACGTTCGCGGCTCGGATAGCCCGCGCCTCCACATGGGCGTCCTTGGCGTCTTCGCGGTTCGCTTCCCCGATACGACGGCGCCGGGCGAAGAACGTCTGGTATGCGAGAATCGCGGGTCAGGAATTGGCGCGATGCTCGCGGCGCTGGGTCGAGCCGGTCTGCCCGCGCTGCGCTTCGTGGACCGAGTCGCCACGTTCGAGATAACCTTCCAGAGTCAACCCCCTCTTCCGGTCCTCACGATACGGACGAAACAGCGCGGTGACCGGCGGGAGGAGGTGTTGGCGCTCTTGCGGGAGCACGGGGAGTTGACGCGAGCCGAGCTGGCCGGAGCGCTGAGCCTCTCCGCCGTGGCTGCTCGGAAGTGGTTGGCCCAGTTGCGAACTGAAGGTCGCGCGGATTGGACGACCATGTCGGGCTCTATCGGATCGACGTGAACGTCGGACCCGGCTCCGGTGTCAAGATCATCAACGTCCCGCCGCCGGGCCCGTTCCGGGAGAGCGTGAGGATGTAGGTTGTCGTGTCTCAATTTGCTCCGGTATGATGCGACAACCTGGGCAGGTTGTCGTGTCTCATTTTCTGGGCGGTCATGCGACAATCTGATGCGTTTCATCCTGCCGGCGGTGGCCGGTCCCGTACTCATCACTCATTACTCATTACTCATCACTCGTCGTCGCCACCGGGCATCAGACGGCAAGCCAGGTGTTGGCCTTCCCCGGCAGTGTGAAGTGGAAGGTTGTCGTCTGCTCCGGGACACTCTCGACCCAGATGCGGCCGCCGTGGGCTTCCACCAGCCCCTTGCAGATGTACAGCCCGAGGCCGAGCCCGGCGGTCCGCTCCTCCTGGGCCCGGCCCGCCCGATAGAAGCGCGTAAAAAGGTTCGGGAGCTCCTCGGCAGGAATGCCTCTGCCCTGATTGGCGACCGACACCCGGACCCCCGCATTCTGACGCGCCACTTCCACCCGGATCTCCGAGTCCGGGTAGCCGTACCGGGCGGCGTTGGAGAGGAGGTTGCCCAACACCTGCTCCAATCGGCTCGGGTCCGCCGCCACGGGCGGAATGGCCCCCTCGACGCCGACCCTGACGGGGTGGCCCCTCGTGACGTCGGCCGTCCGCTCCACCACGGCCCGCACGAGCGCCGGCAGGTCGACCGGCTGCCGTTCGAGGGGCAGTCGGCCAACCTCGATGCGCGAGACGTCGAGCAGGTCGGCGATCATCCGGCTGAGCCGGCGGGTGCTGGTCACGATGTGCTCCAGGTACGATTGCTCCTGCGCCCCGGCGCCACGCTGCTCGGCCAGCCCGGCCGCCAGGGCCGCGTAGCCGCCGATCGCCGTGATGGGCTGCTGCAGGTCGTGGGCGATGACGGCCATCCACTCCTCGCGCAGTCGCTCCAGCTCCTTCAGCACCGTGATGTCCTCCAGGACGACGACTGCCCCGACGACATTCCCCGCGGCGTCGTGCATCGGGCCGGCGCTGACCAGCACCGGCACCGTCCCGCCGTCGGGCCGCCGGATGATCTGCTCCTCCTGGACGGTCTGCCCCCGCAACGCGCGGGTCGAGGCCAGCTCCGCTTGCGCGAGAGGCGTGCCGTCGGGGCGGCACACCTGCGCGGCGGCCTGGGCCGTGGCCGCGCCGGCCACAAGGGGGTGGCCGAACAGTTCGTCGGCCCGCCGGTTGGCGACGACGCGTTCCCCACCGGGGCCGCCGATGAGGATGATGCCGACCGGGGATCGCTCGACAACCGTTCGCAGCCAACCGCGTTCGACATTCAGCTCCGCAAGCAATCGCTCGCGCTCTGCTTCGATACGCCTGCGCTCGGTGATGTCCCGGACGACCACGACCGCACCGATCACCTCCCCAGCCGAGCCGAAGACCGGCGTGGCACTGGCCACGACGGGAACGCGGCGTCCATCGGGGTGCAGCACCAGATACTCGGCGTCCTCGACCGCCTGGCCTCCCAGAGCAAGACTTGAGGGCAGCTCAGCCAGCGTCAGCGGCCGGCCATCCCGAGCGAAGACCCGCCCGACGTACTGGGCCCGCCCGGCGTCGGGAACCAGCGGCCCTCCCAGGATTCGGACCAGCGCCGGGTTGGCCGCGACTCGGTCGGTCGCCGGCTCGACGAACAGGATGCCGTAAGGAGCGTTCTCCAGGATGGTCTGGAGGCGAGCCCGTTCGGCCTCGACCGCCCGGCGAAGCTGGCCCTGGTAAAGGGCGACACCGGCATGGGTGGCCAGCAGCTCGACCGTTCGCTGGCTGTCCTCGGTGAACTCCTCCGCGCCGACCCTCCTGGCCAGGTAGAGGTTCCCCAGCGACCGTCCGTTGTAGCGGACGGGCACGCCGAGGAAGCTGCCCATCGGGGGGTGGTGGGTGGGAAAGCCGGCGAAGGCAGGGTGCCGGCGGATGTCGGCCACGCGAATGGTCTGCCCCTCGTGGGCGATCAGGCCGAGCGTTCCCACGGGCCGCGGGACACGTCCAATGGCCGCAGCCTCCTCCGTGGTCATCCCGCTGAAGACCCAGGGGGCGAAAGGCCGGGCGGCGTCCGCCTCCACGCCGAGCGCGGCGTACTCGGCACCGGTGACGAGGCGCGCCTGGTCGACGATGGTCTGGAGGGCATCCTTCAGGTCGATCGTGCGGGAGATGACCAGGCTGGCGCGGCTGATGGCCTCGAGCTCGGCTCGCAGCCGCCGTTCCCGATCATGCGTCAGCGCATTGGCCTGGCCCATCCCGAGGACTTCAGCAATCGTGCGAAGGATCGCCCTTGCCCGCGGCGTCCGTTGCCGATTCGCCGCCGCCATCGCAGCCTCCCCCATGGCAGGATCCCCGGGGAACGACCTGTCAGTCCGTGGCTGCCACGAGGGTGACACCGATCCCAGGGAAGGTGGAGCCGACCGCCAGCAGTTCTTCTCATTATAACATGGCCGAGTGATGAGTGGAGAACTGCGTTCATCACTCATCACTCGTCACTCATCACTCGTCACTCATCACGCCGCTCGGCGCTCGGTGCGGATGCCCGGCGCCTCGGCGACGGCCGGGCGGGCGGCCACGGCGGTCAGCAGCAGGCCGGTCAGGAACTCCCAGGCCGAGATGGAGCGGCGGGTGCCGTGCGAGAGGCAGCGGTACTCTCTCGCCACCTGCGGCAGCCATCCCTTTGTCCGAGCGCCCGGCCCCTTCGTCCAGAAGTCGATGGCCGCGTCCGGAAAGGCGAAGTCGAAAGCGCCGTCGAACACCATCAAAGTCCCCACAATCCGTGCAAGCGTTCGCATGGTACGAGCCTCCTCTCATTGAATCCGGGTGATCGGGAAGGGCGGCAGAACCCGTGCCACGCCTCGTGCTGACGGGGGCACGCGTTCTGCCGCGTTCTGCCTAGCCCTTCGGCTGGAGCCAATCGGTGATGGGCTGCCACTTGCCGGCTTTCACCTGGTAGACCCGGCCCCGCTTGGCGCCCGCGTGGTCGGTCGCGGTGAACGTCACCGATGAACCCAGGCCGCCCTGGTCGAAGTCCCGGAAGGTCTCCAGTGCGGCCTTGATCTTCTCGCCGGTCGGGTTGTCGCCCGCCCGGCCGATCCCTTCGACCATCGTTCGGGCCAGCGCCCAGCCTTGAATGAACTTCTGGGTCTTGCCGTCCAGGCTCTGATTCCTGGCTTTCAGGTACTGCTCGATCTCCGCCTTGCCGGGCATCTCCTCGTACGGGAAGGAGAAAGCCGGGATACCGGCGAAGCCGTAGCCGATGATGGCGACTACCCGCTGCTCGCGAAAAGTCCGGTATGCCTCGACCGCTTTGGAGACCGAGTAGGCGTAGTCGATCTCGACGAGCTGGATTGGCCGGCCGTTGACTCCACCCCTGGCATTGACGTGGTCCACGTACGCCCGAACGCCCTCGGCGTGGGGGACGCCGACGTCGGCCGTGGCGCCGGTCAAATCGAAGAGGGCGCCCACCCTCACCGGCTCCCTGCCCCCGCCAGGCGACCCGGCACAACCAGCCACGAGCAGGGCGAGCACCAGGATGGCACTCAGAGCGACACGGACCCGATAGCTGCTCTTCATAGGTCGGAGCCCTCGCTTCTCAGAGTCACTCGGTCAGCCAGGCTGTCGCCGGCATTATAGGCCCTTGACTCGCGCGGGACAACTCGCAAACCAGGAGCCAGGACCCGGAAACCAGAACCCGCGACCGGGCACTTTGCCGCGCTCCGCGCCGTAAGGCCCCCATGAGAACCTGCACGCGCAGGCGCGGCGGCCGCAGCGGTTCGGTGCCCCCCCCCGCTGGAGCCGCTCGCCGGCCAGCATGGTCGAGACCCTGACGCACAGACGCGCACTTGCGAGTGCGCACTACGAACCTGCGCGCGTCACCTCCGTAGCCTCCGCGTGCGCCCGTACCCTTATTGGTGCATCCGGCAAATCCATTGGAGGTTGGCCGGCGCGTGCATTGTCATGCTGAGCCGCAGCGAAGCATCTCCCCGACGCTGCTGGCTCAGGCCGGGAAGATGCTTCGCTGCGGCTCAGCATGACGGACGGGGAGGCGTCCAGCGCCGCGAGGGACTTGCCGGATGCACCACTTATCGTATCGGAGTCTCCATAGGAGGTTCCTCGTCTGCGGCTTCGATCTCTTCGGCTCGTTCACCCACCGAGCCCGTGCGTATGATATAATGCGGCAAGGTTCAGACGGCATGGCAGGCTGCATGCCAGCGCGGAGGTACGACGGCGAGGACCTGGTGGATGGAGCGCAACGTCGCATGGGCGCCGAACCAGGAGCGGGAACTCCAGAGATGATCGGGCTGCCGGCGCAACGGGCAGTTGTGCCAGGACGGGGTGGTCTTGTGTCCAGGCGGCTGAGCATCGGCGCTCAGATCTTCGGCGGCTTCCTCGTGGTCGTCGCGCTGACGGCGCTCGTGGGGGGGCTGAGCATCTTCCGGCTGGACGAGACCGCGCAGATCTATGAGCGCGTCGGCCTCGAGCGCGCCGACCTCGCACGAACGGCCGAAGCGGCCCGCGGCGCCTTCCTCCTCGAGATCGCGGCGGTCCAGCGCTACATCGCGTCCGGGGGCGATGAGGCGCGCCTCGATCCCGACTTCTCGCTGGCACGGCTCAGCCTGAGCCGCGAGCTGAAAAGCCTTCGGGAGTCGGCGGAGACCGACGAGGGACGGCGCACGCTGACCGACATCATCTCGCTGGAGGCAACCTACGCCGAGATGGTTCGTTCGGCGGCGCAGGTGCCCGCGCCGAATCGGGCCGCCGCGCTTCGCTCACTCGACGAGGCCGGCAAGCCGCTCCGCCAGCGCCTGGAGGACCTTCTGGCCGACCTCATCCTCCAGAAGCTGAAGATCATCGAGGAGGAGCGGGCCCAGGCGGCCAGCGCGGTCGCGGCGACCCGCGCTGCACTGCTGGTAGCGTTTGCCGTCACGGTGCTCTCGGGGCTCGTCCTGGCAACCGCGCTGACCCGTTCGTTCACCACGCGCATTGGCCACTACCTTGGCTTCGTGGGGCGGATCGCCGGCGGCGATCTGGCGGCGAGGACCCCCGTCCGCGGGAACGACGAGCTGACGGTGCTGGGCCACAGCCTGAATGAGATGGCGGCGGTGCGCCACGAGCTCCTCGGCCAGCTCCAGGCGTTGAACGCCGAGCTCGAGCAGCGCGTCGTCGAGCGGACGGCGCAGCTCGAAGGCGCCGTCCGGGAGCTGGAGGAGCAGGTCCGTGAGCGCATGCGGGCAGAGGAAGAGGCGGCGCGCGCCCGGGACGAGGCGCTCGAAGCCAGCCGGGCCAAGTCGACGTTCCTGGCAAACATGAGCCACGAGCTCCGCACTCCGCTGAACGCCATCATCGGCTACAGCGAGATGCTCCAGGCCGTCGAGAGCGAGTACGGCAAAGGCTCTCGCTTCACGGCGCGCCTCCCCGCGGTAGTTGGCGAGCGAAAGCCAGAAGCTGAAGCCGCAGCAGAGTCGGCGGTCGCGCCGGCGATGCCGATCGAGGGCGTGCCGGCGGGCGCGGCAACCGTCCTCGTCATCGACGACGACCCGGTGGCGCGCGATCTGATGACGCGCCACCTGACCCGGGAAGGCTATCGCGTGGCGACCGCCGCCGGCGGCGAAGAGGGCCTCCGGCGCGCCCGAGAGCTGCGGCCGAGCGCCATTACCCTGGACGTCATGATGCCGCGCATAGACGGCTGGACGGTGCTGGCGGCGCTGAAAGCGGACCGCGATCTGGCCGACATCCCCGTCGTGATGATGACGATGGTGGACGATCAGAACAGGGGCTATGCGCTGGGCGCAACGGACTATGTGGTCAAGCCCATCGATCGGAACCGCCTCGCTGCCGTCTTGAGAAAGCACCAACAGGCAGGGACTTCGCAGTCGGTCCTGGTCGTCGACGACGACGCTGTGACGCGGCTGATCATGCGGCGCCTGCTCGAGCAGGCGCAGTGGACCGTCGTCGAGGCCGAGAACGGCCGGGTCGGGCTGGAGCGGGTTGCTGAGAGTCGACCGGCGCTGATTCTGCTCGACCTGGTGATGCCGGAGATGGATGGCATCGAGTTCGTCACGGATCTGCGGAAGCGGGAGGAGTGGCGAGCGATTCCCGTCGTGGTCGTGAGCGCGAAGGAGCTGACTCCGGAAGATCACCAGCGTCTGGACGGCCACGTCGAGAAGATCCTGCAGAAAGAGGCGTACACGCGGGAGGAGTTGCTGCGGGAGGTCGGCGATCTGGTGGCCGCCGATCTTCGCCGGCCGGCCGTAGTCAGTGCCTAGACCGAACAACGTGGGAGGACACATGGCAAAGCTTCTTCTGGTGGAAGACAACGAGATGAACCGCGACATGCTCTCGCGCCGTTTGGAACGCCGAGGCTACCAGGTGGTCTGCGCCATCGATGGTCAACAGGGGCTGGATATGGCGCACGCAGAAACCCCGGACCTGAACCTGATGGACATGAGCCTGCCGGTGCTCGACGGCTGGGAAGCGACGCGGCGACTCAAAGCGGCCGACGAGACCCGGACGATCCCGGTGATCGGCCTGACGGCTCATGCGATGTCGGGCGACCGGGAGAAGGTCCTGCAGGCCGGCTGTGACGACTACGATACCAAGCCGGTCGAGCTGCCACGGCTGCTCGGCAAGATCCAGGCGCTCCTGGAGCGCGCGACGGTCGGGTAACGACGGCCGGGTAACGACGGTCGGGTAAGGAAGGGGACATGGCACGGGCTACGGCGCTGACGCCAGGCGACGTCGCGGCCGACTTCCTGGAGTGTTTTCGGTTGGCGACGGGTGACGAGGTGACCGCCGCCGCCCTCTCCTACGATGAGGCGGCGAGGGCTTTTTGCCCGATCGCGGCCGTCGGGCCGCGGGCGGGCGAGTACGCCGACAGCGCGGTGCCGATGGCGGTGCTGCCCATGGCCATGTGGCTGCGGCTGGTCGAGCGGCGCCAACCGCTGATCCTGGCCGACACGTCGGCGGCCGGCGACGCCTGGGCAGTGCTCTCGAAGCATCTGCCCACGCTGGCGACGGCTCGCTGCTACGGCGTCTGGCCGCTCGTCTCGGGAAACGGACCCATCGGCGCCGCCGTCGTGCGGAACGATCGGCCGCTCGCGCTGGGCCCGGAGCGGGTGCGCCTGTTGACCGGCCTCGGACGGGCGCTGGCCGGCGCGCTCCAGAACGCCCGAGCCGCGGCCGAGGCGCAGGCGGAGCAGATCCGGACGGAGGAGGCGCTCGAACGGGTGAGTCGTTCCAAGCGGCACCTCCTCTCCGTTGCCTCGCACGACCTCCGAACGCCGCTGACCGCCGTTCGGGGCTTCAGCGAGATGATCCGGGACGAAGACTTTGGCATGGAGGAGATCAAGGAGTTCGCCGACAGCATCAACAAGAGCGCGCGGCGTCTCAATGGCATGATCTCCGACCTGCTCGATCTGGACCGGATGGAGTCGGGACGACTGACGCTCAACCTGGAGGCGATCGACCTGAATGCGACCATCGCCGACGTGGTTGGCGCCGTCAGGCCCGATGCGCCGAACCACTCGATTGCGCTCCAGCTCGACGATGCGATCCCGCTCGTGTCGGGCGATCCGGAGCGGCTGGCCCAGGTGATCACCCACATCGTGAACAACGCCGTCCAGTATTCGCCCGATGGGGGCGAGATCGTCGTCGGCAGCCGCCTCGAAGGCGACGTCGCCCACGTGCGGGTGCAGGACCAGGGGATCGGCATGTCGCCGGAGTCGCTAGAGACGGTGTTCGACCGGTACGCGCGGCTGGACCCGGAGAGCAAGCGACATATCCGAGGGATCGGGCTTGGACTGCCGCTCGTGCGCCTGGTCGTCGAGAAGCACGGAGGCAAAGTCTGGGCCGAGCGCGCCCCCGGTCGGGGGACGATCTTCCGTTTTACCATTCCGCTCTGGAGGTAGAGTCCTTGCCCAGAATCGTCGTCGCCGAAGATGATCCGGACATTCGCGCCATCATCGAGAGCACGCTCAAGTTCCGCGGCTACGAGGTGGTTGCTGCCCGTGATGGCCAACAGGGCTGGCAGCTCATCCAGGCCGAGATGCCGGACGCCGCGATCCTGGACATGGATATGCCGGTCATGACCGGGGTCGAGGTGTGCCGCCGCCTGCGCGCCGACCCGGCGACCCGGCACATTCCCGTGCTCTTTCTTACGGGCCACGAGGAGCTGGAGGCCAAGGCCGAGGCCTTCGAGGCTGGCGCCGACGATTACCTGGTCAAGCCGTTCGCGCCGCGCGAGCTGACGATGCGTCTGAGCGCTGTGCTCAAGCGATCCGAGAGCGCCAGAGCCAGCGTACCGGCGATCGCAGCGCCGTCGATTGTGCTCGAAGGGCGGGTCATCGGGGTGTTCGGCGCCAAGGGGGGTGTTGGCGCGTCGGCGCTGGCCGTGAACCTTGCCGTTGCGCTTGCGCAGTCCGGCGGTAAGGTGTGCCTGGTTGACCTCGACCTGGAGCACGCCACCGACAATATGCTGCTCGACCTGATCCCCCGTCCGCAGGCGACCATCGTGGAGCTGGCGACCGAGTTCGGGCTCGACCTGGGCTGGGACTCGATCGCGACCTGCCTGCTGCCGCACAAGTCGGGGGTCAGCGTCTTGCCCGGACCGCTGACGCCGGCCCAGGCCGAGCTGGTCACCGGCCCGCACGTCAAGGTGTACCTCGACCAGTTGCGGCGTCACCACAGCCACGTGGTGGTCGACCTGGTTTCGGCCTTCCGAGAGATCAACCTGGACACCTTTGGCATGTGCGACCGCGTGTTGCTCGTGACCTCGCCCGAGCTGCCCGCGCTCAAGTCGCTACGTGGTGCCGCCGACGTGTTGAAGCAACTGGGGATCCCGCAGGCCAAGCAGCATGTCGTCGTCAACCAGACGGCGTCGCGGGTCAACGTCTCCCTGGAGGACGTCAAGCGCGCAGTGGGGCTGCCTGTGATCGCGGCCATCCCCCACGGCGGAGACGAATTCACCGATGCCCTCAACCGGGGGATTCCGATGGTGCAATGGCGTCCCCAGCACGCGACGAGCGTGGCCATCAGGAAGCTGGCCGAGGCGTTGATAGCGGCGCCGCGGCCGGCGAGCAGACCGCTGGTCAGGTAGGAGACCCGGCAGTGACGACCGTCAGGCGCGTCGCCGAGATTCGCCCGATTCCAGTCATGATCTACACGGATAGCGCTCGTTACGCGGGCACCATCCGGTCCAACCACTTCCGTTTTTCGGATGCCCTGAACGCGGTGGATCAGGCCTTCGTGATGCTTCATGAGGCACGGATCCGGCCGTTCCATAGCGCAGGAGATGAGGAGGTCAGCGCCGCCTGGGTGCTCATCCGAAAAGATACGATCGTCGCCGCCCTCCCCTGGGAGCCCCAGGCCGGCGTCGAGCGGTCGCCGCTGCGCCAGGGTCTCCAGGTGGCGCGAGTCCAGCTTCTGGCGACCATCGAAGCCTGGCCATTTACGATCGTCGGAGACCTGCATCTCGCTCCCGGCGTCGAGCTGCTCCAATACATCCACGATCCTCACCACCAATTCATGCCGGTGAGCGACACCACTGTGCTCTATCACCCCAGCCCGGCGCTCGGGTTCAAGGCGCCGTTCCTGGTGGTCAATCGCCACCGGGTCGAGGCCGTGATGCAGGCATCGGCCATCGGCCAGCGCGCCGCGGCCGACCCGGACGTGGTCCAGCCGAAGGTGGTCGACGCGCAGTTGAGCGGGGCGCGCGCCGCCGAGCTGCTGGCGACATCGGTGGCGTTCAAGGGGGTGCAGATGCTGGCGCTCCAGCAGGTCTGCACCGAGTTCTGCGACGGCCGCCGCATCAGTCGGAAGGTGTGCCGGGCAGGCGCTGAGGTGTTTCACCAGGGGGACCTCGGCGATTCCCTGTACATCGTGGAGAGCGGCAAGCTGGGCGTCTATGTGGCCGACCTCCGCTCCAATGCCGAGCAGCACCTGTCGGACTTCGGGCCGGGCGACTTCTTCGGCGAGATGGCGGTCCTGGGGGAAGGCAGGCGGACGGCCACCGTACGCGCGCTGACCGACGCCTCGCTGATGGCGATGCAGGAGGAAGCCGTCAAGCGGCTGCTCCAGCGGTTCCCGCTGGTGGCGAGCAAGATGCTCGCCGTCATGGCTCAGCGCCGCGCCGAGCTCAACGCCGCGGTCGCCTCGGGCCCGCGTCATAGAACGTAGGGCTGCACCCTCGCCGGTCTGGGTTGTACCGGATCAGTTTGTCAACCTTCATCGACCGCCAGGCAATGCTGCGGAGCATGGACACGCGTTTCCACACACACTCTGAGTGGACGGCAGGATCCTGCCCCGTGCCAGGGTTGCAGGGGCGGCTCACACCGGACCCGGACGCCCGCGACGCATGACGCATGACGCCCGCCCACCGGCCCCGACGTCAGGCAGCTCGCCCTGCTGCCGCAGTCTGGCACACCTGGGTTGACTGATGGGCGCCGGCCAGGCGCCCGAGCAGGGCGAGGTGATCGCGCAGGTAGCGCGTGATGAGGTAGTGTTCGCGGACGTGCTCGTGTCCCCTTCGCCCGAGGTGATCGGCGACCCGCGGATGCTGGAGCAGGAAGAGGACGCGGTCGGCGCACTCCTGGACGGTGCTGACCAGGTAGCCGGTCCGTCCCTCGACAACCTGGAGGGGGATGCCGCCGCAGTTGCCGGCCACGACCGGCCGCCCCTTCCAGAGCGCCTCCGAGACGACGAGGCCAAAGCCCTCCCGGATCGACTTCTGAACGACGACCGCCGACGCGCGCTGGAAGGCGCCGACTTCGAGGTTGCCGACCCCGTTCAGGTTCGAGAGGAGATGGACGTCGAAATCCTCGCCGGCCCGACGAGCGGTGCGCTCGAAGTAGGACCAGCCTTCGGGATCGTCCGACGCCATCGACGCGACCATGACGAGCTGGAGCTCAGGAATCTGCCGCTTGACGATCCGGTAGGCGTCGACGACGCCGAGCGGGTCCTTCCAGGGATCGAACCGGGAGACCTGGCAGATGAGCGGACGCTTGCCGTCGACGCCGTAGCGGCGCAACACCTCGGCAATCGTCTCCGGCGACGGTGCGACGTTCTTCGGGCTCAGCGGATCGATCGCCGGCGGGATGACCTCCACGGAGGGGACCCGAAGGTCCTCCTTGACGTAATCACGGAGCGTGAAGATGGCCGCGTCGTAGGGCTCGAGGTGGGGACGCAGGAAATCCCAGACGCCGGCCTGCGCATCGGTCATGTCGAGGTGGCAGCGCCAGATCCACTTGCCGCCTGGCCGGCCGCCGCGGCGGTCGGCGGCCAGGTTGAGCAGCCCGGCCGGCTGGGGGTCGTGGACGACGACGAAGTCGTACTCGCCGTCGAAGATCGCAGCGTTCATCGCGTTGTAGCGGAGCCAGAGGTCCTGCATCCGAGCGGTCCAGGGCACGGGCATGCCCTGCAGGGCGTTGTGCATCGCCTTGGTGACCTGGAAGAACTCGTCGGCGCCCCGGATGACCTGCCAGTCGGCGGCGAGGCCGAGGTCATTCATCAGGGGAACGAGCGTGCTGAGGATCTCGGCCACACCGCCGCCAAAAGCGGTCGCGTTGACGTGGGCGACGCGCGCGCCGCGCAGCGGCCGGGCCAGCCGGACGATCTCGTCGGTCCGCTGGTGGCCGATGATGGGACGGTACTCCTCGATGCACTTCGGACTCACGGGCACGGAGCTGAGCATGGGTTCCTCGCCTAGACAGAGACGTGACAAACATTCAAACAAACATTCGTGCGATCCGAATAGTCTAGCACACCTCGTTGTTGACTGTCAATTAATGGTTGGTCGGCCTTTTGTGGGCGGGGAATCAGCCGTGATAGAATTGAGCAAACCGACGGAGGGAGCACCTGCCATGGATTTCTGCGCTCGACTGCGGGCGGCCGCTCGAGAGCAGGTGAGCTGGTTGTGCATCGGACTCGATCCCGAGCCCGAGCGCGTTCCGGATGCCGAGCTCGTCCCCTTTTGCCGGACGATCGTCGAAGCGACGGCCGACCTCGTCTGCGCCTTCAAGCCCAACTTCGCCTTCTTCCTGGCGCGTGGGGTCGCCGGCCTCGACGCACTGCTCCAGGTCATGGAGACGGTGCCTGACCAGGTGCCGATCATCGGCGACGTGAAGATGGGCGACATCGGCAGCACCTCCCGGCAATACGCCCGGGCCTGCTTCGACGAGATCGGATTCGACGCCGTCACCGTCAACCCGTACCTGGGCCGCGACGCCCTCGAGCCGTTCTTCACCTACCGGGATCGCGGCGTCTTCGTCCTCTGCAAGACCTCCAATCCCGGCAGCGGCGATTTCCAGGACGTGTACTGCCAGGGACCGAGCCCTGAAGAAGGCGAGCCGCTGTACGAGCGGGTGGCCCGAGCGGTCGCTCGCTGGAATACCGGCAACCTGGGCCTGGTGGTCGGCGCGACCTACCCGGAGCAACTGGCGCGCGTTCGTCGGATCTGCCCCACGCTGCCGATCCTCATCCCCGGCGTTGGCGCGCAGGGCGGCGACCTCCTGGCCTCGATCCGGGCGGGGGTCGACGCCGAGGGCGGCAACGCCATCGTCAGCGCCACCCGGCAGGTCATCTATGCCGGAGCAGGCCGTGAGCTTGGCCCGGCTGCCCGGCGGGCCGCGACGGGCCTGCGCGATCAGATCAACCGGGCGATTGCCGAGGCCCGCCGCGGGCCGGCGGAGGAATCCCGCTGATGCCGATGGACATCCGGCTGGGCGACGTCTACCGGCTGCGCAAGCCCCACCCGTGCGGCTCGTACGAGTGGCGCGTCGTTCGGCTGGGCGCCGACATCGGGATGAAATGCCAGAAGTGCAACCACCGCGTCCTGCTGGAGCGGCCGGTCTTCGAGCGCCGGGTCAAGACCCTCGTCCTCCGGCCGGAAACCGAGCCGTGACCGCACGGACGGGGGTTTCCGGTTTCCGGTTTCTGGTTTCTGGTTGTCACCGGCGTAGCCATCAGCCACGAACCAGAAACCGGAAACCAGAAACCGGAAACTCGATTTCGATTCCTCGATGACCGAGCTCTGCGAGGCGGTCGGGCGCGGGCTGCTCCGCAACCGGTTCTTCCTGTACCTCTGGATGGCCCAGGCGCTGACGCAGACCGCCCAGAACGCGCTCTTTTATGGCCTGCTCGTCTCGGTCGAGGAGCGGACGGCCTCCACGGTGAGCGTCAGCCTGCTGATCGTCGCCGCCATCGCGCCCGCGATCCTGTTCGGGCTGGCCGCCGGCGTCTTCGTCGACCGCGTCCGGAAGCGGCGGGTCCTGATCGTCAGCAATCTGCTGCGGGTCCCGGTCGTCGTCGCGCTGGCCGGGCTGGACGGCAGTATTGCGCTCGTCTACCTGCTGACCTTTCTCTTCAACACGATCACGCAGTTCTTCGGCCCGGCCGAGCTGTCCACGATCCCGCTGATCGTCCGCCGGAGCCAGCTCGTCACGGCCAACGGCCTCTTCCATCTGACCTGGGTCGGCTCGCAGATGGCGGGCTTCGTCGTGCTCGGTCCATCGCTCGTCAAGGGCCTCGGCGTCACCAGCCTGCTCTGGGCGCTCGCGCTCATCTACGTGGTTGCGGCGGCCCTCGTCTCCCTCATCCCGGACCACGAGCCGGAGCCGGCAGCCGGGAGCGTGCTCGGCGCGGGCCTGCTGGCGGGGCTGCGGCGAGAGCTCCAGGATGGCTGGAAGCTGATCCACGGCCAGGCGGCCATGGCCCTGGCAATGGTGCATCTGACGGTCACCGCGACGCTCATGCTCATTCTCGGCATGCTGGCGCCGGGCTACGTGACGCGCGTGATCGGGATACCGGCGGCCGACGCCATGTACGTGCTCTCGCCGGCCGGCGTTGGGATGCTGGTGGCGGCGGTCATCCTCCCCAGGCTCGCCATGCTGATCCCGAAGGATCGCCTGATCAACGCCGGCCTCCTGGGCACCGGCGCCTGTCTGATCATCCTGGCGCTGACCCCCCGGGCCGAGCGGTTCGTCGAGCGAGCAGTCCTGCCGGTTCTGGCCGAGAACGTCCGCCTGCCGGACGTCGTCCTGCTGGTGGCGGCGGTGATGATCCTGGCGCTGGCGCTCGGCTGGTTCGTGGCGATGGTCGGCGTGCCGGCGCAAACGGTGCTTCAGGAGGCGGCGCCGACCCACATGCGCGCGCGGGTGTTCGCCGTCCAGTTCACGTTCGGCAACGCGGCCGGGCTGCTCCCGCTCCTGTTCCTCGGCGCCCTGGCCGACCTCTTCGGCGTCGCCCTGGTGATCGCGCTGATCGGCGGATTCGTGCTGCTCCTGGCCCTCTATAGCATCCGCCAGACCCGCCGCCTGATACCAGATCCGGTGGATTGACGCGGCCACCCGCTGTCACGCTGAGCCGCAGCGACCCGCCACCTGATCCCAGATCCGGTTGACTGACGCGGGCACCCCCGTTGTCATGCTGAGCCGCAGCGAAGCATCTCCTCGGGCTGAACGGGCAGCGTCCGGGGAGATGCTTCGCTGCGGCTCAGCATGACGAGCAAAGACCCGGTCGGCCTGCGATGGCTGACCGAATGCACCAACGATTCACCCGGATTGGGAGCGTGACCCGCTAGCAATGCCCTGAAGCTGCCGTCGCCGTTCGATGAACTCCACGTAGGGCCTGCCGTGGTCCATCCGGTGGCTGAGCCATTCTTCCGCGCCCCTGATACTTTCAGGATTCGACGGAGATTCGAGCGGTCGCGAAAGCCCGCGTTGTCCGCCCAGAGATTCTGCCGCAGCCAGAAACCATGATTCGAATTCACACTTGGCCAGGACAACGGCCACGTCGAGGTCTCCTCGGGTCTGAACCGCTCGCTGGAGCAGCGCGGGACCGAGTTGCGCCGGACAGTCTTCGTCGCTGTCGAGCACGACGAGGACCGCCCCCGGACATCCGATTCGCCGAGCCGCCAGTTACACCGCTCGCTCCAGTTCCTTCGGTTTGACCAACCGACTTTTCGGCACTCGAAGCGGCCGGGGGATCTGGACGACGATCGCAGGATCCAGGCGTGCTGCGATGCGCCGAACGAGAACAGGCAGGGATTCCTCGTCTCTATGCCCCTCGACGATGCAACCAATGTGGACCGGCATCAGGCGTCTCCGTCGTCGAAGAGACGGAGTTGCTTGCCGGACGCCTCGGGAATCGCTTTGGGATCGGGCAGCAGTTGGTTGAGCCGGAGGAGCTCTCCCACAGTGTACAGGCGGTCGCGCAGGACCGATCGGCCGGCATCGTCCACCGGCCCGATCCTGGTCGCACCGTCCTCGGCCACAACCGCGAGGATAGACTCGGTATCGATGTCCTCGTCGTCAAGGAGGTCCGGGCTGTGGCTCGTAACGACCACCTGAGTGGAATGGCTCGCATCGCGCAGGCTGTCGAGGAGCGCTCCGATAGCCGCCGGATGGAGCGCAACCTCCGGCTCTTCGATGCCCACCAGTGGAACGCGCGTGCCCTTCCCGTTGCCGGACTGGAACAACGCGACGAGAATGCCCAGCGCCCGAAGCGTGCCATCAGACATGTTGGCCGCGAGGAATCGCCAGGGGTCGGACGAACCAGCAACCCGTTGCCGGAACTCTAACGTCTCTCTAGGACCGATAACCTTCACCTCGACGCCACGTATGCCGGGGACCACCTTTGCCAGGTACTCCTCGATGCGATGCTTTGCCCATTGATCGTGCGCGCCGAGTTGGGCGAGAACGCTGGCGATGTTGCCCCCGTCACGGGCGAGGAGCTCTCCGGCATCGGGCTGCTGGAGATCACGAACGCGGTCAGGGTTGAGGTTATAGAACCCCATTCGAGAAAACGCCTCGTACACCGGTCGGAATTCGGGTAGACCGGACACGTGTACGAGATACAGGCGATCGATCGAGGCGACCGGCGGGAGCGGAATGCTCGTGGTTACCTCGCCGCTGTGCACCCTGAAACATGCCGCGCGTGGCACGGATCCCGGCTCACGGACAACGCATTCCTCGTTCTGGACCTCGTACCCGCCCTGAGGACGAGCGCCGATCCGGAACGCGTAGTGGCCTGTCGAACCGGACGGAAGAACGTACTCCAGACGGATGCCGAAGTGCGTTGGATGCCCGCCAGACCGCCGCCGCACTTCTTTGATCCCCCCACGGTCCCGCAGGGCGTGATCCAGCGACCAGCGGAGGGCATCGGCGACGAAGCGCAGGGCGTCCAGAAAGTTGCTCTTGCCGGACCCATTGGGCCCAACCAGGAACGTGAGCGCGCGGAGGCTGACGTCGCACGCGGCAATGCTCTTGTAGTTCTTCAGGACAACCCTCTTCAGGAACCGTGCGTCCACAATACCGTTCCTTCGCCTATGCCAGAGCTAACGAGCTTGTGGGCCGTGCTGCCCAGATCATCGGCCGGATCCCTCGTTCGCCGTTGGCGCTTCGGTGCCTGCTTCTCTGGGGAGCCGGCGCGCCTGTCCGTGGTATTGCCCCGGTTATGGCGTCCCCATCGCTCGTGCAGCGTCCTCCCAATACCGCCGCCCAAGCGCCGCCGCTTCGGCGAGCGTCAGCGGGCGGCCGGTGGCGTCCGGATGGACCGCTGACCAGGCGGCCAGGTGCTCGACCGAGCACGCGAAGACGATGCGGCTTCAGGTGGCCGAGAGCGGCCGCTCGAAGTCGGCGTCGGCAAACCACAGGCGAATCGCCTCCCCCCCCAGCGGGACACCGCCCCGGATCGTGACAACAATCGGCGCGCCGCAGTGGACGCAGGCCGATTCGACTAAGGCGTCCTGCTCCAACGCCGCCGGAATGCCGATCGTATCGAAGGCGCACCAGGCTGCAAACGGCCGGTCGTAGAGGATGAGCCGGTGCCGAGCCGGCCGCAGACTGAGACCGTAGGCGCCGACGATCCGGTCGCCCTCACGCGCCAGCGTGCCCCGTTCCACGAGCCGCTCGACCACGCCCCGGCTTTCCTCCGCATGCAGACCGGCGGCGGCCAGGACCTCGGCCGAATCGGTGGGTTCCCCACCCAAGATGAGCGTGAAGGCAGCGGCCCGAACGGCGCGCTCCTCGGGTGTCAGCCGATCTGCCAACGCCATCAGATCGCGGGCATGTAGTTCGGTCATGGGACCCACCCTCGGTTCCGGAGCGCGCTCTCTACCCACGTTCGCAAGGCACGGATGGTGGATCTAGCGGCATGGCGATCGAGAGCAAAGCTGGCGGAGACATCGGCATAGCGATACAACTGCTCACGCTGCTTCATAAGAGTAACCTGCCCTCGTTAGCCGCGTCGAAATAGGCATTCCCAGGGGGGTATCCGCCCAATCCTGGAACACATCATCGCTGACTACGAGTACTTCTACCGGAATTCTCAGCGGGCTCAGGATTCGTCCGAGCCGCACCATCTCAGCCACCTGGTCGGGCACCGACGGCTCGACGACCAGCAGATCGATGTCGCTATCCTCTCTGGCCTCCCTGCGCGCGTACGAGCCGAAGAGGATGATCTTCTTCGGATGTGCGGCTTCGCGAAGGAGCTCGACTGCTCGCAAAATCGTCGCTTCATCGATCATGGTGGGATCCTCCGCGGAGATGATACGGCCGGAATCAAGGGGACGTCAACCGACCGGTCCGTCAGGGTGCAACTGGTTTCTGTAGGAATGGGCGCTTCTCGGCCATTCCGGTTCGCCAGATCCAAGGCGTTCCAAGGCTGGAGGGTGTGACAGCTTCGTCAGTAGGTCGTAGGAAGTCCCTTTTCGACGGCCTGTCGGGCGGCGATCAGGTTGCCGTCCGGCACGGTCAGCGGGTAGGTGCAGCCGGCGGCGACGATCAGCCGGCGTCCCCCCGTCTGTTCGATCGCGTCGCGGACCTGGGCTTCCACGTCGGCGGGCGTCTCGAAGTGCAGAACGGTGTACTGCTCGACACCGGCCATGAGCGCCCCCGGAAAGATGGCCGCCGCCTCCTTCAGACTCGGCCAGGCCGTCCGGTCATGCCAATTCACGGCGTGGACGGGATAGTCGGCCGTCAGCCTGAACATCGGATGCTGGCCGTGCAGGTGGAGGACGTTGAGCCAGCCGCCCGCGGCGGCCGCCAGGACGGCCAGGTCGTGCGGGCGGCCGAACTGGTTGTACTCCGCCTCGCTCATCACCTCGTAGCTGGCCGAGGCCGTCGAGAGGAAGATGCCGTCGGCGCCCTCGGCGATGGCAGCCCGGGCAAAGGCGGCGGCCGTCTCCGTCATCGCGGCGAGCGCGCGGCCGACGCGCTTCGGCTCGCGGCGGAGGTGGACGATGTACGCCTCGTCGCCGGCCAGGTACCGCGCCATGCCGAGGGGATTGAACATCGTCTGGATGACCGGCGTCTGGGGGTCCCGCTGCTCGACGACCATCCGCAGGCAGCGCAACTGCCGGCCGTAGGCGCCCTTGCGGACGTCGAGCGGCTCGATCCTGTCCCAATCCTCGCTGCGCTTGATTGCGCGCTCGAGATGCTCCCGGTCGCCGATGGGCTGACCACGGTAGGCGTGCTTCGCGCCATAGTCCTCGATGCAGTAGGTGTGCGAGGGCGTGACCTTGATGAAGTCGAAGTCGAAGCGGCGCTGGTAGTCCAGCGTCGCTCGGGTCAGCGCCGCGGCATCCTGGTCGTCGATCGGCCAGTGCCGCCAGAAGGCGACCGGCAGGTGGTCGACCGGTCTGCCGGCCAGGGCCGCCTGGACCCGCTCGCGTTTGGTCATCTGTGCCATGGTGATCATCCCCCGATTGCCGATTCCCGTGCAGCCAGCAAGACCCTGAATGGAAGGATGGTAGCATCGGCCCCCGGCACTGTCAACGCGAAGCGTCAGCGGTCAGCGGTCCGTCATGACATCGGCGAGCCGGGGCGGGGCAGCCCGATCCGGGCGAGCACGGCGACCTCGCAGGCGTGCATCGCCGCAGCCTCCTCGGGCTCGGCGTGGTCATGGCCAAGCAGGTGAAGGACGCCGTGGACGACGAGGAGCGCCAGCTCCTGCTCGACGGGGTGCCCCCCGGCCTGCGCCTGCGCCACGGCCCGCGGGTACGAGACGACCACTTCCCCCAGATGGACGACGCCGTCGGGCGGCAAGACAAAGAGAACACCGCCCGCCGCTTCGGCCGTTTCGGTCAATGCGAACGACAGCACGTCGGTCGGCTCATCAAGCCCGCGATACTCGGCGTTGAGCCGGCGGATCTCCTCGTCGCCGACCACACTCAGCCCCAGCTCGACTCGCCGCCCCCGCCGCCTTCCCCCTCGTCCCCCCCTCTCCCCGCGCAGGAGAGGAGCCAGGGGTGAGGCCCCTCCCCCCCTCTCCCCGCCTGGGAGAGGGGCAGGGGGTGAGGGCCCGCCTCTTCCCCCATCGCCCGCACGCGGGAGAGGGGCCGGGGGTGAGGGACACTCCACCGCCGCGCGCGCCGCTCGCTCCAGCAGATCCCGATCGACGGCCTCCACAAACGCATCGTCCACCTCGATCGCCACCGTCACGCCGCTCATGCGGGCTCACAGACCTCCTCGGCGAGCAAGCGGGCTGCCGTGTAGGGGTCGAGACGGCGGGCGGCGACGTCGGCGACAAGGCCGTCGAGCCGGCCGTTGCCGACACGGCGGTGCAACCGGGCGGCCAGGTCGCTCTCGGCCAGCATGAGGATCTCCTGCCGGATGCGCTTGCCAAGCTCTTCGACAAGCCGGCCCGTCCGTTCGAGCTGCCGGCGATGGGCCTCCACGGCGTCGGCCAGCTCCGCAATGCCCATCTCGTCCCGGGCCACCGTCCGCAGGATCGGCGGTCGGCGGCCACGGTCGGGCGCCAGCGAGAGCATCGCCGCCAGCTCGCTGACCAGGCGGTCGGCACCTTCGCGGTCGGCTTTGTTGACCACGTAGATGTCGGCGATCTCCAGCAGACCGGCCTTGATGGCCTGGATGTCGTCGCCCAGCCCCGGCACCTGAACGACGACGGTCGTGTGGGCGGCGCGCGCGATGTCGACCTCATCCTGGCCGACGCCGACCGTCTCGACGAGGATCACGTCGAAGCCGGCGGCGTCCAACACCTCGGCCACGCCGATGGTCGTCGGCGCCAGTCCGCCCATCGCCCCACGTGTCGCCATGCTGCGGACAAAGACACCCGGGTCGCCGGTCAGATCCTGCATCCGGACCCGGTCGCCGAGGACGGCCCCGCCGGTGAACGGGCTGGTCGGATCGACGGCGATGACGCCGACGGTGCGCCCCCGCCGGCGCTCCTCCAACGCCAGGGCACGCGCGAGGGTGCTCTTGCCGGTGCCGGGCGCGCCGGTCAGGCCGATGATCCAGGCCCGACCCGTGTGCCGGTAGAGCTCGATGAGCGCGTCCCTGGCCTCAGGTGCGCCGTTTTCGATGCGCGAGATCAGCCTCGCCAGCGCTCGCCGGTCGCCCGACCGGATCCGATCGACGATCTCCATTACCGCCGAACCTTCACGTGGCTGCGGATGTACTCGGCGATCTCCCGAGTGGAGGTGCCCGGACCGAAGACGGCGTCGACTCCTCTGGCTTTCAGCTCGTCAACATCCTCGTCGGGCACGATTCCGCCGACGACGACGAGGACGTCATCCATGCCGCGCTCCCGCAGGAGCGTGACGATCCGCGGGACCAGCTCGAGGTGGGCGCCGGAGAGGATCGAAAGGCCGACGACGTCGACGTCCTCCTGGAGCGCCGCCTCGGCGATCATTTCGGGCGTCTGCCGGATCCCGGTGTAGACCACCTCCATGCCGGCGTCCCGCAGCGCCCGGGCGACGACTTTGGCCCCCCGGTCGTGGCCGTCCAGCCCCGGCTTGCCCACGAGCACTCGAATGCGTTCCGTCGTTTCTGCGCTCGCCATCACATACCCCTATTCTTTGCGCTGGCTCAGCTCAACGAGCACCCCGTTGGCTGCCTTCGGGTGCAAGAAGCCGACCAGAGCACCACCGCCCCCTGGTCGGGCCGTCTGATCGATCATCGCCGTGCCGGCGGCGGCAAGGTCGCTCAGCTCCTGCTGGATGTCGCCGGTTGCCAGGCAGATGTGGTGGAGCCCCTCGCCGCGTTTTTCGATGAACCGCCCGATGCTGTTGGTGGGATCGAGCGGCTCCAGCAGCTCGATCTCGCTCTCGCCGAGCGGCAGGAAGGCAACGCGCACGCCCTGCTCGGGTACGACTTCGATCCGGTCCAGCCGCAGACCGAGGCGCTCGGTGTAGAACGGCAGCGCCTCGTCCAGGCTCCGGACGGCAATGGCCACGTGGTCGAGCCGCGTGATCATCCTGAGCACTCCTTTCCGTCGGTGTCTCGTCTGGGTTGTCTCTCAGGCCCGGTATTTCTTGCGCTACCGGGGAGCGCACTGATGAATGCTGCCGAACAATGCTGGTAGACCGGGGGCCGGGCGCTGAAGCGCCAACTAC
>JACQGW010000132.1 GCA_016199325.1 Chloroflexota bacterium
CCGACCCCCAACGCCCGCACCCCCTGCGCTGCTCGACAGGATTATGGTATGCTGGCCCCGACCAACCACGGTGACACGCAGAACGGTAGATCGAGCAGTCAGGGGTCTTTCTTGGCGTCACTCTTGGCGATCCTGGCGCCCTGGTGGTTCAAGGCTTCCCAGGTTCCGCTGGATCGGAGCAGTCGGGTAGTAGGGCGGTTGATGTGAGGACAGTCCAAACGCTGCCGCAGCCCGCCGCGGCGATCGCCGACCGGCGGAGGCGTCTGCTCGCGTTCGGTGCCTGGTCGGCGACGGCGGTCTGGATTGGCTGGGTCGGCTGGATCGCCATCGTCTTCCGCTGGGGCGAGGACGTTCCCTGGTTCTGGGCGGCGGCGCGCGCCATCCTTCACGGTGCCAATCCGTACGTTCAGGCCGAACAACTACCGTTCTTCCCGGCGATGCCCGAGGTTGGCCAGCACGCCTTTCTCTACCTGCCGTGGGTCGGCCTGGCTTTCGTCCCCTTCGCCCTCCTCGCCGCCGACGCCGCCCGCCTGCTCTGGGTGCTCGGCAGCCTGGCGCTCGTCGTCCTGACCACGCTCTGGCTCACCAGGCTGATGGACTCTCCGGCCGACCGCCGACCGTTCGCCTCGGCGTGGTCCTGGCAGCGGGCCGTGCTCGTCGCCGGCAGCGTCTGGCTCGGCCTGGCCTGCCTCCGGGCGGGGCAGTTCGGCGTCCTGCTCCTCGCCGGCCTGGCCCTCCTGCTCCACAGCGATCGGTCCGGGCGCGGCTGGCTCGCCGGACCGGCCGCGCTCCTGCTCTCCTTCAAGCCGCAGATCACGTTCGCCGTCCTCGGCGCCGTGCTCCTCGAAGCCGTCCTCCGGCGCCGCCGGCAGGAGCTGCGCGCGCTCGTGATCGCGATTGCCGGCGCCGCGCTGGCCTCGACGGTGGTCCTGCCGACCTGGTGGCGCGACTATCTGGCGGTCGACTTCGCCTCCGGTCGCTACGCGACGACCGTCGAGGGCGGGCGCCTGATCTACGGGACCGCGTCGGCCGACGCCTGGCTGCGCGCCGTCCTCGGCGTCGAAGGCTCGTCCGCCACCGCCCTGTGGACCGTCTTCGGCGCAGCGTTTGTGTTGATTGCCGGCCGACTCTGGTGGCAGGCTGCTACCGGACGCGGCCCGCGCTCCCTCGCACTCGCCGCAGCCACGTGCGCCGGCCTGCTCCTGACGCCCTACGCCCGCCAGTACGACTACGCCGTCCTCGCTCTCCCCCTCGTCGCCATCTGGTCGGCGCCGGCAGCGCGCCGGCAGATCGTCGTGCGCTGGGCGGCCCTGGCCGGCCTCTTCGTCCTGGCAGCCCTCGGCGGCGATATCGCCCAGGCGTACTGGATTCCGCTCGTCCTCTTCGGCCTCGTCGTGCTGGCCGTGGTTGCTGGAGGCCGCCGGGAGGCAATCGAAGAGATCCTCGTGACAACGGCCACGAAGCTCCGGGGCGTTGATGCCCGGTTTCGTGTCTTTTCGCGTCGTTTCGCGGCTTTCGTGGTCCAAACGTCCCCGCTTGGGCTCGTCTTGCTCGGCGGCGCGCTGCGACTGGCCGACCTTGGGGGGCCGAGCTACTGGTACGACGAGGCAGCCTCGGCGCTGATCGCGGCGCTGCCGCCGGACCGGATCATCGCGGCGACCGCGGCCGATACGCTGCCGCCGCTCTACTATCTCCTCCTCCATCTCTGGCAGGTATGGCTTGCGCTCGGCAACGGCGAGCTGATCCTCCGCTGGCCGTCGGTCGCCTTCGGCACCCTCTCGCTGGCGATTCTCTACACGCTCGGCCGTCGGCTCGTCGGCCGCACCGCGGCCACTATCGGTCTGGCGCTGGCGGCACTCGCGCCCTTCGCCATCTACTACGCCCGGGAGGTCCGCCAGTACAGCCTGTTGGGCTTCCTGCTCGTGCTGGCGACCTGGCTCGCCTGGGAAGTCTGGCACGGCGCCTCGTGGCGTTCGGCCGCAGGGCTGGCTGTCACGGCGGGAGCTGCGCTGTACGTCCACGTCTTCGCCGGGCTGACGCTTCTCGTCCTCGCCGGATTCGCCCTTTTCGCTCCCGGCCGCCTCGACCGGCGGCGGTGGCACGTCGTCGGCGCGCTGGCGGTCGGCCTGCTGCTGTTTGCGCCGTGGCTGGCGATTCTGCCGCGCCAGGTCGCGCTCGTGGAGACCTCCTTCTGGGTCGATCGACCGAGCATCCTGGCCCCCGTCGCCAGCCTCTACACCTTCGTCTTCGCCCACACGCTCTCCGGCTGGCTGCTCCCGCTCGGGATCGGCTGGCTGCTACTGGTGCTCAGCCTGGCAGCCCTACGCACCTGGCGTGGGCGGCGAGGGCTGGACCACGGCCTAAATACTCCGGCAGGAGTACTGCTGCCTGCCGTGAACGGCGGGTCGCTGAACTGGAAACCGGGCCCGCCGTTCACGGCGGCAGCATTGCCGGCCTATTCAGGCCTCGGTCTGCTTGCCGTGCTCCTCGTCTTCCCGCCGCTCCTGGCGCTGGCGATATCGCTCGTCCGCCCGGTCTACCTTGACCGAACGCTCGTCGGCGCCGCCTGGCCGCTCTACCTGCTGCTGGGCTGGGGGCTGGCCTGGCTCCCCCGTCCCCTCGGACTCGCCCTCTGCGGCGCTGGCCTGACCCTCCTCGCCGTTGGCCTGCTCGGCTTCTACCTGGCGCCGGCCCTGGCCAAGCCGCCGCTCCGCGCCGCCGCAGCAATCGTCACCGCCGGCTGGCAGCCCGGCGACCGGGTGTTCCACACGTCGGACGGCTCGTACTACCCGTTTCAGCTTTACGGCGTCGGCGGCCACCTCGTCGCCGGCGATCCCGAGTACGTTCGCGGCGGCGTCCGCGGAACCTTCAGCCGCCTCCTCGGCACCGTCTCCGTCGATCTTGCCGCCGTGTCTGCTACCGGCGGCGCCTGGCTGGTCCTCCTCGCCGACCACAGCGTCTCCTGGCAGTGGCAGCAGAAGGTCCTGCTCGACGACCGCTTCGGCGCTCCAATTGCGGCGGACGTCGGCGGGATCAAAGTCTTCCGCTACGGGGGCCGCCGATGAGCGCCCGGCTCGCCGAGCTTGCGCCGCGCATGACGGTTGGCCTGCTCGACCTGGCGCGCCGGATCGCCGAGCGCGCCGCTTTTCTGCTGCTCGGCCTGAGCGCCGCCGGCTTCGCCGTCCACGCGGTTCTCTCGATCCTTTATCCCTATCCGCTCGACTACGGCGAAGGGGCCGTCCTCACGGCGGCCGCCGAGCTGGCGCGGGGCCAGCCGCTCTACCGTCTTTCGGACATCTCGCCGGCGCTCAGCGCCAACTATCCGCCGATCTATTATCTCCTCAACGCAGCGGCCGTCGCCGCGTTCGGCCCCGTCCTCTGGCCCGGGCGCCTGCTGTCGCTTGTCGGCGTCGCGCTCGCCGCGGCAGCCCTTGCGGCTGAGGTCCGCCGGCTCACCGGCCACCGGCAGGCCGCCCTGCTCGCCGCGGCGTTCCTGCTCGCGCTCGGGCCGATCTACCACTGGGGTGCCGTCGCCAAGGCGGACGCGCTGGCCCTCGGGCTCGCCGCCGCCGGGTTGGCGCTGCTCGGCCATGGCCGCCGTTGGGCGGGCCCGTTGCTCCTCCTGCTGGCCGTCCTGACCAAGCAGAGCTACCTGACCGCCTGGCTGGCCGGTCTGGTGTGGCTGGCCTGGCAGCACCGCGGGCCGCTGCACCGGATTCCACACGGTGCCGACGCATTCTCTCCCTCATCCGCTGTTGCGATGATCGGCGGCCTGCTGGGGAGCGTCGGGCTGATCGAAGCTGCCAGCGGGGGCCACTTCCTCTCCCGCGCCGTCGCCGACAATGTTCAGCCCCTCGTTTCGGGGCAGTCGCCGGTCGCGCTCCTGCTCCATTTCCAGCAGCGTCCGGTCCTCCTGCTGATGGGCCTGGTCGGGTTCTCCGCCCTGCTCCGGCAACCGGATAGTCGGCGCACGCCGTGGCTTCCGGCGTACGCGATCGCCTGGCCGGCCCTCGCCATTACGGCCGGCAAGGTCGGCGCCTACACCAACTACTACCTGGAGACGCTGGCGGTTTCCTGCCTCTTTGCAGGTATCGCCTGGTCACGCTCGCACGATCTGGGAAAGGTCGCCCGGCTGGCAATCGCCGTGCTGCTGCTCCTTCAGGCAGTGATGCTCGTCCGGGTGCCGTTCCTGTACGAGGAGGTGCCGACGCCCGGCCCGCGCGCGTTCGCTGCCGGCGGGCAGGTGGTTGGCGTGCTCCGATCGGCGCCAGGTCCCGCCTTTGCCGAGAACGCCGCCTGGCTCGTCCTTGCCGGCCGTCAACCCGCGCTCGACGATCCCTTCTTCTTCGCCCAGCTCGCCCGCCTCGGGCGCTGGGACGACGGCCCTATCGTCGACCGCCTGTCGCGCGGTGCCTACGAGCGGCTGGCGCTGGACTTCGACCCGGCGGATCGGACCGCGCCACCTTACCACCGTGACCGATTCACCCCGGCGATGCTCGACGCCGTCGAGCGCCGCTACCGGCTGCTCGAACGGTATGGCGACGTCTACCTCCTGGTGCCGAGATGAGCACGCAGCTTTCGGCCCGCATCGAGCGGACGATGCGAAGGAGAACCGGCGGCTTCATCGTGCTCCCGGTGCTCCTGGCGCTCCTGGTGATCGTCGGTGCGCTGGCCGTTGGCGGACACGCCCTTGCGCTGACGAAGGGCAGCGGCAGCGCCGGACTCTGGATGCCCCTCGACCGCGGGTTCGATCTCGTCTTCACCGCCGGGCTCTTTGCCCTCAGCGCCGCGCTCGGCCGGCGACTCCTGCGTGCCCTCGGCTGCGGCGACGCCCTCGACGCCCTCGCCCTCGGTCTCGGCACGCTCGGCACCCTCACCCTCGGCGCCGGGCTGCTTGGCCTCTTCAATCCCATCTACCTGGCCGCCGGCCTGGCGCTGCCGGCGCTCTGGTCCATGCAGCGGCTGATCCGACAGGCTCGGATGGCAGCAGGAGCCAGGCTCCGGATCTTCGACGCCCGCTTTCGTGCCTTTTCGTGTCATTTCGCGCCTTTCGTGTTCCACCGCCTTGCCACCGCGCTGGTGGCCGTCCTGGTCGGGCTGGCGCTGCTGCGCGCGCTGACGCCGTCGGTCGAATCTGACGCCGTGACCTACCACCTGGGCCTGCCGAAGATCTACCTGGAACAGGGCCGATTCCTGCCGTTGCCACACCTCGGCGGCGACGGCTATCCGTTTACGGTCGAGATGCTCTACCTCCTGGGGCTGGCGTTCGGCAGTGAGATAGCGCCGCGACTCATCCACCTGGGGTTCGCCGGCCTCACGGCCCTCGCGCTCTTTCGGTTCTTCGCCGCCCGCGAAGGTCGTCCGGCCGGCCGGCTGGCGGCGCTCGTCTTCCTGGCGCTGCCGGCCACGCTGCCGATCGCCAGTTGGGCGTATGTCGACATCGCCTGGGCGGCGTTTCAGGTGCTCGCCGTCCTTGCGCTGCTCGCCTGGAGCGAAACGAAAGAGCCGCGTCTCCTGATCCTCGCCGGCCTCCACACCGGCTTCGCGCTGGGAACGAAGCTGCTGGCGCTCCATCTCTTCGTCGTCGCACCGCTCGTCGTCGCCTGGGCGCTCTGGCGCCGCTGGCGGCGGATGCTCGTGAGCCTGGCCGTCTTTGGAGTAGTCGCCGTCGCCGCCGGGTCGCCCTGGTACGTCAAGAACTGGCTCTGGGCCGGCCACCCCCTCTACCCGCACACGCGGGCCACGCCGGCCAGCTTCGTCCAGGATGTGCTGCTCAAAGTCGGCGAACCGCCGGTCGAGACGGCCTCGGGCGTCGGCATCGTGCCCGGCACCGGACAGTCGCCGCTCGACTACGCGCTGCTTCCGCTCAACGTCTTTCTGCGGAGCGACGCCTTCACCAACGGCCATGCCCCGACGGTCTTCGGCCCGCTGCTTGTGCTGGCTCCGCTGGCGCTGGCCCTGCCGGCAACACGGTCGACGCGTCTGGCGCTTGCCATCGGCGCCCTGCTCTTCGTCCTCTGGGGCCGGGGCTACCAGGAGGCCCGGTACTTCCTGCCCGGCGCCGCCCTCCTCGCGGGCGTCGCGGGCGTCGCGCTCGCGCGGCTGCTAGAGCGGTTTCGGGGCCGGCCATTGGCGCCCGCCATTCAGGCCGCTGTGCTGATCGCCATGCTCCTGGCAGCCTACGACCAGGCCGAAGCGACTCTGACCCGATTGGATCTGCTGGCCGGCCGGCGGATCTGGGCACCGCCCACCGCCTTCCTGTTCGGCGCCGAGAGCCGCGACCAGTTCCTCTCCGACCGCTACCCCGACTTCGCCGCCCTGCAATACCTGAACACGGCGACGCCGGCCGACGCCCGCGTGCTCTTCCTGGGGACCTGGGCCGGCGGCTACTACGCCGACCGGCCGTTCCTCCAGGGCAGCCTGCTCGACCTCGCCTGGCTGGTGCCTACACCGAAGGGGTATGGCTACCCGGTCCACGATGGTACCGGACCGGTCGGACGGCGCTTCGCCCCGACGATGGCCGATGCGCTCAGCGCCCTCCGCGTCCAGGGGATCACCCACCTCTTCGTCGGCAAGGTCGTCGTCGGCCGGAGCGGCGAATCCAGCGCCAGCTTCGCCCTGTTCTACCAGGACCTCCGCGATGCCATCGACGCCGGACGTCTTCGCTCCGTCTACTCGGACCCCTACGCGTCGATCCTGGAGATAGTGTACGTTGATACACCCGCGGGAGCTCGTTATTCGCTCCCGGAGCGTGATCGAGCGCGCAGGTCTGGGAGCGCAGGTGTCTCGCCTGCCCAAGCCGCCGGCCATGCCCCTCTGGAGCCCGATCCAGCGCGCATCGCGATGCGAATGCCCCCATTTCTGGTGACCAGCCATCCGTTCGATCCGTTCCCTGAATCCGTTGACAGCCACGCTCCCAGGAGCAACCGATGATCTTCGGCAGACAGGCGATCTGGAACCTGGCGAGGGGGCTGATCTTCCGGTCCAACCCCGTGTACGTCCAGCTCTACGTGACGGCTCGCTGCAATCTGACGTGTAAGCAGTGTAACGTCATCTACGCCAACGCTGGCGTGCGTGAGGCTACCACGGCCGAGATCGACCGCATGGCCGAGAATCTCCGTCGAATCGGAGCTGCCATCGTCCTCCTGACCGGCGGCGAGCCGTTTCTGCGCCAGGACCTGCCGGCCATCGTCCAGTCCTTCGAGCGGCGGGGCATCCACGTCCGGACGCAGACGAACGGATTGGCGACGCGTGAGCAGCTTGCCGCCGCCGTCGCCGCCGGCGCCCGCGACATCTCCATCTCGCTCGACAGCCTGCTGGCCGGCAAACAGGACTTCCTGAACGGCTCGTATCGTCGGAGCTGGCTGCGGGCGATCGAGGCCATCGCTCTGGTGACCCAGACCTTTCCCGCCAGGGACACCTTCGCGGCGTTCGGCACCGTCCTCTCGCCGCACAACATCCTGGAGATTCCCAACATCATCCGCTTCGCCACGGCCATCGGCTGGCAGGTGTCGCTCGTGCCGGCCCACATCTCGACGCCGGGGAGGCTTTTCAACTTCCGCAGCGACGACCGCGAGATGATCTTCCCGCCCGAGCTCTACCCGGCCGTCGACCGGGTGCTGGCCGAGTGCCGGCAGCTCAAGCGGCAGGGCTATGCCCTCTACGACTCGGAGGAGTACCTCGACAACATCCGGCTGTTCATCCAGGGGAAGCCCATCCAGTGGCGACGGCGGAACGGCGGACGGTGCGACAGCCCCGCGCTCTACTTCGCGATCCGACCCAACGGGGACCTCCAGGTGTGCTGTGACCACGTCCTCCGGGAGAGCTATCCGGTCTGGCACGACGAGTTCCCGGCCTGGTACCATCGTGGGGTGATTCGCCGGGCGGTCCAGCCGTTCACGGAGGCGTGCAGCGGCTGCATGTACGGCAGCTTTCCGGAGGTCTCCATCACGTCCCACTATCGGGCGACCCTCTTCGAGCGGACGAAGGTGTTCGGCATGACCGGCCGGCCCAAGCCCTGGCCGCTCTCGACCGACGACCTGCTCGCCATCGTCGAGCGGATCAATCGGGAGCACCGAGTTCCCACGAGCCACGTCACAGAGGAGAGCTCATGACGCGCTTCATCGGGGTTCCAGGGCAGGAGGAGCGGTTCCACGACCGCTGGGCGCGGAGTCTGGATCCGGCCGGGGTGGACGTCCGCGCGGCCTTCGAGCGGCCGAGCGCGCCGGAGAATCGCTTCATCCTCCGGGAGCTCGGCGACCTGCGCGGCATCGCGCTCCTGGAGCTGGGGAGCGGCCTGGGTGAGGCGGCCGTCTACTTCGCGCTGCAAGGAGCCCGGGTGACGGCGACCGACGTGAGCACCGGCATGCTCGAGGTGGCCCGGCGGGTGGCCGCCCTCCACGGCGTCACGCTCGACGCTCGCCAGATGGCCGCAACCCGGTTGGACGTGCCGGACGAAGGCTTCGACGTCGTCTACTGCGCCAACGTCCTCCACCACGTCGACATTCCCGCCTGTCTGCGTGAGGTCCGGCGCGTCTTGAGGCCGGGCGGCGCCTTTGCCTTCTGGGAGCCGCTCAAGTACAACCCGGCCATCAACCGGTACCGCGCCATGGCCAGCCAGGTGCGCTCCCCCGACGAGCACCCGCTGGGCCGGTCCGACCTCGCGCTCGTCGACCAGTTGTTCGGCAAGGTCAAGACCCAGTTCACCTGGCTGATGACGCTGGCCGTCTTCGCCAGGTTCTACTTCGTCGACACCATCCATCCCAACGAGGAGCGGTACTGGAAGAAGGTTCTCCAGGACTACGAGACCATCGCCCCCATCTACCGGCCCCTGCGCCGGCTCGACGAGATCCTCCTCCGGCTGCCCGGACTGCGCTGGCTGGCCTGGAACGTTGCCGTGGTGGCCCGGAAGTAGACTATGGACACCACCTATCCCGAGCGGCAGCCAATCAATCGGCAGGAGCTCGCCGTTCGACACCTGCTGCTGGAGGAGATCAAGCACCGTCTGATCGGACGAGCCGCGACCGGCGCGGACGCCGCCCTGCTGGAGGCGATTGCCGATGCCCTGGCGGTCCACCACGACCGGCACGATCGCGCCTTCGTGATCTGCCTCGGGGAAACGCCGGTGCTCCCGATCCCCGATGGCGAGCTCCTGCTCTACGTGCGGGGCGACTCGGATCGGGCGGCCCGGCGCCAGGAGGAGCTGCAACTGCGGCGAAACGGGGACCCCGACGCCGCGCTCAGCCGCAACCGGCGGCGCCTGGTGGACGCCGTCGATCAGCTCCGCGACGCCGTTCGTGAGAATCCCGCGCTGCTGGAGAAGGTCCATGGGGCAGATTGACCGTGGCGGGGCGCCTCTGGTGGAAGACGGACTGTCCTGCGTCCTCGTCGCCCGCGACGATCGGCATCTCATCTGCCCAACCCTCCAGATGCTCGTCCAGGCGCTGGACCGGGAGGTTGCCGGCGGGAAGACGATCAGCCGCTACGAAATCGTCGTCGTCGACGACGGCAGCGCCGACGACACGGCCGAGCAGGTCCAGGCGATCAGGAGAGAGGCTCCGCAGGTCAAGCTCATCCGGCATCTGCGGCCGGAGGGATACAGCGCGGCGGTCCACGACGGGCTGGTCTCCGCCCGGTTCGGCTGGATCCTCCTCGCCGAGGCCGGCATCCAGTACGACGCCGCCCAGATCCGGCAGATCCTCGCCCAGATGCCCGGCGGCGACCTTGTGACCGGATACCGGACGGTCCGAGACGATCCGCTGGTGCGAAAGCTCAACGCCTGGGGCTGGAGCCTCCTGGTACACCTGTTTTTCGGCCCGCTGTCCCGGGACATCGACTGTCCTCTGAAGCTCTTCCGGCGCGCCCCGCTGGACCGGGTCGACCTCATCCACCTGCGGGGGAAGGGCGCCATCGCCAACACCGAGATCCTGGTCCGCCTCCAGCGCCACCATCCGCGGCACGTCGAGCTGCCGGTGCGCCTCTTTCCGTCGAGCAGCGGCAAATGGGGCGGCTCGGGGGTCGGCGTGATTCCGCGGGCGCTCTGGGAGCTGGCCAAGCTCCACCTGCGCCTGACAGCGGAAGGACTCGGATGGCTCGGCTTCGTCACCGGCGCCTTCAGTCGAATGGACCGGCCGATGGAGGTCACGCGCTACCGCCGGTCGATGTACCTCTCGGAAGAGGAGGAGAGTATCGCCTGCCCCCTCTGTGGTGCCGACGCCGACGCGCTCCGGAGGTCCCACCTCCGGACGTGCGAAGACAACCTGCACCTCGGCGATTTCTCGGTGCTCTATTGCAGCCGGTGCCGCAACGCTTTTACCCACCCCCGCCTCGCCCTCGCCGACAGCATCCTGGAGGCCGACGTCCCCTGGTCCGATCTGAGCTTCGTCGAGCGCCGGCTGCTCCATCTCTTCGTCCAGATCCGGGTCCAGCGGGTCCTGGCGGCCCTCGGTCGGCGCCCGGCGCCGGCCGTGCTCGAGATCGGCAGCGGAAGCTGCGCGTTCGCCAACGCACTGGTCAGAGCCGGCGCCCGGGTAACGGTCGTCGAGCCCAATGAGAAGAACGCGCGCTTTGCCGACCCGACCGTGCAGTTCATTCCCGAGTTCTTTTCGAGAGAGCTTGTCCACCAGGGCGCGCTGGCCGGCCGGCGATTCGACGCCGTCGTGATGTGGCACTCGCTCGAGCACCAGCCCCACCCGCGCGAGACGCTCCGGCTGGTCCGGCATCTGCTCGAGCCGGACGGCACGCTTTACCTGTGCGTGCCGAATATCGACAGCCTCCAGGCCGAAACCGGCCAGAACTTTTGGGCCTATCTCGACGTGCCGCACCACGTCTCCCATTTCACGATGGTCGGCCTCGTCGCTCTGCTTCGGGATCTGGGCTTCGGGCACTTCCGGGCGCACTTCTACTCGGTGGAATACGACACCTTCGGCTTTTATCAGACGCTGCTCAACCTCGTCTCCCGCTCGCACAACTACTACTACAACGTTCGCAAGAAGCGCCGGCAGACCGTCGAGTACCTGCGCCATCCCGGCTGGACGAAGCTCGTGACGGCGCTCGGGTTCCTCTGGCTGCCCCTGGCGGCCGTGCTCTCGTTCTATGGCGCGGCCATCGGCAAGCCCGCTTGCATCGAGCTCTACTGCCGGCCCGGCGATGTCGACAGCCCGGCGGAAGGGAAATATTTGTGAACGTCTCCACCAGGGTCTCCATCAAGACCCCCATCAAGGTCTTCATCACCGGCGCGACCGGCTTCGTCGGCGCCCACGTCGCCCGCCGCCTCCTCACAGGTGGCCTGGACGGCCAGCCGGCGGACGTCGTCTGCCTCGCCCGTGACCCTGCCCGCCTGGACCCGGATCTCAGAGATCGCGTCCGCGTGCTCCACGGCGCGCTCGACGACCTGCCGCGGTACGCCGAGATGCTGGCGGAGTGCGACTACGTCTTTCACCTGGCCGCCAACGCCGCGCTCGCCGGCCCGCCCGACTACCATCAAGCGAATGTCGAGGGCACGCGGGTCCTGGTGGGCCTCCTGGCCCGCTCGCCCCGGCTCCGGCGGCTCGTCTTCACCAGCACCATCGGCGCCGTCGACCGCCGGCCGGACGACCCGTGCGCCGAGCCGCTCACCGAGGAGACGCCGCCCCATCCGCTGACCGAGTACGGCCGGTCGAAGCTCGCGGCCGAGCAGATCGTCCGCCAATCGGGGCTGCCGTTCGCCATCGTCCGTCCGACGTGGGTCTACGGCCCCGGCATGCGCGCCAACAGCCACATCCGTACGTTCATCGCGACTGTCGGACAGATGAGGCTCGCCACTCGATTCGCCTTCCCCGGGCGGGTCAGCGTCGTCCACGTCCGCGACCTCGTCGACGCGCTGCTGCTGGTGGCGCTCGATCCCCGGGCGGCCGGTGAAACCTACTTCGCGTCCGACGGCAAACCGGTCGCGCTCGGCGCGATCTTCCGCGACCTCGGCTACCTGCTGGGCAAGCCGGCCGGCTCGATCCCGCTGCCGGCCCCTGTCGTTCGGGCAGGGCAGGCGCTCCGCCCGCGCCTGCCGCTGGCGGTCCAGGGGATCTTCAGCGACGTCCTCTGTGCCGGAAGCCGCAAGCTCGAAGCGATCGGCTTCGCGGCCGGCGTTCCCTTCGATCTCGGGCTGGCCGAAACCGTCCGCTGGCACGTCCGGCAAGCCGGCCAGCAGCCTCCCGCCGGGACGACGCTCCTGACCGGCGCCGCCTCCGGTATCGGTTACGAGCTGGCCAGGCAGCTCTCCGCGCGCAACCATTCGCTGCTGCTCGTCGACCGGGACGAAGCCAGACTCCGGGCGCTCGGCGAGGCGCTCGACGCGCGGTGGCTCACCGCCGACCTGGCCCGGCCGGCGGATCTCGACCGCATCCGATCCTTCGTGACCGAAGAGCGGCTTACTCTGGGCTGGGTCGTCAACAACGCCGGGATCGGCTTGCGCGGCCGGGTCGACGAGCTCAGCTTCCTCCAGCAGCGGACCATCGTCGACGTGAACGTCGTCGCGCCACTCTACCTGTCCAAGCTGGCGCTGGAGCACTTCCGGCGGGCGGGCGAAGGCGTCCTCGTCACCGTCGCCTCATCGGCCGCCTGGCAGCCCCTCCCCTTCATGGCGACCTATGCGGCGTCCAAAGCGTTCGTCCTGCACTTCAGCGAAGCGCTCTGGGCCGAGCAGCGCGACAACCCGCGCATTCGCGTCGTCACCGTCTGCCCCGCCGGCACGGCGACGAGCTTTCAGGCTACGGCGGGCGTCAGGAACGACGACGCCGCCCGCCTGCTCTCTCCGGCCGCGGTTGCCGCTCGGATTATTCAGAGCGCCGAGTCCGGCGGCACCGTCACCATCGGCGCGAGCGCCCGGGCGATGGGGCTGCTCGCTCGCCTCTTGCCCCGACATCTCTCGGCGAGCCTCTGGCACAACCTGATGGCCAGGAGTCGCTGACATAGCCATGCCGATCACGGCAGTCCGCACAACCGCGATCAGTGCCCGGACCAGGGCCTTCGTCGAGAGCCCGCCGCTCGTCGCCGCCGGCTGCGTCCTCCTCCTTCAGCTCTTCGGGCAGATTCCGGTCAACGGGGACCTCTACCTCGCGCTGCCCATCGCCAGGAAGGTGGCCGATCCGGCCCTCTACAGCGCCGGCGACCTGATCGTCACCGCCGGACTCCGCGGCCCGTTCCACATCTATCGCCTGGCCGGCAACCTCTACCGCCTGCCCGTCGACGTCGATCTCCTCTGGCACGGGCTCTTTCTGGCGTTCCTCTGGCTGTTCTTCCTGGCTACCTGGCGGTTGTCCCACCGGCTCACCCGCAGCCCGCTCGCCGCCTCGCTGACGCTCGTCCTCCTGGCGACGGCGCCGCCCTTCCGCGGCAGCCTGAACTGGAGCTGGGTGCCGCTCCCGGCGCTCGTCACGGCGCTCTTCGCCATGCCGCTCGCCATCCTGGCGTTCGCGAGCCTGTTCGCGGGCAACTGGGCTCGGGCCTCGCTCCTGGCCGGCCTGACGTTCAACATCCATCCCTACGTCGGCGCCATCACAGCCGCCTGCACCGTGATCGCCGGTGCGGCGTTCGCCGAGACCCCGCGCCGGAAGCTCCTGAGCGTCCTGGCGGCGGCGACGGCGGCCCCGTCGGCTCTCTACTTGCTGGGGAATCTTGGCGCCAACCTCGACTCGTCGCTCGACGCCGCGTTCTACGCCCAGTTCCGCACCTACGCCTACCACGCCTTCGTCGAGGACCACTGGCGCCAGGGGTACGCCTGGTTCGCCCTGATGCTCGCCGGCGTCCTCTTCCTGATCCAGCGCCGCCATTTCAGTCATGAGCGGTTGCCGCTGGTCGCCACGGTTCTCTTGATCCTGCTGGCCCTGCCGATCGCGTACGGCGTCAACGCCTACGCCATCCGGTCCGGGTTCATCCTCCAGACGTTCCTGTTCCGCTCGACCTACTTCCTGAAGCCCATCAGCTTCGCGATCCTGGTGGCCGGCCTCGCCAACTGGTACTATTCCCACCGGCACCTGACGCGCCGTGGCCGGGCGCGCGCCCTGGTGGCTCTCGGCTGCCTGGCCGCTGGCGCCGTCAGCCCGCACGTCGGGCTGGCAGAAGCCCTGGCGCTGGTAGGGCTGACGCTGGTCGTCATCCAGCACTGGCGCTCCCGCTGGTCCGGCATCGCGGTCGCCGGAGCCATCCTGGCCGGCCTGGTCCGGACGGTCCCAGGGGCGGTTGCCGGCGTCTTCGGATCGAGCATCGGGCCGGTCGAGGATCTGAGCGTGGGGTTGGTAATCATCGGGGCGGCCCTGCTGGTGGTGGGAATGACGTGGAAGAAACGGGTTGAGTCGCCTTTAGTGGGCTTGACCAGCGCGTCTGGCAGATCACCCGACGATCCCGGCGGTCTCCCCCCGGTCATGCTGAGCCACAGCGAGTCACTCGCTGATCCGAGTGGCTCCTCCCCGGTCATGCTGAGCCACAGCGAAGCATCTCTCGGGCCCGAACTGGCAACGCCCGGGAGATGCTTCGCTGCGGCTCAGCATGACGATGAGCGGGTGGGTCGATGCGAGAACACCCTCGCATCCCCGCCGATCGACCCGGCGCACGCGGCCGGACATCCGCTGGCTGGGGAACACCCCTCGCCCCCGGCCCCTCTCCCGCGTGGCGGGCGAGGGGAGACGGGGGAAGCGCACTCACCCCCGGCCCCTCTCCCGCGTGGCGGGAGAGGGGAGACGGGGGTAGCGCCCTCACCCCCGGCCCCTCTCCCGCGTGGCGGGAGAGGGGAGACGGGGAGCGCGCC
>JACQGW010000133.1 GCA_016199325.1 Chloroflexota bacterium
CCCGTACTGCGTCACGCCGGTCAGCCGAAGCTGGTTCGGATCGGTCGTCGTGTCGTAGCCGAAGCCGTACTTGCGGACGAGCGTCTCCGGCGTCCCCGAAAGCCGCATCTCGACGGCCTCGAGCTTGTGCGTCTCCCACGTCTGCACCTCGCTCGGCACGTCGCTCCGCTGCGACAGGATGAACCGCACGATCCGCCGGGCGCCGCCCGTGTCGTTCTGCGAGTACCGGATCTTGTAGGGATAGCTGGAGACGGCGTACCATTGCTGGACGTTCCCGATCTCGCTCGTGCAGATGGGCGGGTCGCCCTGGTAGTGGGTGCAGGTGTTGTCGGCCACGTCCGACATGCCCCCCACGCCCCGGTACGCCACGGTCAGGCTGTTGCCGTGGGTGTCCTGCATCAGGTCCAGGTCCCACCGGTAGTACTCCTTCGTGTAGTTCCAGTCGCCGCCGTTGCTCCCCCAGTTGGCTCAGTAGTGCCGGGAGCCGTCCACGCCCACGTCCGTCTGGTCGCCGTTCTTCGTCGTGTTCGCCGGGTTGGTGTCGTCCACGCCGCCGAAGCGGTAGTAGGTGCCGTCTTTGGCCCAGGCTTCCCAGGAGAAGGGGTTCTTCCAGGTCCAGTCCCGCCCAGTGATGGGGACGCGCTGGATGCGGATGAACGAGTCCTTCTTGGTGCGATAGTAAGCGAGGTTGTTCTGCACCACCTCCAGCAGCAGCTCATCGCTCACGCCGTTCAGCTTCAGGAAGAACTTCCCCGTGCGGGGCTCGTAGGTGATGGAGCCGAGGCCGAGGTGCCAGCCCACGCCCACCCAGGAGCCCCGGCTCTTGAGACTCTTCATCTCCTCGACGGAACCGCTGGAATACGACAGGGTCAGCCTGGGCTGCATGCCGTTGGGCCCCGGCGTCACTTCCAGGGGCAGGGAGAACGAGGCGGTGCCGGTGAAGAGGTCGGTCTCGAAGGCGTTGACGAAGCCGCCGCCCGCCGTGAAGGGCGTGCCCCAGACGCTGAGCTCGGAGAAGTGGGTGGTGACGGCGCGCATGGTGTGATTGAAGTAGTCGACGGTGGTCGGGAGGGGCGTCCACTGCTGCGGGGTCTCGTCGAAGCGGTAGAGGCTGAGGGAGAGGAGGCTCAGGCCCCGAACCTCGTCGTCGGCGTAGGTGTACTCGACGGCGACGAGCTTGGCAAAGGGGCCGACCTTCTGGTCGGCGGCATCGCGCACGTCCACGTCGTAGCTCGGCGTGAGCCAGTCGAACGCCGGCCGTGGCGTGTTGCCCGTGCTCGGCGTCACCCGCACGGTCGCCGAGGCCGCCAGCGCGCCGGCCGGGAAGGTGACGCGGAGCTTGCCGTCCGGCGACGTGATCGTGCCCCCGGCAGGTCCGATGTCCACTGAAGCGCTGCGTCCCGCACCCGTCGTCATAGGCATCCTCCTTCACCGTCGATCGCTTGGCTCCGACGAACTATGCTCTTTTCCGCCCAGACTCTCCCTGAGACCGCTACGATGCGTAGTAGCTTTGCTTGGCGACGCCGCCAGAGTCGATGGCTGCAATGCCATTGATGCGCACTTCGCCCGCGACGTCGAGCTTGCCCTGGGGGATGGTCGTCCCGATGCCGACGTTGCCCGACTGCTTGATGACAATGCCGTCTCCAGGCATGTTCAGCTTCGGGGTCACAACGATGTCGCCGGTGTTGTTCGCCTGGAGAACGAACGGACTCGTTGTTCCGTTCCAATCACCCGTCACTTTGGAGAGATACATGTACCCCGAGTCCGAGCGGATCTCGCATCGCGGGTCCGAAGAATGGTACACGGTGAGCAGTGACCCCGGAACGGTCGTCCCAATCCCCAGCTTCCCCGGACTGATGTAGACGTCATCGGTGAAGGTCGTGGGCGCGGCGAACGCCGTCTTCGGCGGCGTGACGACCCGGCTCACGCCTGCTGCCCCGGCCCCCGCCACCGCCAACCCACACCACCTGAGAAATGCCCGGTGCGTCAACCGGGCCTGTCCGACCTTGGCCATGGTTCCCTCCCGCGTGACGGCAGACTCAGCGCGTTCTATCAGGATGCGTAGTAGCTCTGTTTCGCCGTACCGTCCAGGACTCCGTCCACTTTGATATTGCCGGCGACGTGCAGCTTCTCGGCCGGATCGGTCCTCCCGATGCCGACGTTGCCGCTCGTCGCGATGGCTATCAGATCGCCGGCGCCTTGACGCCAGAAGCGTGCGACGTTGCCGGCTGAATACCAGACCCAGTCATCGGCGCTGCCGCCTCCCCGATCACGGAACATGAAACCAGCGCCAGAGCCCGTCGTCAGGATCTCCGACGGACCGTTCGCGTGAAGAATGGTTGCCGGATCATTCTCCCCGATCCCAACTTTGCCATTCCCGGCAATGTGCATCGCTTCGGTCAGAACACCCGCATTGTACGTTCGCAGCCTGAGCGCCGTCGTTCCGGAGTTGTCCGACCGACGTGCCTGGAGGTAAGCGACATCGCCTGTTGAGTACGGCGCCATGTAGATGTGACCCGGCAGATAGAGGGTCTGGTATCCCGATTGGAGGCCATCGTCGGTTAGCCAGATATCGGCACTCCCATCTACGTCGAGGCTCCCCCGTGGACTTGTCGTACCGACCCCGAGCCTGCCCGGGCTGACATAGACGTCATCGGTAAACGTTGTGGGCGTGGCAAATGCTGCCCTTGGCGGAGTGACAAGCTGACTCGCGCTCGCTCCCACTACAGCCAGCCCGCACCATTTCAAGAATGCCCGATGGCTGAGCCGTGCTTGTGCGACCTTCTTCATCCCTACCCTCCATCACGCAGCAGTCGCTGCACTCTCTACGGATCGCAGTGAGTCCGAGCAAGCGACCAGAGGGCGTTCCTGGCGTACTCCTTGGCGTTCTTGGCGTCCTGGCGGTTCAGCCTTCCCTCAAACGGCTCTACCGTTCCTCATCGCCGGCCGGGCCCAGCTTTAGGATGAACTGCTCCTCCGGCCCGTCGACCACCTGGATGTCCACGAACTGCGGTACGTAGACGCGCAGGGCGCTGATCAGGGCAGGCTTGCTGACCAGCACACCGCTGGTGTCGATGGGCTTCAGCGGGACCGGCCCTCCCCCCTCCCGGCTCTCCGTCGCTTCGCCGGTCCCGTCGTTCTGCTGCCCCCGCAATCGCACCTTCGCCATCACCCGTTCCTCCCTCTCCCTGCACTCCAGGCATCGATCGTCGAACCTGGGACCATGGATCCTGGACCTCGAACACGGAAGAATGCCGAACGAACCCAATCCCTTCCCCCTCTCCGCCGCTTTGGCGTCTTCCTTGGCGATCTTGGCGCCCTGGCGGTTCGCCCGCTCTCGAAGCCGCCCGACGCCGCGTGTGAGATCCCCTCCATGCGCGGAGCGGGCATGACGTATGACGCTTGACGTATGACGTATGGCGCATGTGTGAGGGGCTCACAGCCGGAAGCCAGAATCCTCCGGTTGATCCGTCGCGCCCTCACGTTGACAGGAATCGCAGCGGAGCCTATGATCCGCCAGAGCGGTGAGCAGGAACATCGAGCAGGGGAAGCGGGCGAGTCGCGCAGCCAGGCCGCGCCTCCGGTTCCGACCCCCGCCCCCTGACCCCCGCTCGAGTACCCTGTGTCCTGGAAGGAGAGAGCAGTGGAGCAATCCGTTCACTACCGGGTCGGCGTCGACATCGGGGGCACTTTCACCGACATCGTGCTCCTGGGCAACGATGGGTCCATCGCCACCCGCAAGGTTTCCTCGACGCCCGAGGACTACGGCATCGGCATCGTCGTCGGGCTCTCCGAGCTCCTGGCCGAGCTGGCGCTGTCACCGTCCGCCATCGCCGAGGTCGTCCACGGCACCACCGTCGCCACCAACGCCATTCTCGAAGGCAAGGGCGCCCGGACGGCGCTCATCACGACCGAGGGATTCCGCGACGTCCTCGAGCTCCGGCGCATCCGCATCCCCGAGCTCTACAACCTGTTCTACGAGAAGCCCAAGCCGCTGGTCCCCCGCCGGTTCCGCTACGAGGTCACCGAACGGATGGGCCCCCGGGGCGACATCCGTATTCCCCTCGACGAGGCGACCGTGCGGGCCGCCTGCGAGCGGATTCGAGCCACCGGCGCCGCCGCCGTCGCCGTCTGCCTCCTCCATTCCTACGCCAACCCCGACCACGAGCTGCGCATCGGCCAGATCGCCCGCGAGCTGCTGCCCGACGCCTTCATCTCCCTCTCGGTGGACATCCTGCCGGAGCTACGGGAGTACGAGCGGACCAGCACGACGGTCATCAACTCCTACGTCGGGCCCATCGTCAAGTCCTATCTGAACTCCCTGCTCCGCCAGCTCCACTCCATCGAGGTCGCCGCGCCGCTCCTCATCATGCAGTCCAACGGCGGCGTCATGACGGCGGCGTCGGCCATGGAGCGCCCGGCGCACATCGTCGAGTCGGGCCCGGCCGCCGGCGTCATCGCTTCGGCCTGGCTGGCGAAGCTCGCCGGCCACGAGAACGTCATCACCCTCGACATGGGCGGCACCACCGCCAAGGCGTCCATCATCGAGAACGGCGAGCTGGTCAAGACCTCCGAGTACGAGGTGGGCGGCGGCATCAACCTGAGCAGCCTGCTCGTCAAGGGCGGCGGCTACGCGCTGAAGCTCCCCTTGATCGACGTGTCCGAGATCGGGGCCGGCGGCGGCAGCATCGTCTGGATCGACAGGGCGGGCATGCTCCAGGTCGGCCCGCAGAGCGCCGGCGCCACCCCCGGGCCGGTCTGCTACGACATCGGCGGGGAGGAGCCAACCATCACCGATGCCAACGTCGTCCTCGGCTACATCAACCCCGAGTATCTCGCCGGCGGACGGGTCCGGCTGAACGCCGAGAAGGGCCGGCAGGCGCTGGCGGAGAAAATCGCCGCTCGGCTCGACCGCCCCCTGCTGGAAACGGCCTACGGCGCCTACACCCTCGCCGCCGCCAACATGATCCGGGCCGTCAAGGCCGTCTCGACCTACCGCGGGCGCGACCCGCGGGACTTCGTCCTGCTCGGCTTTGGGGGCAACGGTCCGGTCTACGCCGCCGAGATGGCGCGCTCGCTCCGGATGAAGCGGGTGCTCGTCCCGCCGGCGCCCGGCCTCTTCAGCGCCTTCGGGCTGCTGTTCTCCAGCATCGAGCACGAGTTCGTCCAGACCTACTTCCGGCGGGCGGGCGAGATCGACGCCGCCGCGCTGAACGCCGCCTACGGCCGGATGGAGGCGCAGGCCCAGGCGGTGCTGGCCGAGGAGGGGTACGGGCCGGACCGGGTCGTCATCCGGCGGCTGGCCGATCTGCGCTACTCCGGCCAGGCATACGAGCTGACGGTGCCGGTGCCCGGCGGCGACCTCAGCCCGGCCGAGGTCGCCGGGATGGTCGAGGCGTTCGGTCAGGAGCATCTGCGGACCTACGGCCACCGAGCCACCGACGAGCCGGTCGACCTGGTGAACCTGAAGGTCATCGGCCTGGCGGTCGGCAGCGGGTCGCGCAAGTACGACCCGGCGGCGGCGGTTCGGGCCGGCGACGGCGCCCGCATCGGCGGCGCGCGCGAGCGAGACGCCTACTTCGGCTCGGGCCACGGGATGCTGCGGACGCCGATCGTCTCCCGCCGGGACCTGGTGGGCCAGACGCTCGACGGCCCGCTCATCGTCGAGGAGTACGATGCGACCTGCGTCGTGCCGCCGGGGTGCCGGGCGTCGGTCGATGGGTGGGGCAACATCGTCGTCGACGTCGACGTGGAGTAGCCCCGGTGGCCCATGTCGTCGATCCCATCACTTTCGAGGTCATCCGCAGCCTGGTGGATTCCATCGCCGACCAGATGTCGCTGGCGCTCACCCGCAGCGCCTACTCCGGCATCGTCCGCGATTCGCTCGACTACTCGACGGCCGTCTGCGATGGCAAAGGCCGGATGGTCGCCCAGGGGCTCGCGTCGCCGCTCCACCTGGGCTCCTTCCCCAACGCACTGCGCCATCTCATCGCCCGGTACGGCGAGCGGACGTACCCGGGGGACGTCTTCATCCTGAACGACCCCTACGGATCCGGCGGCATCCACCTGCCGGACCTCTACGTCATCAAGCCGATCTTCGTGGATGGCGCGGTCGAGGGCTACGCGATGTCGCTCGCCCACCACACCGACGTTGGCGGCATTGTCCCCGGCAGCAACTCTGTCCACTCCACCGAGATCTACCAGGAGGGGCTGCGCGTCCCCCTCCTGAAGCTCTACGAGCGCGGCGAGCCGAACGTCGCGCTCTTCAAGATCGTTGAGGCGAACGTCCGGGTGCCGGTCATGGTGCTCGGCGACCTGCGCGCGCAGGTCTCGGCCGCCCACACCGGCGAGCAGGCGTTCCTCGAGGCCGTTCGCAAGCACGGCGTCGAGGCGATGCGTGTCTACCTCGAAGAGATGCAGGATCACACCGAGCGGCTGGCGAGAGCGGAGATCGCCGCGCTGCCGGACGGCGTCTACGAGTTTACCGACTGCATCGACGGGCTCGGCGAGCATCCGGAGCCGATCGTCTTCCACGTTCAGGTGACCATCGCGGGAGACCGCATGCGGGTGGACTGGACGGGCTCCTCGCCGCAGGTCAAGGCCGGCCTCAACTCGCCGATGTCCTATACCCAGTCGGCCACGTACGCGGCGGTCCGGTCGGTCATGCGCCAGAACCTGCCGAACTGCGAAGGGTACATGCGGCCCATCGAGGTCGTCGCACCGCTCGGCACGATCACCAATCCGGTGCTGCCCGGCGCCTGTGGGGCGCGCGGGCTCACGGGCTACCGGATGATCGATACCGTGCTGGGCGCCCTGGCGCAGGCCCTTCCCGATCTGGTCCCTGCGGCCTGTGAGGGGGGCGCCACGATCCCGAGCATCGGCGGCTATCAGCACGGCAAGCCGTTCGTCTACGTCGAGACCGTCCTGGGCGCCTGGGGTGGCCGGCCGAATCGGGACGGCGCCGAGGGCGTCTCCAACCTGGGCGCCAACGTCTCCAATCAGCCAGTCGAGCTGATCGAGGCCGAGCTGCCGCTGGAGGTCACCCGCTACGGCTTCCGGCCGGACTCCGGTGGCGTCGGCAAGCATCGCGGCGGCCTGTCGCTCGTCCGGGAGTACCGCCTGATGGCCGACGAGGCGATCCTGGCGATCCGCTCCGACCGCCGATCCCACCCACCCTACGGTCTGCAGGGCGGCGGCGCCGGCACGCCGTCGTCGAACGTCCTCAACCCGGGGCCGGCGCAGCGCGTGCTGCCGGCGCTGCCGATGGAGGCGATCCCGATCCGGCGCGGCGACGTCTACCGCCACCACCTGTCCGGCGGCGGCGGCTGGGGCGACCCGCTCGAGCGCGATCCGCGAGCAACGCTCGAAGACGTGCTCGACGAGAAGATGACCATCGCCCACGCCCGGAGCGCCTACGGCATCGTCATCGACCCCAGCACGCTGGCGCTGGACCTCCCCGCGACTGAACGGGTCCGGGAGGAGATGGGGCGAGCGCGGAGCTGTCAGCGGATCGCGGCGCAGTAGTCAACAATTGCTGGAGCGTCTATCATGGCAGGCACGATCGATCCTATTACCTTTGAAGTCATTCGCAGCGCGATGGACTCCATCGCCGACCAGATGGCGATTGCGCTGACGCGGAGCGCCTATTCCGGCATCGTCCGCGATTCGCTCGACTACTCGACGGCCTTCTGCGACCGCTACGGCCGAATGGTCGCCCAGGGGCTGACGACGCCTCTCCACCTGGGCTCGTTTCCGGACGCCATGCGCAACGTCGTCGCCAGGTACGGCGGACGGATGCGCCCCGGCGACATCTACATCCTGAACGACCCCTACGGCTCGGGCGGGATGCACCTGCCGGACATCTATGTCGTCAAGCCGATCTTCGTCGAGGGCGCGGTCGAGGCGTACGCGACGACGCTCGCCCACCATACCGACGTGGGCGGCATCGTGCCCGGCTCCAACTCGATCCATTCGACCGAGATCTACCAGGAAGGGCTCCGCATCCCCTTGATGAAGCTCTCCGATGGCGGCGAGCCGAACGAGACGCTCCTCAAGCTGATCGAGGCGAACGTCCGGGTGCCGGTCATGGTGCTCGGCGACCTGCGCGCGCAGGTCGCCGCCTGTAACACCGCCGAGCAGGCGTTCCTGGAGATCGTCGGCAGGTACGGCGTCCCGACGATGCGGGAGCACCTCGAGGAGATGCTGGACCACGGCGAGCGCATCGCCCGAGCGGCGATCGCCGCGCTACCGGACGGCGTCTACGAGTTCACCGACTACATCGACGGGCTCGGCGAAGACCCCGAGCCGATCGTGTTCCGCGTTGCGGTGACGATTGCGGGAGACAGCCTGACCGTCGACTGGAGCGGGACGTCGCCTCAGGTGAAGGGCGGGATCAATGCGCCCATGCCCTTCGCCAAGTCGGCGACCTACGTCGGCATCCGCGGGGTGATCCGGCAGAATCTGCCCAACAGCGAAGGGTACATGCGGCCCATCAAGGTCGTCGCGCCGCTGGGGACGATCGTGAACCCGGTCCTGCCCGGCGCCTGCGGCGCCCGCGGGATCACGGGCTTCCGGATGATCGACACCGTGCTCGGCGCGCTGGCCCAGGCCATCCCCGACCGGATTCCCGCGGCCTGCGAGGGCGGCGCCAGCATCCCGAGCATCGGCGGCTACCAGGACGGCAAGCCGTTCGTCTACGTCGAGACGCTGCTGGGCACGTGGGGGGCCAGGCCGAACCGCGACGGGGCGGAGGGCATCTCGAACCTCGGCGCCAACCAGTCCAACCAGCCCGTCGAGCTGGTCGAGGCCGAGCAGCCGCTGGAGATCCGGGGCTACGGGCTCGTCCCCGATTCCGGTGGCGCCGGCAAGTATCGCGGCGGGCTGGCGCTCTATCGGGAGTACCGCCTGCTCGCCGACGAGGCGATCCTGACGGTGCGCTCCGACCGCCGCGCCCATCCACCGTACGGCCTCCAGGCGGGCGCGGCGGGCACGCCGTCGTGGAACATCGTGAATCCGGGGTCGGGACAGCGCATCCTGCCAACGCTTGCGCTGGAGGCCGTCCAACTCCGGCGGGGCGACGTGTTCCGGCACGTCATGGCCGGCGGTGGCGGCTGCGGCAATCCGCTCGACCGCGACCCGCACCTGGTCCTGGAGGACGTCCTCGACGAGAAGCTGACCGTCGAGTACGCCCGCCGTGTGTACGGCGTCGTCGTCGACCCGACCACGCTCACCCTGGACCCGGTCGCTACTGAGCGAGTGCGGGAGGAACTATGGGCACGATCGATCCGATAACCTTCGAAGTGATCCGGAGCGCGATGGACTCCATCGCCGACCAGATGGCCATCGCCCTGACCCGCAGCGCCTACTCCGGCATCGTGCGGGACACGCTGGACTTCTCGACCGCCTTCTGCAACCGCGACGGCCGGATGGTCGCCCAGGGGCTGACCACGCCGCTCCACCTCGGGTCCTATCCGGACGCCATGCGACAGGTGGTCGCCAGGTACGGCGACCGGATGCGCCCCGGGGACATCTTCACCCTGAACGACCCCTACGGCTCCGGCGGCATCCACCTGCCGGACATCTACGCGATCAAGCCGGTCTTCGTCGGCGGCGTCGTCGAGGGCTTCGCGGCGACGCTGGCCCATCACACCGACGTCGGCGGCATCGCCCCCGGCAGCAACTCGATCCACTCCACCGAGGTCTATCAGGAGGGGCTCCGCATCCCCCTGATGAAGCTCTACGACGGCGGCCGGCCGAACGAATCGCTCTTCAAGATCGTCGAGGCGAACGTGCGGGTGCCGGTGAAGGTGCTCGGCGACGTGCGGGCCCAGGTCGCCGCCTGCAACATCGGCGAGCAGGCGTTCCTCGATCTCATCAGGCGGTACGGCGTCGAGGCGATGCGGGTCTATCTGAACGAGATGCTCGACCACGCCGAGCGTGTGGCCCGGGCAGAGATCGCCGCGCTGCCCGACGGCGTCTACGAGTTCACCGACTACATCGACGGGCTTGGCGAGCACCCGGAGCCCATCGTCTTCCACGTGGCGGTGACGATCGACGGCGAGAGCCTGACCGTCGACTTCTCCGGCACCTCCCCGCAGGTGAAGGCCGGCATCAACGCGCCGATGCCCTTCGCCAAGTCGGCGACGTATGTGGCCGTGCGGAACGTGATTCGGCAGAACCTGCCCAACAGCGAAGGGTACATGCGGCCCATCACGGTGATCGCGCCGTTGGGGACGATCGTGAACCCGGTGCTGCCCGGCGCCTGCGGCGCCCGCGGCATCACCGGCTTCCGGATGGTGGACACCGTCTTCGGCGCGCTGGCAAAGGCCGTGCCCGATCGGGTGCCGGCCGCCTGCGAAGGCGGCGCATCGCTGCCGAGCATCGGCGGCTACCAGGACGGCA
>JACQGW010000017.1 GCA_016199325.1 Chloroflexota bacterium
AGCGGGGCCGGGGGTGAGGGAATGACCACTACCTACCACGGCGACCAGACCAGAGTCACGCTGCTGCAACGCTGTCGCGAGCTTCGGCGGTCGAGCACCGACGCCGAAGCACTCCTGTGGCGCCTCCTCCGTGCGCGGCAGGTTGCCGGCGCCAAGTTCCGCCGACAGCACCAGTTTGGCCCCTACATCCTGGACTTCTACTGCTACCCCTCTCCCACCGAGAGGGGGGAGGACGCCTTTCTTGGCGAACTTGGCGCCCTGGCGGTTCGACCTCGCGCCCTGGCGGTTCGACCTCTCCCGAGCTGCTCTGGGAATCAGGTAAGCAGAACCACCTTTCCGGCCTGTCCCGATCGCAGCAGTTCGATGCCGGCGGCGAACTCGGGCATCGGCAGGCGGTGGGTGATCAGCGGCCGAACGTCGAGCGCGCTGGCGTCGAGGAGATTGGCCATCTGGACCCACGTTTCAAACATTCGGCGGCCGGTGATGCCTCGAACGGTCGCCCCCTTGAAGATCACGTCCTTCGCCAGATCCAGCTCGACCGGCCGCGTCGGCGTGCCCAGCAGGGCGATGTCGCCGCCGGCCCGGAGCGCGCGGAAGCCGTCCCGAATCGCCGCCGGGTGGCCGGAGGCTTCGAGAACGACGTCCACGCCGACGCCGGTCCGCGCTCGGACGGCCGCGACGACGTCGGCGGCGGCCGGATCGAGGACCTCGGTCGCTCCCATCCGGACTGCCAGGGCGCGCCGGTAGGCCGACGGATCGGTGGCGAGCACCAGGCCGGCGCCGCAGGCGCGGGCGACGGCGATGGCCATCAGGCCGATGGGGCCGCAGCCGACGACGAGCACGGTGCGGGCCGAAACTCCGCAGGCGGTGACCATGTGGACGGCGTTGCCGAGCGGATCGCGAATGGCGGCCACGTCGATGGGCTGCTCGGCGCCGATGGGCCAGCAGTGCTCCGCCGGCACGACGGCGTAGTCGGCGAAACCGCCGTCCCGATCGACGCCGACGATCCGGGTCTGCTCGCACAGGTGCGGCTGGCCGACCAGACAGGTGACACAGCGGCGGCAGGGCAGGTGGCACTCCGGCACGACCCGGTCGCCGACCGCCGGATGGTTGACGCCGGGGCCGGTCGCGACGACATCCCCGACGAACTCATGGCCCAGGACGAGGGGCGGGCGGACCCGAGCCGCGGCCCAGGGGTCCCAGTCGTGGATGTGCAGGTCGGTGCCGCAGATACCCATAGCAAGGACGTGGAGCAGCACCTCGCCGGGGCCCGGCTGGGGGACCGGCCGCTCGACCAGCTCCAGGCCGGGCGCCGCCGCCGGCTTGACGATGGCGCGCATCGTGCGCGGGAGAGCAGCGGCCGGGCCGGCGTGTCGCAGGGTGCTCGGCCGGGTGTGGGACAGGCGAGTCCTGGTGGGCGTCGTCATGCTTTGCGCTCCTCGGTACGTTTGGCGCGAAGGGCCGTCAGCACACCCTCTCGGGCGTTGCGAACGGCGGCGGTCATCTCCTCACGGGCGCGGACGGGATCGTGGTGGCGCAGCGCGTCGAGCAGGCGCCGGTGCTCCTGGTCCATCTCCTCGGGCGGGGCGTTGGAGTCGAGCCGGAAGTAGATGAGCCGGTCCATTTTCTCCAGAAGACTGAGGACGGCGTCGGCCAGATACGGGTTGCGGGAGGCGACCGCGACCTGGTGGTGGAAGGCGCGGTTCTCGTCGACGATGTGGTCGTAGGTATCCAGGTCGCCGCTGATGTAGCGGGAGTCGACGTGGAGGTCGAGGCGCTGGATCTCGGCGGCGGTGATGTGCTGGGCGGCGAGCTCGGCGGCGGCGCCCTCGAGGATGATGCGAAGGTCGAACAGGTGCTGGATGTCCTCGAGGGTAAAGGGCGTGACGACGTAGCCGCTCCGGGGCATCACCTCGACGAAGCCCTCTTTGACGAGGAGCGCGAGCGCCTCCCGGACGGGGGTCTTGCTGACCTGGAAGCGAGCGGCCAGGCGGCCTTCCTGGAGCCGCTCGCCCGGCCGGAGCGCGCCGGTCGCGATCTCCCGCTTGAGCTGGTGATAGACCTGGTCTTTGAGCGAGTTGAGAAACGGGCGGTAGAGACGGATATCGTACATATATTGTAATATATCACAGCATGCCCAGATGGTCAAGGGTTGACATCCGGGAGCCCTTCGGCTAGCCTAAGAGCCACAGATCGACAACCCGCCCAGATCGGGCCAGGAGGCCGCATGCAGGTACACAAGGTCGTTGGCAAACCGCTCCCGCGCGTGGACGCCGTCGAGAAAGTGACCGGCCGTGCCATTTTCGGCGAAGACGTTTCCCTCCCCGGCATGCTGCACGGCAAGCTGCTCCGCAGCCCCTACGCCCATGCCATCGTCAAGCGGATCGACACCAGCCGCGCCGCCGCCCTGCCCGGCGTCGCGCTCGTCCTCACCGGCGACGACCTGGCCGGCCTGCCGGAGACGCCGTCCGCCCGCCATGAAGCGCTGCTCGCCCGCGGGCGGGTCGTGTTCTGCGGCCAGCCGGTCGCGGCCGTCGTCGCGGCCGATCCCGATACGGCCGAAGAGGCCCTCGACCTGATCGCCGTCGAATACGAAGAGCTGCCGGCCACGGTCGACGTGCTCGACGCCATGAAGCCGGGGGCGCCGTCGGTGCGCTTGACCACGGCCGAGGCCGACCGCGGCGACGCCGGCGGCCACGTGACGATCGAGGGTGCCGCCGCCGAGGACTCGACGGAAGCGGCGAGCAATATCTCGGCGCAGGTCCAGTTCAGCCGGGGCGACGTCGACCAGGGGCTTGCCGACTCCGACGCCGTCGTCGAGCGGAGCTACCGCGTCGCCTGGGTCCACCAGGGGTACGTCGAGCCGCACGTCGCCGTTGCGGACTACCGCCCGACCGGGCATCTGACGGTCTGGACGTCGACGCAGGGCCAGTTCTACTGCCGGCAGGAGATCGCCGGGCTGTTCAAGATCCCCGAGTCGAGGATCCGGATCGTGCCGACCGAGATCGGCGGCGGCTTCGGCGGCAAAATCTCGCTCCTGCCGCCGCTGGCCACCCTCCTTTCGATGAAGGCCGGACGGCCGGTGAAGGTCGTGATGAGCCGCTCGGAGGACCTGCGGGCGGGAAACCCCTCGCCCGGCGGCGTCTTCCGGCTCAAGCTCGGCGTCAAGCAGGATGGACGGATGATGGCCCTGAAGGCGGAGGTCATTCTCGACTCCGGCGCCTTCCCCGCCTCGCCGGTAACGTCGGCCTGTCTGCTCCTGGGCGGCTACTACAGGATCCCGAACATCGACGTCCGCGGCTGGGAGGTGCTCACCCACAAGCCGTCGGCCGGCGCCTACCGCGCGCCGGGCGTCTTCCAGAGCAACTACGCCATCGAGTCGACCGTCGACGAGGCGGCCCGCAGCATCGGCATGGACCCCATCGATTTCCGGCTGCTGAACGTGGTGGACGAGGGCGACCCGATGCCGCACGGCCGCCCCTGGCCCAGGATGGGGGCAAAGAGCGTGCTCCAGCGGATGAAGGAGCACCCGATCTGGCAGCGCCGGGGCGGCGGTGCGAACCAGGGGATCGGCGTCTCCCTGGGCTGCTGGCTCGGCGGTCTCCAGCCGGCGAGCGCCTCGGTCATGGTCGACGCCGACGGCTCGGTGCGGGTCGTGGTCGGCTCGGTCGACCTTTCGGGCAGCCACACGGCGCACGCCCAGATCGCCGCGGAGGTGCTGGACCTGCCGATCGAGCAGATCAACATCGCGACGGCCGACACCAGCCGGGCGCCGTTCGCCGGCATGAGCGGCGGCAGCAAGATCGTCTACACGGTCGGCGCGGCCGTGAAGAAGGCGGCCGAGGACGCCCGTGAGCAGTTGATCGCCGTCGCCGCCGCCGAGCTGGGCGCCGACCCGGCCGAGATCGAGCTGGGCGACGGCACCCTGCGGGTTCGGAGCGAGCCGTCGAAATCGCTCACCTTTGCAGAGCTGGGCCAGAGGACGACGGCATTTGCCGGCCAGTATCCGCCGATCCACGGGCGCGGGTCCGCGGCGCAGCGCCGGCAGTCACCGGGCTTCACGGTGCAGATCGCCGAGGTGGCCGTCGATCCGGAGACCGGCCAGGTGACGGTGACGAGATACGCTGCCGCCCAGGACGTCGGCTTCGCCATCAACCCGCTGGCTGTTCAGGGACAGATCCAGGGCGCCGTGGGCCAGGGCATGGCGATGGCGCTCCTGGAGGAGCTGATCTTCGACGACCGTGGCCGGCTGCTGAACCCGAACCTGCTCGACTATCGCCAGCCGACGGCGCTCGACGTGCCGGCGATCGAGGCCGTGATCGTCGAAGTGCCCTCGCCGGACGGCCCCTATGGCGCCCGCGGCGTCGGCGAGCCGGGGATCACCGCCGGCAGCGCCGCCATCGCCAACGCCATCTACGACGCCGTCGGCGTCCGGCTGACCGAGCTCCCGATGACGCCGGAGCGGATCCTGAAGGCCCTGCCGGTCAAGCGGGCAGTCGAGCCCGAGGCGATCCCGGCGCGGTAGCGGGTGATGAGTGATGAGTGATGAGTGATGAGTGATGAAGTCTCTACTCATCACTCACCACTCACCACTCATCACTCGTCGTTGGCAAGGCGTTTGCTGATGGGGGATGATCGCCGCCGGGCGCGGGTGGGTGGTTGACGGGTCGATTGGGGCGTGATACAAAGAGGGTCGACCGTTGTTTGCCCCCGCCTGGCGGCTTCAAAGGAGGGCGCCATGGCTGAGCAGGAGCTTTCCCGAGCCCCCGAGGATCGTGACCGGGAGCGACTCGCCCACGATCTGCACACCCGGCTGGGACACTTCCGCCCGTCGGGGGTGGGGTACACGCCGGAGGCAGGAACCGACCAGGAGGTCGACTTCGAGCCCGAGGAGGTTGCCATTCTGGAAGCGGGGCCGGGCTTCACGCCGGAGGGCCAGACGGATCTCGAGCAGGAGGAGTTGAGTGGGCAGACGTGAGGCCTTTCGGGCCCACCAGGTCCAGTTTCCGTACCACGGAACCTACGTAAATCTCCGGACCGGCGAGCTGCGGGTGTTCCGGGGGGACGTTCCCCAGGGAAGCGAGTGGCAGCTTCTCTCGACGCGCTTCAACCTGTCGCTGGAGCAGGCCCGCCACATCGTCCGCGGCAGCCAGCTTGGCGACCTCGTGCCCGAACGTCTTCATTACGAGTGATGAGTAGGAACTTCATCACTCATCACTCATCA
>JACQGW010000142.1 GCA_016199325.1 Chloroflexota bacterium
GCGTCTTGGCGGTTCGTTCTCTCTCGGCACCGCTCTAGTGCGTCGTTCTCCGGTGGGATACCAGATCAATTAGTCAACCTTCATGATGCCGACGGGGGTCGGGGTCCTGCTGAATGTGTTCACCGCTACCCGGCCGTCCTTGAGGACCAGACGCGGTTCACGCAAATGCTTGACGTCCTCCAGCGGGTTCTTGTCGACGGCCAGCAGGTCGGCGCGCTTGCCGACTTCGAGCGTTCCGGTGTCGTCGCCGGCGCCGCAGCACTCGGCGGCCGTCTTCGTCGAGGCCACCAGCGCCTGCCAGGGCGTCAGGCCGCCGTACCGGACCAGGAACGAGATCTCCAGGTGATTCGGCCCGGGGAAGGGCCCCATGTCCGAGCCGTTGACGATCTTCACCCCCGCCTCGACGGCCAGCCGGAACGATCGCCGATGCGCCTCGACGCGCTCGCGCGCGCGGGCCAGCGCCCCGGGTGGGCGGGGACGCTTGTTGTAGGTGGCCCACTCGTACTCGTCGGTCATATAGTCCGGGATCAGGTGGGTGATGCCGAAGGTCGGCGCCAGGTAGGTCCCGTGTTTCGCCATCAGCTCGACGGCCTCCTCGTCGAGGTAGTAGCCGTGCTCGATGGAGTAGGCGCCGTTGCGGACGGCCATCTTGACGCCCTCGGGCCCGGCGGCGTGGGCGATCACACCCTTGCCCCGGTCGAGCGCCACCTGAGCCGCCGCGCGGAACTCCTCCTCGGTCATGTTGGATACCGCCGTCAGGTCGTGCGCCGGCCCCATGGCGCCGCCGGTCACCGTGATCTTGACGAAGTCGACGCCGTGCTGGATCTGCTCGCGCGCCGCCTTGCGCCAACCGTCGACGCCGTCGACGACCTTGACGCACCACATGTCGCCCTCCAGGGCGGCGCAGTGGCCGGCCGTCGGCGTCAGGAAGTAGCCGGTCACCCATAGGCGTGGGCCGAGCACCGGCCCCTGGTTGAAGGCGTCCCGGAGCGCGACGTCGACGAAGTAGCCGTCGCCGACGGCCCGGATGCCGGTGAAGCCCGCCTGGAGCGCGTTGATAGCGTTCTGCTGGCAGTAGAAGGCGTGGGCGGCGACATTGTTCGGGTGCGGCTTGCGGGTGTCCCAGTGGAACAGGTGGATGTGGGTGTCGAACAGCCCCGGCGTCACGTAGGCGCCGCCGAGGTCGAGCGTCTCCGCGCCAGGAAGATCCGGCGCGGCAGCCATCGGGCCCAGCGCCCGGATGCGGCCGTCCTCGATATCCAGGTAGGCGTTGGGCTGCGGCTCCGGGTGTACGGCGTCGATGATGGTGCAGTTCGTCAAACGCAGTCGCATGGTAGCCTTCTCCTCTCTCAGACGACATGACAGGCGGCCCAGTGGCCGGGGGCGACCTCGCGGAGGGCGGGGTCGTCGGTCCGGCAGCGAGGAGCCGCCAGCGGACAGCGGGGATGAAAGCGGCAGCCCGGCGGGATCGAGGCTGCGTTGGGCGGGTCGCCGGCCAGTTGGGTCCGCTCGCGTCGGCCCAGGCCCGGTACGGCCGCCATGAGGGCGCGGGTGTACGGATGCTGTGGCCGTTGAACGATCTCCTCGCGCTCGCCCTGCTCGACCACGCGGCCCAGATACATCACGATGATGCGGTCGCTCATGTAGCGCGCCACGGCGAGGTCGTGCGTGATGAAGAGGTAGCTGACGTGGAGCTCCTCCTTGAGGTCGAGCATGAGGTTCATAACGCCGGCGCGGATGGAGATGTCCAGCATCGAGACCGGCTCGTCGGCCACCAGGAACTCCGGCCGCAGCACCATTGCCCGGGCGACGGCGACGCGCTGGCGCTGGCCACCGGAGAGCTCGTGGGGATAGCGGGCGGCGAACTGGTCGGCCGGCTTGAGCTCGACCAGCTCCAGCATCTCGAAGACCCGGTCGCGCTGCTCGGCCTTCGACCGTCCGATGTGGTGGATCCGCAGCGGCTCGGCAACCGTGTCGAAGACCGTGTAGCGTGGGTCGAGCGTCTGGTAGGGGTCCTGGTAGATGATCTGGACGCGCCGCCGGAACGGCTTGACGGCCATTCCCGCGAGCGAGGCCAGGTTCGTGCCGTCGTAGACGATCTCACCGCCGGTTGGCGATTCCATCAGGGCGAGCAATTGACCCGTCGTCGTCTTCCCGCAGCCCGATTCGCCGACAAGGCCGAGGACCTCGCCCCGCCGAATCCCGAAGCTGACGCCGTCAACGGCGCGGACGAACCGGCGATTTCGCGAGAAGATCCGCGCCAGAATGCCGGCGCTGAGCGGGAAGTGCTTGTGCAGGTTCTCGGCCTGGACGAGGACTGAGTCTCCCACTCGCATGGCTCAGCCCTCCCTGGCTGCCGACGGGGTCGACGCGGCGAACGGTGACGAGTCGCCGGCGAAGTGGCAGCGGGCGAAGTGACCCGGCGCCGTCTCGACATAGGGCGGCGCCGTAGCAGCGCAGACGTGCTGGCTGAACCGGCAGCGGGGGTGGAAGCGGCAGCCGCTCGGCGGATCGATGAGGTCCGGCGGGTTGCCCTGCAGAGCCTCCAGACGGGTCAGCGGCCCGCGCAGGCTCGGGAAGGATCGCAGCAGGGCGATGGTGTACGGATGGCGGGGCGCCGTGAAGATCGGCGCGGTGTCCCCGTACTCGACGATCTGCCCGCCGTACATCACGGCGACCCGGCGGCAGGTCTCGGCGATCACCGACAGGTCGTGCGAGATGACGAGCATCCCGAACCCGATCTCTTTCTGAAGCTCCTCGATCTGCCGGAGGATCTGGTCCTGGACGACGACGTCCAGGGCCGTCGTCGGCTCGTCGGCGATGATGAGCGCCGGCTGGCAGATAAGGCTCATGGCGATGATGGCCCGCTGGCGCATGCCGCCGCTGAACTCGAACGGGTAGTTGTCCATGCGGGAGGCCGGCAGCCCGACCACCTCGAAGTATCGGGCTACCTGATCGCGGGCCGCTGCCCTGGGCATCTGCTTGTGGAGCAGAACCGCCTCCGCCAACTGGTCGCCCACCTTCTGAACCGGATTGAGCGCGTTCATCGCCGCCTGGAAGATCATCGCGATCCGCGCCCATCGGACCTTCCGCATCTCCATCTCCGGCAGGCGGAGCACGTCCCGGCCCTCGAACAGGATCCGGCCGCCCATCGCCTCGGCGTTCCTGGGGAGCAGCCGCAACAGCGCCAGCGCGGCGGAGGTCTTCCCGCAGCCGCTCTCGCCGACGAGTCCAAGCGTATCGCCCTGGTCAAGCGTGAAGGAGACGCCGTCGACCGCCTGGACGGCGCCTCGTCGGAGCCGGTAGTACATCTTCAGGTCTTGCACGTCGAGCATCGCCATGGTCGCTACGCCTCCCGCTGGCGCAGGCGGGGGTTGAGGCTGTAGTTGATGCCGTCGCCGATCAGGTTGAAGGCGAAGACCAGCGCCGAGATCGCCACTCCCGAGAAGAGAGCGATCCACCAGCCGCTGGTCAGATACATCTGGCCAGATTTCAGCACCTGGCCCCAGCTCACCTGATTCGGGTCGCCCAGACCGAGGAAGCTCAGGCTGGCCTCGAAGATCACGGCGGCGGCGATCTGGAGCGTCGAGTTCGCCACCACCGGATAGATGCCGTTGGGAATGACGTGCCCCACCAGGATCGCCAGGTCGGAGGCGCCGGCGGCCTTTGCGGTGTGGACGTAGCCCCGGTGCTTGACCGCCATGACCTGGGCACGGGTGATCTTGGCGTTGCTCGGCCAGATAGTCAGCCCGACGATCACCATCGTGAAGTAGATGTTGCTGCCGAAGATCGCCACGATGAGGATCATCAGGAACAGGGCCGGAATCATCAGGAAGACCTCGAAGAAGCGCGAGAAGGCGTCGTCGACCAGCCCGCCGTAGTAGCCGGGGATCGACCCGAGCGTGACGCCGATCACCAGCGAGACGCCGGCGGCGACCACCCCGAAGATGAGGGAGACCCGCCCGCCCCAGAGGACCCGGCTGAAGATGTCACGCCCCAGATTGTCCGTTCCAAGCCAGTACTGGGACGAGGGAGGCTTGAGCAGGTCGTTGGTCTGGGTGAACGGCCCATACGGCGCCAGAGGCGCTGCCACCGCCATGACGATCATGGCCGTTAGGATCCCGAGCCCGACCAGCGCCATCCGATCGCTGCGAAACTGCGTCCAGAACTCTCGCAACCCGTGCATGTTCGTCCTCGTTGCCGGAGCGGTCGCTACGGCCGCTAATGGAACGTCACCCTGGGATCCAGGATGGCGTACGTAATGTCCGTGAGCAGGCTGGCGATCACCACCATGCAGGAGGAGATGATGAAAAGCCCCATGAGCAAGGGATAGTCGCGGCTCAACACGGCGTCATAGGTCAGCCGCCCGATGCCCGGCCAGGCGAAGACCGTTTCCGTCAGCACCGCCCCGGTCAGCACATTGCCCAGGAAGAGCCCGGCGACGGTGACCGTCGGCAACAGCGCGTTGCGCAGGATATGCCGGAAGTAGACGCCGTTTTCGTCCAGCCCCTTGGCGCGGGCCGTCGTGGCGAAGTCCTCCCGGGAGAGCTCGATCACGCTGGCCCGCGTCAGCCGGAGATAGACGGGCACCGTCGAGCCGAACATCATCGCCAGCGCCGGCAGAGCCAGATGGTGCAACAGATCGAGCAAGGCTCCGATCCCGGTCGCTTCGCTGAGGACGTTCCGCATGCCGGATGCCGGGAAGATCTTCAGGTTGACCCCGAGGACGAGCACCATCATCATGCCGAGCCAGAAGACTGGCATCGAATACCAGGCGAGCGAGCCGAAGGAGAGGACCGAGTCGGTCGCGGAAGGATACCGCCGCGCCGAGTAGGTCCCCACCGCGCTGCCGATGATCAGGCCGAGGGTCTGCGCCGTCACGACCAGGATCAGCGTGTTCGGGATGCGCGTCGCGATGACGTCGAGGACCGGCCGGTTGTACTGGTAGGAGCGGCCCAGGTCGCCCTGCAAGACCCGCGACAGGTACCGGACCAACTGGGCGGGGATGGGCCTGTCCAGCTCATAGGCCTGGCGGATCGCCGCGACGTGCTCCTTCGAGGCGTACTCACCCGCCAGCACGATCGCCGGGTCGCCCGGCGCCAGTCGGATGATGGTGAAGTTCAGGACGATGATGATCAGGACGACCGGAACCATCTCCAGCAGGCGCCGGACGACATACCTTCCAAGTCCCACGCGGCATTCCCCCGGCTACTGCGCTTTGTACACCTTCGCCAAGTCCATCCGGTAGGAGATGGTCCCCTCGTCGGAGAACCAGCCCTTGTACTCGGTCCGGTGGGCAAAGGAGTAGGGCGCGTCGAAGATGTTGTAGCGCGGCATGTCGCGCATGACGATCTCTTGAATCTTGAAGTAGTGCTGCTTCCGCTTCTCCCGGTCGGCGACCTGAACGCCCTTGGTGAAGAGGTCCTCGACCTCCGGATTGACGTAGCCGAACCAGTTGCGGAAGCCGTCCTTCTCGAGCTGCTGCTTCCACTCGTTCGGGTCGGGGCCAATCCAGAGGGCGTAAATGGTCAGGTCGTGCTCCAGCTTGGGCATCTGCGACTGGAAGGTGGCGCCGTCGACCGGCTTGAGGTCGACGGCAATGCCAACCTTGCTCAGTTGCTCCTTGAGCACCTCGGCAAAGAGGTCGTAGAAGCCGCCGGAGGAGAAGGAGAGCCCCAGCTTGAACCGGACGCCGTCGCCCCCGCGCTTCAGCCCCGCCTTATCCAGCAGCTCTTCGGCCTTGGCGGTGCTGTATTCGGGCGCCTTCACCTCGGGGTTCCAGGCCCAGCGGATGCCTTTGGTGTAGGCGCCCTCGGAGACGGGAGCCACCCCGCCGGTGACGCGCTTGGTGACGTCCTCTTTGTTGATGGCGTGGGCGATGGCCCAGCGGACGTCGACGTTGTCGAGCGGCTTCTTCTTCATGTTGAAGCCGATGTAAGCGCCCCAGGGCCCCGGTGGCGCATCGACCTCGATGCCTGGCTTCTTCCTGAGATCGGCGATCATGTTGAGCGACGGTGGGCTGTCGAGGGCGGCGAACTCGCCCGATTCCAGGCCGGCCAGCGCCGTCCGCTCGTCGGGCACCAGCTTCCAGATGACCCGGTCGAGATACGGCCGTCCCTCGAAGTACTCCTCGTTGGCGACCAGCGTGCAGTGGTCGCCGGGGACGAGCTCCTGGAACTTGAAGGGGCCGCTGCCAACCGGCTTCATGTTGTACGGGTTGCTCTTCCACTCGGTGCCCTCGTAGAGGTGCTTCGGCAGCACCGGGAGGCGGGGATACACCGAGGTCTGGTAGAGGAAGGAGGCGTCGGGTTTCTTGAGAATGACCTTCAGTGTGTGGTCGTCGGGCGTCTCGATGGTCTCGATGTCCTTGAGGAATGTAGCAGCCGGCCCCTTCTGCTCGACGACGCCGAGCCAGGTGAACTTGACGTCGGCGGCCGTCAGCGGCTTGCCGTCGTGCCACTTCACGTTCTTGGCGAGCTTGAAGGTGTAGATCTTGGCGTCGGGCGTGCTCTCCCACTCGCGGGCGAGCTGGGGGTGGATCTCGAACGGCGGGCCGTAGTCCATCACCGTCACCCGGCCGAAGATGCTGGTGCTCAGGAACCAGGAGCCGCCGCCAAACGCGGCGGCCTGATTAAAGGTGGTGATGTCGCTGCCGGTCAGGGCGATCACGGCAGTACCGCCGCGCTTGGGGCCGCCAGCGGCCGCCGGCGTCGTCCCAGGCTTGGCCGTGGCGGCCGGGGCCTGCGGCGCCTCGGCCGGGCCGCACCCGTTCAGCGCGACCATCGCCCCCAGCCCCAGTCCGGCTGCGACGGCCCCCCTCAACAGCTCACGCCGGGTGAGCCTCCCGCGTGTTTGCCCACGAATCACGTCGTTCATCGTTTCCTTCCTCCTCTTCCGTTGTCTTGTTGCTTGCACGAGCGGTGTCTAACGGCACGCGTAGGGCGCAATGATGATCTTTGGCGAATTGGTCCAGCATACACAGGGAACGGTGCACTCACGTGCGCACTACGAACCAGGGCTGCCGTTTGTAGTGCGCACGTGAGTGCGCTTTCTCGGCGACGTAAGCAATGGCGGGCTTGATTGTCAAGGTCCATGGTCACGCGCTAGAGCGCGCGAGACTGTGTCAATCTACTCGGAAACGACGCTACACCACGCCGACCTTGCCGGCCGACACGAGCTCGGCGACCGGCTCCTCCTTCCGCACCTTGCCCAGGAGGTAGAGCCAGCCGCCGGGCTCCACCCGCGGCATCGAGCGCACCTCGCGGACGAGGCAGTCCTCGGGCGCCTTGATCTCCTCGACCACCTCGCCGAGCAGGTTCACGATCACACCCAGCGTCTGGCCGGCCTTGACCCAGTCGCCCAGCTTGATGCGGGTCCGCAGGAAGCCCCCGGCGTGCGAGCGCACGAAGCCCGGGCCCACGCCGTCGATGAACTTGTAGGTCGCCGGCAGCCCTTCGAGCTGCCCCGGCAGCATCTTCAGGTGCTTCATCGTATTGGTGACGGCCTTGACGTGGTCCTTCACCCCCGCCTCGTTCATCCGAGCGCCGCCACCGCATTCGACGATGAGCGTCGGCTTCCCCCGTCTGGCGGCCGTCCCGGAGAAGAAGTTGGCCGGGTGCTTCCCGTTGCCGGTGATGAGCTCAATGCCCGCCGCCAGGGCCAGCGGCAGCGCCGATTCGCTCTCGGTATCGCACCAGGAGACGTAGGAGATGATCTCCAGCTCGATGGTGCCACCGTGCAGGTCGATGGCGTAGTCCACCTGGGGAAGAATCTCCTCGGCGATCACGTTGACGACCTGCTCGGAGAACTCGCCGTCCTTCCTGCCCGGCCAGACGCGGTTCATGTTCAGCCCTTCGAGGGAGCTCCAACGTTGGGCGGCGACGAACGCCGGGACGTTCATGCAGGGGATCATGACCAGCGTGCCGCTCAGCTCCGCCGGATCGACCATCCTGGCCACCTGGTGCGCCGCGGCAAACCCGGCGTACTCGTCGCCGTGCTGCATCGCCAGGACCAGTAACCGCTTGCCGGGGTGCGCTCCGTTGAGGATGATGAGCGGGAGGTTGAACGGTCCGTTCCAGTTCTCGAACACCTTCAGCCAGCCGGACACCTTCTGCCCCGGCGCCGCCGCCAGATCGCGAACCCTGAACTCCATCACGCTCCTCCTCGTGCTCGATATGCGCCGGATCTCATGCCGATGGCTCCTCGCTCCGCACGCTGCCGACCATGTAGATCCATTCACCCGGGGCAACCTTGGGGAGGCTGCTCACCTCGACCACGTAGCCGTCGAACGGCGCGACTGGCGTCTCGACCACCTCGCCCAGCAGGTTGACGATCTCGCCCAACGGATCTCCCTTCTTGACCGGGTCGCCCAGCTTCACTTTATGAAAGAGGTACCCGCCTGTCGTGGAGCCCATCATCAGGCAGTCCAGAAATCGATACGTGGCGGGCAGGCCGGTGGGCTGGCCGTGGAGGATGCCGAGGTGTTTCATGATGTTGGTGGCGCCCTTGACCATCACCTGAACGCCGTCCTCCTCATGCACGTAGCAGCCGCCGCCCGTCTCGAAGAAGACGCTGGGAATGCCCATGTCGCGGGCAGCGCCTGCGATCGTCGAGGAGAGCCGTGGCATGTTCCCGATGGGATGGACGTCGGGCACGCCGGCTGCCTTGAGGAGAGGCAGCGCCGATTCATTCGGGGCGTCGATCCAGGACGCGTAGGGCAAGATGGTCAGGTGCAGGGTTCCGCCGTGCAGGTCGACGACGTAGTTGACGTGGGGGAAGACCTCACGATAGATGAAGTTGACGATCTGCTCGGCGAAGAACCCCCGCTCACGGCCGGGCCAGATCCGGTTCATGTCCAGCCCGTCGATGGAGCTGAACCTATCACGGGAGATGAAGGCCGGGATGTTCATGCAGGGAACGATGATCACGGTTCCGCTCATGGCCGCAGGGTCGAGCAGATCGGCAATGCGCTGGGCGGCTTCGAAGCCGTCGTACTCGTCGCCGTGCTGCATCGCCGAAATGAAGAGCGTCTTGCCCGGCTGCCGACCGTGGGCGACGATCATCGGGAGGCAGAACGGCCCGTTCCAGACCTCGGTCAGCTTGACCCAGCTTCGCTTCTTCTCCCCGGGCGCGACCCCGATGCCGCAGATGCTGATTGCCCCCATAGTCTTCAGGCTCCTTTCTTCATCATGTGTGGTGCCTGTCTGTGCCTGATGGATCGTGAGCGTTCAGCGATCAGCAAAGCGACGACTCGGCTGGGCCGAAAGCGGGAAAATCGCCGGAAGCTGACCGCTGACTGCTTACGATGGTATCGTCTTGTCGGTGGCGACCAGTATACTGCCCGTCCCGGGATCTGTCAACACGATTTTCCCGCAGGTAGTGTACGCCGGATTGCAGAAATCCTCTGCCGGCACTGAAAACGCCCGTCACGACGGGCACCGCTGCGCCACCGGTTCCTATTTTTGCAATTCTCCGTACACTACCTTCCCGCACGGGACGTCGCGATGGCACAGGACGTGCTGAGCCCTACGCAAGGCTGCCTGGTGCAGTTGGGCATGAATGGGCAAACACGGGGAGGCTGGCCATGCGGATCGGTATCGTGGGTTATGACACCATCCAGGCAAAGGCACTGGCATGCACTCTGATCGGGGAGGGTCATGCCGTCCTCCACCACCCGTCCACCGGGCACCTGTCCACCGGGGACCTGCTCCACCTGGTCGTCGCCGAGCGAATCGACCTCGTCATCCTCGATGTCGACCTCTACCCCTTCGGCGAAACCCTCGACGTCTGCTCTGCCCTGCAGGCGGAGACCGACGCGCTGCTGCTCATGGTTGGAACCCTCGACTCATCGGCCGAGGCTGTTTGCCTCCTGGAGGCCGGTGCGGACCACTGCCTTGCCAGACCAATCGATTTCGCAGACTTGCTCGCCCGCGCCCACGCATTGCTCCGTCGTCGGGCTCGATCCATCTCAAGGAACGGAGGAACGAACGGGCATGACTCGGCGGGGAACAGGGCTGTCGGGCTCGGAGCGGAGGGGACAGGTTCAGCGAATAGTGCGCGGCTGACGCCTCGCGAACAGGATGTTCTGATGCTGGCCGGGGACGGCCTGCCGAGCCGACAGATCGCCGCGGCTCTTGCCATATCCGCCAAGACGGTCGAGTACCACGTCAGTCATATCCTGGCGAAGCTCCAGGTCCATTCTCGCACCGCGGCAGTCCGCAAAGCCCTCGACGACGGCATCCTCTGTCCAAGCGACGAGCGGGCTGCCACACAGCTCGTTGTCATGCCGCAGGAAGTCCAGACACCGGAAAGCCCCAGGGTTTTCCCCAGGAAGAAGACCAGGGTTTTCCCCAGGAAAAAACCGGCATGTTTCAAATTCGGCAGGAAATCGGTTGACACTCTGGAGGGCCGCCCCGACTGCTGGCAAGGCGGGGAAATAACGAGGCGCTGCAAAGTGTCAAGCGGTTTCTGAAACATGCC
>JACQGW010000143.1 GCA_016199325.1 Chloroflexota bacterium
GAAGATGGGAGCGAGGGTGCGTCTGTGCCCGTCCCCCCTCTCCCGCCGAGCGGGCGCGGGGCTGGGGGTGAGGGCGTGTCCCCTGTCCCCCCTCTCCCGCCGGGCGGGCGCGGGGCCGGGGGTGAGGGCGCGCTCCCGTCTCCCCTCTCAGTGGGAGAGGGGCTGGGGGTGAGGGCGCGACCGGTCGGTGGCGCAAGAACGACGAGATCTTCCGCTACCCAGCCCTCGTAGTCGTCGAACGCCAGCCGGAGCCAGCCGGGCCGCCGGACCAGCACCAGGCCGGGCCGGCCCAGGAGAGCCTGGGTCAGCCGCTCGCTCGCCGCGTTGGGCTCGCCATGGACATCGGCGACGCTCACCCAAATGAAGACGGTTTCTCTCAAACTCACCACAACAAACCGAAGGCGGCAGCCCTCGCGTCCGCTGCCGCCCCTGACCTCTGATCTCAGTATAGTCCCGGCCGGCGCCGGGATCAAACCGGCTGCCTCAGACGGTGCCCAGGCTAGGTTCGAGAGGGCGAACCGCCGGGGCGCCAAGATCGGTCGTCGCGGACCGGGGTATTGCCGGTCAGCACCGGACCCGTCCAGGCGTACTCCGCCAGACCGACATCTTGCCGCCAGGTGTCCACGTCGGTCCGCAACTGGCTCATCTCGCTCAGGCGGATGAGCGTGGGCGATGCGTTGACGGGCTGGCCGACGCCCGTCAGGCGGTAGAGCCGGTCGTAGCGGTAGGCTGTCGTCGCGCGGTCGGCGCCCGCGGTCGCCAGGCCGTGCGCGTAGCCCGCCGCGATGGCCGTCTGCGCCGTCAGGCTCCCGGTCCTGACCGGGGTGAGCCGGTTCGTCGTCGTGCCGTCGCCAAGCTGTCCGCTGCTGTGTGGCCGGCAGAAGAAGGATGCTGATGCTCCTGCTCGTGCGCGACAGCGGGCACCCGGCTGGTGCTGCCCAGCGCCAGGCAGATCGGACAGCTCCAGGAATGTCTCGATGCCCTCCACGAGCTACCCTCCAGCCCTCGACGATCTGCCAGAGCGTCCCGAAGCACCGGGGCGCGGCGACTGCGCCCTCACGCCGTTCGGCCGCGCCAGAGCGCAAGGCCGAGCCAGAGATACCAGGCCGGGTTGACGACGAACCCCGCCAGCAGGGCGGGCACCAGCAGCACCGGATTGGCCGGGGATAGGACGATGAGCCGGCCGACGTAGACGACGATGAGCAGGATGCCGAGCAGGTATCCAAGCGAGCCAAGCCTCCTGGGCAACCGCCCACCGCGCCCGATCAGCCAGGAGAAGACGAGCACGGCGGCGCCGGTGACCGCAAACGTGAGCAGGCCGCGCGGGTCGATCTGGCTCGGCAGGTTCGCCAGGTTCGCGGGTGTGGTCACCGGCGGGTTGATCGCGTTGGCCAGATCGTACCCACCGTGTATGGTCGAACCGACGGCGCCGGCGAGGCCAAGCAGCAGCGCCCAGAGGGCGAACGCGGCGTCGGTCTCCCGCAGCCGGCCATACACGGCGACGAGCGTCGCAGTTGCCAGCAGGCCGCCGAGCATGAGGAAGAGCCCGCTGAGCAGGGTGCTCTGAAGGACGATGAACGAGACCGAATACAGAAAGCCGACGACGCCGGCGAGGATGGCACAAAGAGCGGCGAATCGCTCGAAAGCTGCGGATGGCAGCATTCTGGCCTCTTTCTTGGCGATCTTGGCGTCTTGGCGGTTCAGTCGTTCCACAGGCCGGGCTAGAGATCCGGCAGGAGCCCGAGTGCCCGCAGGAGCCCGGCCACGTCCCAGATGTGGATGCTGCGGCGTGCTCGGCGGCCTTCGACCGTCAGCAGGGAGACGCCGCGCACAGTCACGCCGCGGCCGGTGGCTGGGATGTTCAGCAAAGGCCCCCGATGCGTGCCCCGGGCGGTCCAGGCGAGCGCCAGGCGATCGCCCTGGACGACCGCTTCGTCGATGGTGAAGTGGAGGTCGGGAAAGGCGCGCAGATAGCGGGCGAAAGTTAGGCGGATCCCTTCGAGACCGTGCAGCGGCGCGGCCTGGGCGACGTCGACCCCCTCGAAGTCCGGTGTGTACAGCGCGCCGAGCCGTTCGACGTCGTGGGAGTTCCAGGCTTCCACCAGGTCGGTGGCGAAACGAGCGATCTCTTCACCCACAGCCACCCTCGCAGGACAAACCGACTGACGTCACCGCCGACAGCCATATCGTGCTCCTGCGGGGTATTCGGAATCCAGGTCAAAAGGTGTTCATTTCCTGCTCACGTTCCGACGCCCTGGAGCTCCCACTGCCACAGGATCTCCGCCAGTCGCTCGATCCCCATCTTCAGGTGGCGGCGGTAGGTGCTGAACGGCAGGTCCAGCACCTCTGCCGCCGCCTCCTGGGTTGGCGCCGGGTGGAGGTACGTGCGGTAGAGGGCGCGGTAGTACTTGGCATCGCGCGGTGACCGCTTGAGCGACTCGGCGGCCTCTTTCACCAGCGCCTGGAGGGCTGCGCAGCGTTCGGCGGGCGTCGCGTCGGCGGCAGTCTGCTCGGCGATCAAGCGCGACCGCACCAGGGGATTCGCGCGCAGCACGTCGGGCCGGGAGATCTCGCGCAGGGCGTCTCGAACGGCCATCGCGAAATCCGGCTGGCTGAGGACGACGAGCGGCTCGGCGCGCGGCAGCGCGCCGGCGGGAGTCGCATCGGTTTCGCGCTCGGCCAGCAGCGCCAGCCACGCCATTGGCGGCGTCGCCCGCCAGTCGTGCCCGTAGACGCCGTAGCGGCGTCCGCCGACGACGAAGTCGGCTTCGGGTATGCGTGCCAGGTCGGCGTAGGCAAACACCGGGGCCCAGAAGTCGGGGTCGGCGCACGGGAAGAAGGTGAACGTCAGCCCCGGCACTGTCAGGTAATGGCGCACGACGTTGACGAAGACGAGGCTCTGGGTGGGTGAAACGCCCTGGTAGGTATCGCGGGCCATCCAGAAGCGGAAGAGGGTCGCGGCCTCGCCGGGCCGCAACGGTGCCCGGCTCTGAAGAGCCCGCCAGGCTGCCCTCGCCGCCGGGTCGACCTCCAGGTCCTCGGGGCCGGTATGCTGGATCGGAACCGCGGCCAGGAATCCGGCCGGCTGCCGTGTGCCATCGCGGAAGACGAGCGCGCCTTCTGGGCGTCGGGCGAGCCAATGCGCGGCGAGATGGGCCGATTCATCGCCCTCGTGTTGTGCGACCATGGCCACCAGCGCCGGGACGTCGTCGGGCGTCGCCGCGTCGGGCAGCGCCGTGCCGCTCTCCTGCCAGGAGAAGAACGGACGCACGACCGGGTTGTCCCGATGGAGGAAGATGTAGTCGAACAGGACGCGCAACTGATCCTGCCCGCTCGTCAGCGGCAGCCGGGCGCCGTAATAGGTCCGGGCCCGGCGGTGGAGCTCGGCGTACCAGTCGGGATTGCGCCAGCGCAGGTCGGCGGCCAGCGCCTCCCGCGCCAGGTCGTGCGGAAACAGGCCCTGCGGCCCGGACTCGATGAACGACAGCCCGCGCAGCCAGTCGAACAGCTCGTGGACCTCCGGCATGTCCAGTATTGCGGCCAGCAGCGCTTCGGTCGTCAGATGTACCAGGGCGCAGACTTCGAGCGCCGCCCGATGGGCCGGCCCCGGCACCTTCTGGAGGAACTGCTCGAGCAGCGTCTTGACCACGTCTGGCGCCGCTTCCGGCTGAAAGCGTGTGCCGGGCCGCTGGGCGAAGACGTCGGCGACGAGCGAGAGCGCCAGCGGGTGGGCGTGGGTAAAATCGAGCACGGCCTGGTGCTGCTCCGGGGGCACGTCCCGTTGCGTGAGGTAGGCCCGGCCTTCTTCCGGACTCAGATTCCGCAGGGGCAGCGTCTGGATGAGCGTTCGCCAGCCGGGATCGGTGCGCCAGGCCAGTGGCAGGGGATGGCGGCTGGCGAGGACCAGGACCGTCTGCTCCGGCAGTTGGGGCAGGAACACCTCGCGCAGCCAGCCGTCGAGCGGTCCGAGGGTCTCGTAGGTGTCGATCAGGACCGCGTGGCGCCGGGCGAGGGACGCGAGTACCTGGAGTGGCGACTCCCGGGCGTCCAGGCCCATCGCCAGACGCAGCGCCCCGACAAACTCGTCGGGCGACGGCTGGACGTTGCGGGCGTCGACGTAGAACGCCGGCGTGTCATATCGCCGGCAAATGGCGCCAAACTCGCGCAGGAGCGTGGTCTTGCCGACGCCGCCGGGGCCGAAAACGTAGAGCACGCAGAAGGGGAGCACCGGCGAGGTGATCGCGGACTGCAACAGGGCGCACTCGCTGAATCGCCCAACGAACCGCCGGTGCCGCTCCGCGATCAGTCGATCCGCCAGACGTTGTGCCACTGACCACCCTTCGCCAGTCGGAGATAGCGCCTGATCTGATTATACATCAGTGTGGTATACTGGTCCTCAGCAGGAGGGACGCATGGCGGAAGTGCGCTCGTTTCGTGCCCTGCGCTACGACCCGAGCCGGGTCCCGTCGCCGGCGAGCGTCGTCTGTCCTCCTTACGACGTCATCGACCCCGCCGAACAGGGCCGGTTGTACGAGGCCAGCCCATACAACGCGGTTCGCATCGAGCTCGGTCGTTTCGAGCCGGGTGACGACGAGCAGCACAACCGGTACACGCGCGCCGCCGATGCGCTGCGCCGCTGGCAGCAGGCCGGTGTGCTCCGGCGGGATGCCGAAGATGCCCTGTACGTCTACGAGCAGACCTTTCACCATCGCGGCCAGATCCTCACCCGCCGGACGATCTTCGCCGCCGTTCGGCTCGAGGACTGGCAGCGCCGCGTCGTGCTCCCGCACGAGCGAACGATGGCGGCGCCCAAGGCCGACCGGCTCCGCCTGCTGGAGGCGACCGGGGTGCAGCTCAGCCCGATCTACGGGCTGTTCGAGGATCCCGGCCACGCCGTCCACCGCGCGTTCGATCGGGTGGCGCTGCGCCAGCCTCCGGCGCTCGACTTCGTCTGGAGCGGCGACGAGCGCCAGCGCCTCTGGGTCGTCACCGATCGTTCGGTCATCGGCGCCTTCTCGGCAGCTCTGTCCGACCGCCAGATCGTCATCGCCGACGGCCACCACCGCTACGAGACGGCGCTGCGCTACCGAGACCGGCGTCGGCTGGACGGCGGAGGCGACGCCGACGCGCCGTGGAACTTCATCCTGATGGGCTTGACCGCGGTCGACGACCCCGGGGTGGTCGTCTTGCCCACCCACCGGCTCGTGGGCGGCACCCCGCTGCCGGCGGACGAGCTGGAGCGCGGCCTCGCCCACTGGTTCGACCTCGAGTCCTGGCTGCTCGCGGCCGAAGACCCGCTTGCCGACATCCACCGGTTGCTGGACGCGCTGGCCGGGCTCGGGCGCGAGCTCCACGTGTTCGGCCTGTGCGAGCGCGGGGAGCGGCTGTCGCTGGCGCGGCTGCGCGATCCCGATGTGATGGACGACATGGCCGGTCCCGGCCGCTCGGATGCCTGGAAGCACCTGGACGTCAGCATCGCGCAGACGCTGATCCTCCAGGGTGCGCTTGGCATGTCGCCGGGGGCAGAGGGACGGCTGACCTACACCCGCGACGAGGAAGTGGCGCTGTCCGAGCTTCGAGCCGGCCGGGCCTGGCTGGCCATCTTCCTGAACCCGACCCGCGTCGATCAAGTGGTGGCCGTCGCTCGGGCGGGCGACGTCATGCCCGAGAAATCCACGTATTTCCACCCGAAGCTGTTGACCGGGCTCGTGTTCTATCCACTCGACTGAGGAAGCTACGTGCGGCTCTGGCGCGTTTTCCTGGCACTGGTGGTCGCGCTGGACCTGTTCGGGCGCGCCGAGGCGGCGCCGTCGCCTCCAGCCGACTATCCCATCACCAACGGCCATTTCTATACTCAGGCGAGCGGCAAGCCCAGCAGTCTGGAGGGCTTCGCCATCACCGACGAGGATGGCGCGCTCTTCTGGCACGAGTTTCAACGGCTCGGCGGCGTCCAGACCCTCGGCTATCCGTCATCCCGGCGGCATGACTGTGCCGGCTTCGTCTGTCAGGCGACCCAGCGGGTCATCCTCCAGTGGCGTGCCGATGCCGGCGTGGTGATGTTCCTCAACGTCTTCGACGACCTGAGCCGGGCCGGGTTCGATCCCTGGCTGGAGGTCCACCGCCAGGTGCCGCCGCCGGCCGATACGGCCCCAGACCGCGGCCTCCCCTGGCCCGCGGTCGTCCGGCGTCACCTCGACCTGCTCGACCGCGACCCCGCCATCCGGCAGCGCTACTTCGAGGACGACGATCCCATCGGCGTCTTCGGCCTGCCGATGAGCTTCGCCGATTTCGGCCCCGTGTCGGTGGTCCGAGCCCAGCGCGCCGTCCTGCAACGGTGGAAGGTGTCGATGCCCTGGGCGCCGGCCGATACGGTGACTATCGCCAACGGCGGCGACCTGGCCAAGGAGTTGGGCATCATTCCGGCGGCGGCGGCAACCCCTGAGGATCCTCCCGCGGCCATTGCAACGGTTGCCGACCGGCAGACGCGCGTCCGCATCGCCGTGCCACCACCCGACGTGAGCCGGGTCGCCGCGGCCGCCCGCCCCGCCGTGCCACAGATCTACGTGTGGGATGCGCCGACCAGCAAGTCCGGGCCGGTAGGCTTCGGCTCGGGTATCGTCGTCTCGGCCGACGGCTACATCCTGACGGCGAACCACGTGATCACCGGCGCCGTCGAGATCCAGGTGCTCTGGCCGGACGGCCGCTGGCTCCCGGCTCGGGTCGTCGCCACCGAGCGCGACCTCGACGCAGCCGTCATCAAGGTCGAAGCAACGGGCCTGGCGACTTTGCCGCTCGGCAACTCGGATGCGCTCCAGCCCGGCCAGTCCGTCGTTGCGCTCGGCTACGGTAAGCTCTATCCGCTGCTCCCCAACACGAAGGCGGGAACGATTCATACCATCGACGAGACGGTGGCCGGGCTCGGCGAGGTAGCCGATTACCCGCTCATCCAGACGACGCTCCCGCTCCAGTTCGGCGACAGCGGCGGGCCGCTGCTCGACCTGCGCGGCAATGTCGTCGGGTTGAATTCGGCCCGCGCGCTGTTTCGGCGGCGGGCAAATCAGTCGATCGGTCTGTCTATCCCCATCAACCGCTTGCGCCGGCTCCTCCGAATGGCCGAGGTGCCGTTGGGGACCGAGCTGCTGCACGGGAGCCCCTTCGGGCTGTCCGAGTGGAGCCCCGCTAGCGAGCCGCGACAGCGATTCGGATTCCCGGAATCGTAACCCCGTCCGCGGCTGGATTCCCGGCGACGTCGAGGACCGGCAGGCGCCGGCCGCTCTTCGGATCGTACAGACCCGTTCGGATCACGTAGGGGCCGGGCGGAGCGTCGGCGGCCACGCGGATGGTGTAGCGGTCGAGGACGATCTCGCCGGGGCGCCAGCGATCGGTGGGATACATGCTCCGCACTGGAACGCCGTCGGCCTGCCCGCGCAGGGTCCCACCGGAGTCGAGCAGGTGGTTGTAGACCGTGTAGCTCTGGCCCGCCGGCCCGAGCGCACGGAAGTAGAGCGAGAGCTCCAGCGTCTCGCCGGGCTGGATCGGACGGGCCGGCAGGACCTCGGCGCCAACGAGGGCGATCCGGCCGTCGAAGGAGACGGGCTCTCGCGGTGGGAGCACCGCCAACGCGGTCGCCGGCGCCAGATAGAGCCTGAGCTGCGGGCCGCGAAAACGGAGCTGATCGATCAGTTTCCAGCGCGCGTCGAGCCACTGCTCGACGTAGCCGTCGGCGTCCCAGTTCGGCGCCCGAACCGGCACCAGCCAGACGCGGCGCGCCGTCAGGGCGGCCAGGTGGTCGGCCGTGTCGGCCGGATCCAGCGGAAACGACGCAGGCAACAGCAGCCGGGGCACAGCGTCCCGCACGTAGAACGCCGGCGCCGGGTCGGGATAGGTCAGCAGGAGAAGGTCCCCTTCCTGGCGGCGCTCGACGACGGTCCGCCCCAGATCCCGCCACTCGGGACTCTTGGCATAGCGCGGGTCGGCGTAGTAGCCGCCCAGCGCGACGATCGTCGCGCCGGCGACGAGCACGCGCAGGGCCGTTCTGGCCGCTCCTGCTGACCGAAGCCCTGCGATGCGGACGGAACGCCGGGGCTTGTCCCCCGCTTCCTCCGTTGGAGCGAGAACGGGCGGGGGACAAGCCCCCGCGCTACGGAATCGTTCGCTCCCCGCAACCGACGCCAGCCTGACCGCGACGGCTGCGACACCGCTGACTGCCGACTGCCGACCGCTGACTGGCGACCGCCCACTACCGACTGCCGACCGCCCCGCAACCGGCGCCAGCCCGATCGCCACGGCTGCGACCGCCAGGGGCGCGATGAAGACGACGTACCGCTCGTCGAACATCGGCCGCACGATCGATACAGCGCTCATCAGCACGATCGGCAGCGCCAGCACGGCGAGTAGCCGCCGGCCATCGGCTCGCCGGATCAACCCGATGGCGCCGAGGCTCAGCCCGACGCCGAAGGGTAGGGCCAGCCAGCCGCCGAGCGCGGGGTCGACGGCCGAGCCCACGCCGAAGGCGACGACCGTTCGACGAGCCATCTCGATCGGGCCGGTCGGGGCGATCCAGTCCTTCGTGTGGCCGAGCAGCAGCTCGCGCACGCCGACGAGCCACGGCAGATACAGTGCGGCGATGCCGGCTTGCACGGCAAGCCAGATCCCCAGCCGCCGCCCGCGGAGCGACGCCAGCGCCACGGCATTCAGCGCCAGGACGAGGAACACGGCCGCGTAGTGGGTGAAGATCGCCAGGGTGGCGCCGGCCGAGTAGAGAACGAGATCCGTGGTTTCTGGTTTCTGGTTTCTGGTTTCTGGTTTCTGGCTTGATGCCGCCGTGCGGAGCTTCTCCAACCAGGGACCAGGGACCCCGGACCAGGAACTGGTCCCTGTGGCTCGGCGCGTCAGGGTGAGCGTCGCCCAGGTTGCCAGGAGGCCGAACGCGGTCGCCATCGTGTACATCCGGGCGTCCTGCCCGTGCCAGAGCAGGAAGGGGTTTGTTGCCACGAGAATAGCTGCAAGGAGCGCGGGAATGTGCGGCGATCGGGTGTAGGGGAAGCGCGGCGCTGAAGCGTCCGGGAACGAGCTGTCAACGGATTCTGGGAGCGGATTGAAC
>JACQGW010000144.1 GCA_016199325.1 Chloroflexota bacterium
GGGTGGCGCTCGCCCGGGCGCTGGCGCCGCAGCCGGCCCTGATTCTGCTCGACGAGCCGTTCTCGAACCTGGACGTCACCCTGCGTGTGAAGGTGCGCGCCGAGGTGCGCGACATCCTGGCCCAGGCCCGGGCGACGGCCATCTTCGTCACCCACGACCAGGCCGAGGCGCTCTCGCTCGCCGATCGCGTGGCCGTGATGTGGGCTGGGCGCATTCTGCAAGTTGGGCCGCCGGTCGAGGTCTACCGACGCCCGGCGACACCCGAGGTGGCCGTCTTTGTCGGCGACATGGACAGCCTCCCGGGTGAGACCAGGGGCGGGCGTGTCCAGTGCGAGCTCGGCGAGCTCGAGTCCCTCGGGCCGGCCATCGGCAAGGTCAACGTCCTGATTCGCCCGGAGTCGGTCCAGGTCTTCCCCGCGCCGGACGGCGACGCCGTCGTCCTCTGGCGCGAGTTTTTCGGCCACGATCAGCGGCTGCGGATCCGGTTAGCCTCCGGCCGGATCATCCACGCCCGCCTGGGCAGCGAGTTCGACATCCTGCCCGGCCAGCGGGTACGGCTCACGGTTCGTGATAGGGTCTCGACGTTCCCGGCAGCCGGCGCGGTCCCCGCGCTGGCCCACAGCCATTGAGATCATCTTGGAGCCCGTGAGATGGCTCGGACGCTGAGGGCGCCGTCGCCCCCGCTGCTCGCCGCTCCTCAGCTCCGCTGGAGCAGCCGGCAGCTCGGCCTGACGCTTGGCCTCCTGATCCTCCTCGGTTGGGCACTTGCCGGCCTGGACGACGGCGGCCGGCTCATCGCGGCTGCCCGGGGGCTCTGGCAGCAGCCGGGCCTGCTGATCCTCTTTCTGCTCACCTACACGGCCGCCTTCGGCCTTCGGGCGGCGGCCTGGCAGATGCTCATTCCCGCCGGGCCGGGGCCGGCCCGCCTCTTCGCGATCCTCCAGATTGCGCTCCTGGCGAATCACCTGTTCCCGACCAAAGCCGGCGAGATCATCCGGATCGGCCTGCTCGCGCGCCGCGGCGTGCCGTCCGGAACGGCGGTCGGCTCCACGACGCTGGCGCGCCTGCTCGACTTCGCGGCGCTCTGCCTGATCGCCCTCGTCCTCGGCCCGCTTGCCGGGGGCCGTCTCGACCTCCTGCTCGGCAGCCTGGCCGTGCCCATCTCGGCCATCGGCCTGGGCGCCTTCGCCTGCTATCTGCTTGCATCAGGCCGTCTCTCACCGCTCTGGTCGCGCCTGCCCGATCGACCTGCCCGCCTGGCCCATGACGTCCAGACAGCCTTGGGTGCCACACCGTCACGCCGTCTGGTGGCCGCCTTCGGCGTCGTGCTCCTGAGCTGGCTCCTGGAGGCGGGCGCCCTCTGGTCGACGGCCCGAGCCGCCGGTGTTCCCCTCTCGTTCGCCGTGGCGGCGGCCACCACGGCGTTCACGATTGCGTTCCAGGCGTTTCAGGTGACCCCGGGCGGGCTCGGCCTCTACGAGGCCACGCTCACCGGTGGTCTCGCCCTCTACGGCGTCGATCCGACGGTCGGTCTGGCCCTGGCTGTGGCAACCCACGCGTTGAAGTTCGCCTACGCCTACCTTGCCGGTCTCATCGCGCTCGTCGTCGAAAGCTCCAGCGGCATCGGTCGCGCCGTTCTCCGGCAACGGCTGGCGGCGATCGCCCTCGTCATGCGTCATGCGTCATACGTCATACGTCATGGGCGCGCTGTTGTCCGGCAGCGGTTGGCGGCGATCGCCAGGCGGGCGCGTCTGGGCGCCTCCGTCGACCTCGGCGTCGTCCTCGCGACCGTCGCCTACCTGGCCGTTCAGCCCGGCGCGCCGACGACGGCCGCCGCCTGGCAGGCCCTGCTGGTCGGCTTGTTCGCCACGGCGCCGCTCGTCGTGCTCGGCCGCTGCCACCATCTGCCCGCCCGCCTGGCGCCGATCCTGGTCGCCGTGCCGGCGCTGTTTCTCATCCTGTTCGGCCTCCCGGTGCCCGTCGCGAGCCTGCTGGCGGTCGTCCTGGCCGCTCCAGCTGCTGTGGGGCAGCGCTCCTTGCATCCGTCTGCCATTCCGGTTGCCGTGGTCTGGCCGGGCCTTCTGGCCCAATCCATCGCCGCCGGCGTCCAGCAGCCGGTTGCCGTCGCGCTGTTCGGCGCCGCCTCGCTGGTCTCGCTGCTGCTCGTCCGCCAGTGGTGGCTGACGAACCGCCCCCTGCCGCCGCCGGGCCCCCTTCCCCCCGGCGCTCTGGTCGCCGTGCTGATTCCGGTGCACGACGAGGCGGCGACGATTGCCAGCGTCATCACCGGGGTGCCGCGGGCGTTGCTCGGGGAGCGCGGCCTGGAGGCGCTGGTCGTCGTCGTCGACGACGGCTCGACCGACGGCTCCGCGGCTATCGCCCGGGCCGCCGGCGCCGACGTCGTCAACCGCCATCCAACCCGCCGCGGACTGGGCGCTGCCCTGCGGACGGCTCTTGGCATCGCCCAGCAGCGCCAGGCGGGCGCCGCGGTCTACCTGGACGGCGATGGCGAATACGATCCCGACGAGGTGCCGACCGTGCTCGATCCCATCCGTCGGGGCGAGGCCGACTACGTGCTCGGATCGCGCTTCCCGCGCGCAGCCTCGTCGATGCGTCCGAGCCGCCGTCTGGGCAACCGGGCCTTCACCCTGTTGCTCGGTCTGCTCGCCGGCCGCCGGGTCGCCGACGGCCAGACCGGCTTTCGTGCCTTCAGCGCCCGGGCCCTGGCGAGCGCCGAGATCATCCATGACTACAACTACGCCCAGGTGCTCACGCTTGACCTCCTGCGCAAGGGCATGCGGCTCGCCGAGGTCCCGATTCGCTACCACCCGCGGCAGCAGGGCACATCCTTCATCCGGTACCGTGAGTACCTCCGCCGGGTGCTGCCGGCGATCGCCCGAGAGGTCCTGGGCCCGTGAGCGCCCCGACCGGCTCGACGGCCACGCCGCCGACCGGAGCGGTTGGACGCGCACGGTGGCCGGCCGGGGACCGCCGCCTGCTCGTCGTGGCCGCCCTGCTCGGGATTCTGTTCGCTGGCTTCTACCAGCTCGGCGTGCCGCTCCGGGCCACGCACAGCGCCCGAGTCAGCGGCGACGAGCCGTTCTATCTACTGACGGCGGTGAGCCTCATCGAGGATGGCGACCTCGACCTGGCCAACGACTACGAATTGCGCCGCTACCGCGCCTACTTCGACCATCCACAGGAGCTCTGGCACCAGTCGGCGCCGGCGGCCGACGGTCGCCTGCTCTCGCCCCACAACCTCGGGGTCTCGTTGCTCATCGTGCCGGCCTACACCCTGGGTAGGCTGGATGGCGTCAAGCGGTTCCTGGCGGTCCTGGGGGGCGTGACCGTCGCCTTCACCTTTCTGCTCGCCCATCGGGTGACCGGCTTCCTTGTCGCGTCGGCTGCCGCCGCTGCGCTTCTCGGCATGGCGGCGCCGCTGTTCGTCTACTCCACGCAGATCTACCCCGAGGCGCCCGCCGCGTTGCTCGTCACCGCCCTCGTCTGGCTCCTGCTGGGCCGCCGGCCAGGCCGATGGACGGCGGTTCTCCTCGCCCTCGGCCTGAACGGATTGCTCTGGCTCGGGGTGAAGTTCGCGTTCGTCGCCGGCGCCATCGCCGTTCCGACGCTCATGCGCCTCAGCCCGCGCGCCCGCCTGCTCCTGCTGTCGCTCCTCGTCTCGAGCGGCGCTGCCTACGCCTGGTTTCACCTGGCGACCTACGGCGGGCTCACGCCCTACGCGGTGAATCGACTGTACGCCGGCAGCACCACCGTCGAGCTGGTCGGTCTGCACCTGGAGGTCTGGAACCGCCTCTACCGCCTGGTCGGGCTCTGGGTGGACGGGGAATTCGGCCTTGTCCGCTGGGCCCCGCTGCTCCTGCTCGCCGTCCCGGCCGCGCCCCTGCTCGCTCGGCGTGCTGGATTCGCCGGCTGGATGCTGCTCCTCGTCTTCGGCGCGCAGCTCCTGGTGGCCGTCTTCCTGAGCATCACGATGCGCGGCTGGTGGTTCCCTGGCCGGATGCTGATCGCCGTCCTGCCGCTCCTCGCCGTTCCCCTGGCCGAGTTTTTCGGGCTCGTCCGTCTGCGCCCGGCGCTTGGCGGCCCGGTCGCGCTCCCGGCTGCCTACGGCCTGGGCGTCACCCTCGCCCTGCGCGAGGCCGTCGCCGCCGAGAGTGTCGTGCTCGCGGTCGATCCCTTTGCACTGCCCTGGCCGCCCTTCCAGGTCGTCGCCGGACTGTTCCCGGTCTACACCAGCTACGAGCTGCCCACCTGGCTTCTGACGGCGGCCTGGCTGCTGCTGGCCGGCGGCCTCGTCGCAGCGGGTTGGCGCCTCCGGGCACACGCCGCCCGGGCCGCTGCTCCCCAGCGCGCCGACCCCCCTCGGGCACTGTCGGCGGGCGCGAGCGAAGGCCGATGACCCGAACAGTCGTCGTCGGCGGGGGGCCGGCCGGCCTCGCCGCCGCCTACCGCTTGACCGAGCAGCTTGACCACAGCGCCCTCGTGATCGAGCGCGCCGCAACGCCGGGCGGCCTCGCCGCCGGCTTCCGCCACGGCGACTACACCCTCGACTTCGGCCCCCATCGCCTGCATCTGGCCGCCGATCCCGCCGTGCTGGCGGACCTCCGGCGGCTTCTCGGTGATGACCTGGAGCTTCAGCGGAGGCGTGGTCGCATCCGACTCGACGGCCGCGACCTCCCGTACCCGATCGGGCCAGCCACCCTGCTCCGGCTCGGACCCCGCCGGCTCGCCGGCCTCGGGGTCGGCGCTCTGGCGGCCAGATTCGCCCGCCAACCACAGCCCCCGGCGTCCTACGAGGATGCTCTGCAGGCCCGCCTGGGCGAGCCCCTTTACCGGCTGTTCTACGCCCCCTACGCCGAGAAGGTCTGGGGTCTGCCGGGCAGCCAGATCGCCGTCGATCAGGCCGAGCGCCGGGTCAATCAGCGCGGGTCGACCGACCTCCTGCGACTCCTGCTCGGCGGCGGCGGCCGCCACTACCTCTATCCACGTGGCGGCTTCGGCCGAATTCCAGCGGCCTATGCCAGCGCGCTGGCACAACGGCCGGCGGCTCGGCTCGAGTGTGATGCGACGGTCGCCGGCGTCGAATGGCGCGATGGCCGGATCGAGGCGGTCACGTACGTACAGGGGGGTCGCTCGGTTCGGGTGCCCACCGACCACCTCGTCTGGACGGCGCCGCTGGCAGAGCTGGTTCGCCGGCTCGATCCGCCGCCGCCATCGCCCGTTCGGCGCACCGCCGAGGAGCTTCGGTACCGCGCCGTCGTCCTTTGCTACGTCGTCCTGGACGTGCCGCGCGTGGGAATGGCCGATACCCACTATTTCCCAGAGCAGCGATACCCCTTCAACCGGGTGATCGAGCAGAAGAACTTCAGCGCCGAGATGGTCCCGCCCGACCGGACCGTCCTCGGCATGGATCTGACCTGCGACCCCGACGGCGGCCTCCTGGCGGCCTCGGATGACGAGCTCGGCCGGCTCGTTCTGCCGGCGCTGGCAGCGGCCGGGCTGGCCCAACCGGAGCGGGTGATCGAGATCTTCAGTCGGGGCTGCCGCCATGCCTACCCCGTCTGCCACCTGGGCTACCGTGCCGCCCTGGAGCAGACGCTCTGCTGGCTCGCCGAGCTCGCCAACCTGTGGCTGGTCGGTCGCCACGGCCTGTTTCTCCACAACAACACGCATCACTCCATCCTGATGGGCTATCGCGCTGCGGACGCCATCGCCGCCGGCGACGACCGCGCGACCTGGCTCGCCGCCCTGGCCCAGTTCGCAACGGCGCGCGTCGCCGACTAGGGCGGCACGGATTCTGCCCCGTCGTGCCGCTGATACGACCGTTCTTCGAGTCGAGGAGGCAGGCATGGCGGAGCACGGTTCCCGTTCCGCGAGCACGCCCCGCTGGGTTGATCCGGCTGAGGCGGTCGCCGTCGTCGAGTCGGGCTGGCGGGTTTTCGTCCAGGGCGGCTGCTCGACGCCAACCGCCCTTGTCGAGGCGCTGACAGCCAGAGGCCGTGCACTGTCCAACGTCGAGGTCGTCCACATCCACACCGAGGGGCCGGCCCCCTACGTCTCGCCGGAGCTCGCGGGCCATTTCCGCCATCGCGCGCTCTTCATCGGGTCGAACGTGCGCTCGGCCATCAACGAGGGGTTCGCCGACTACTCGCCGGTCTTCCTCTCCGACATTCCGGCGCTCTTCCAGAGCGGCCGGCTGCCCCTCGACGTCGCGCTGCTCCACCTCTCGCCGCCGGATGCGCACGGCTACTGCTCATTCGGGCTCTCGGTGGATTGTTCCAAAGCGGCGGCCGAGTCGGCCCGCATCGTCATCGCCCAGATCAACCCGCAGATGCCACGCACTCTTGGCGACAGCTTCCTCCACCTCAGCCAGATCGACTACGCCGTAGCGGTCGACGCTCCGCCGTACACGCTCCGGCCCGAGCCCGTCGACGAGGTGGCCCGCCGCATCGGCGAGTGCGCCGCCGGACTGGTCGAGGACGGCGCCACGCTCCAGATCGGCATCGGCGCCATCCCGAACGCCGTGCTCGCGGCGCTGCACGGGAGGTCCGACCTGGGCGTTCACAGCGAGATGTTCTCCGACGGCGTGCTCGACCTGGTCGAGGCAGGTGTCATCACCGGAGCTCGCAAGACGCTCCACCCGCGCAAGATCGTGGCGACGTTCCTGATGGGCAGCCGCCACCTCTATGAGTTCGTCCACGACAACCCGGCGGTGGAGATGCGCCCGGTGGAGTACACCAACGACACCCGCATCATCCGCCAGCAGCACAAGATGACCGCCATCAACTCGGCCCTCCAGATCGACCTGACCGGACAGGTGTGCGCCGAGTCCATCGGTCTGCGCCTGTACAGCGGCGTCGGCGGCCAGATGGACTTCCTGCGAGGCGCGGCGCTGGCGGTCGACGGCAAGCCGATCATCGCCCTACCCTCCACCGCCCTCGGCGGTCGGGCCTCACGGATCGTGCCAACGCTACCGGCGGGCGCCGGCGTCACGACGACGCGCGCCCACGTGCACTACGTCGTGACCGAGTACGGGGTGGCCAACCTGCACGGCCTGAGCCTGCGCGAACGGGCCGGCCGACTCATCGAGCTGGCCCACCCGGACTTCCGGCCGGAGCTCCGGGCGCTTGCGCGGCGGCATTTCGGCGTCAGGTGACGACGAGCGACGCGGGCAAGATGGGCCTATCGAGTCGGTCCTCCGGTTCCGGGAGACGTACCCGGTGAGCAGTTGACCTTGCCCCCTGGCCGGGCCAGCGGGCGAGCGAGCAGAAGATGAGCACCGTTTGGGCTGTCAGGTGAACAGCGATCGCGGGTACGCTGCGACTATCGGCGGTCTATCCAGCCGAAGAAAGGGGAACACAATGGCGGAACAAGACGTGATCAAGCTCGCTCGTGAGGAGGTCGAGGCGTTCAATACGGGCGATTGGCAGCGTATGAAGGCATCGCTGGCTCCCGATGCCGTCTATCACGAGCTGGCGACCCAGCGGCGCATCCAGGGACCGGACCAGATCGTTCAGGTCAACCAGGCCTGGCGTCAGGCGTTCCCCGATGCGAAGGGGACAATCAGCAGGGCGCTGGTCAGCGGCAATACGGTGACCCTGGAGATCACCTGGGAGGGGACGCAGACCGGCCCGATGGCGACGCCGACCGGCACGCTCCCGCCCTCTGGGAAGCGAGCGACGGTACCGGCTGTCGAGGTGGTCACGATCCAGGACGGCAAGGTGAAGGAGATCAAGCACTACTTCGACCTCATGGGGCTGCTCCAGCAGATCGGCGCGCTGCCCACGCAGAGGGCCGCCTAGCCCGGATTCCTCGGCTGGCCGGAGGACCGGCCCTCACCCCGTCCCGCTTCCCTCGCCACCCCTCTCCCGCCGGGCGGGAGAGGGGACGTTTGGGCTACACACAGTCGGGCAAGCGTGTCAAACCGAATGCCCGCTGACTCGCCCCTCTCAAGCGCCGAAACCGTGTCTGGGCGGAGCCCTGCCAGAGCAGCCAGTTGCCGCTGCGACAGCCGCCTCTCGGCTCGCAGAGCCGGGATCCTCACTCGTACACGACTCATCGCACGCTCCTACCGTGATACTGGCCTACTATACCGTGTTACTATCGCTCATTCAGGGTGATCTGACAAGTGGTTGTACGGGCGGGCAAGTTACTACTGACAGACATGAGAAAGACCGGCTAGCCGAACGGAACGTTCGGCAGAGCCCAGGGGCTCTTGTCAACGGCCTGAGGAAACCTGCTGGTATGATAGCACATTGGACAATCCATGTCGAGCTCCCTATCGACTGCTCATCTGCCGGCTTGCTGTCCGAAGCCCATGCCTCTGCCATCACAACGGATGGGCGATCGGCCGCCTGCGCTCGAACGTGTAGACACTGGTGAAGCCGGCCCGCCGGAGGCAGGTCCGCACGCGGTCGATGCCGACCCCGAGGGCCGCCGGCTCGTGGGCGTCGGTGCTCGTAGTCACGACGGCGATGCCCGCCTGGCGCGCCAGCTCCAGGATCGCCGTCTGCGGGTGCGGCTCGGGGTCGCCGCCCCGGAAGGGTGCCGCACTCACCTCGATCCCGACGCCGCGGTCGGCCATCAGCGCCAGCACCGGCTCGACGAGGCCGACGTGGGCCTGGAGCAGCGCAGCGCCGTACGCCTCTGCGCCGTACCGGCGGTAGACGTCCAGGTGGCCAATGGCGTCGAACAGGCCCGAGCGGACGGCTCGCTCGGCGGTCCAGTAGTAGCGCTCGCAGACCTGGCGGGCGGTGTGGCGGGCGAAATAGGCGCGCGCCTCGTCCGGATTCGTCAGCGCGACGAGGTCGACGCAGTGGACCGAGCCGAGGACGAAGTCGAAGGGATGGCGGTCGACGAAGCGGGCCAGCGCCTCTTCGAGGTCCGGATGGTAGTCGATCTCGACGCCGAACCGGACGCCGAGCTGGGGGAACGCTTCCCGGGCCCGCAAGACGTCCTCGTGGTATCGGCCCACCCAGTCGCCGCCGACGTGGACCCGCTGCCCGCCGACGACGACCCAGTTCTCCCAGGGCCGTGCCGGGTGGGCGTCGTAGTGCGGCGTGAAGCAGATCTCCCGCAGGCCCATCTCGACCGCCCGGCGACAGAAGTCGTCAATCGAGCCCGCCGCGTCGATGGAGTGGTCCGAGTGGACGTGGTAGTCGAACGTCGGTTCCAGGTTCAAGGTCCACAGTTCAGAGTTCACGTGCCTATCGCTTCCAGGCGAAGATGTACTCCAGGGGGATCTCTTGCTCGAAACGTCCTGCCGGGTCCAGGGCAACCAGCGTCTTCCGAAGGTCCTCCTCGAAGTCCTGCAGCCGTTCGCTCAGCCAGGCCCGCTTGCAGTAGGACGTCGAGTACAGGTGGCCTGCAATGGAAGGGATATCCCAGGTGTGGCGGAAACGGATCTCGTTCCGCTCCACATCCGAAAAGCCCGAGCGGGCCAGGGTCTCCTCATGGCGCTCGGTGGGGGAGACGAACACGCCCGATCCAGCGCGACGCTCCTTGCCCAGCCACCGCTGGACGACGGCCACGACCGCCTGCTCCCAATCGTTCGCGCCATTCCAGAAGCTGGGGATGGCCGCCACCACGATGCCCCCGCCCGGCTCCAGCACCAGATGACACCGTTCGAGGACGGTCGCGCGGTCCATCCAGTGGAAAGACGCACCAAACGTGACAAGCCGAAAGCTGCCGAGCTCCAAGGTGATCTGCTCGGCGGGCAAGACCCGCCAGCAGACGTTTTCGATACCCGCGGCCATCCCCTGTCGCCGGGCTTCGGCGGTCATTTCGGGGCTCACGTCGATGCCCACGACCTTCTGGAACCTGGCGCTGAGGGGAAGGGAGAGCTGCCCCGTGCCACAGCCGACGTCCAGGAGGCGGCCCGTACCGTCGAGGTGGAAGGCGTCTGCGATGATGGCGATGAGCTGCTCTGGGTAGGGGACGCGGTAGCGCGCATAGTAGGAGGCCGTGTCTGCGAAGAGGTCGCTGCTAGCGGGATGCCGCACCAAATGCACGGGTCAGACGGACTGCCTGGCGAGCCAGGCGAGGACGCCGGGCGTAGCGCGCCAGGACGCCATCAGCTCGGCCGCACAGACGGCGGCCTCGCTCTCGTCGCCGAAGCCGACGGTCTCCGGGAGCCGGCGCGGCAGCCGCTTTGTGCCCAGGAGATAGCCCGGAACGTGGGGGTTACTCGCCTTCGCGTCCGCCAGCAGTCTGCGCGCGCGGGGAGTGTCGCCCTGAGCGCGATAGGCGTGGAGGACGCGGCTATAGTGCCAGATGGCTGAAGCATCCTGGCGGTAGCGGTCGAGAAGCCGCCGAATCTGGGCGTCGTCGCCGGTTTCGAGGAGCCAGACGAGCAGGACATAGCGCACGCCCTGGTTGTCGCCCGGGTTCAGCCTGAGCATCTCCCAGGCGTGATCGACCGCCTCGGCGCGCTTGCCCACCTCCCACAGCGCCTGAGCCAGCCCGAGGCGCGCCCGCATGTACGGCCGGGTCTCGAGGATCCCCCAGAAGTGACCGGCGTTCTCCTCGAAGAACTCCCTACCCAGGGCGCGCTCGCCTGCGGCGACGCCCTTCGCGTAGAGATCAGCCGCCTCCTCGGCGCTGCGTGCAGTCTCGTCTGCCAGCAGGACGTAGGCGTCGGCGCAATCCGGGGAGATCTCCAGCGCCTTTCGGGCGAGCCTCACCCGTTCCCTGGGGTCCGGCGACTCCCAGGCGTCGTACATGATCGACTGGGCTTGATCGATGCGTCTCTCGGCCGTCCGCCGGGGCGGACCGCCCTGGCGGAGCGCATCCTGCAGAAAGGCATTGGCTTCCTCGATTGAGGCGAACTCCTGCCCGGTGAGGAGCGCGCCGATGTCGGCCAGTGCCCTTTCCGCGGCGAAGCGCCCGCCAAGGATCGAGGGAAGCGCCCCAGCGTCCGCCGGCGCGCCGGGGACGAGGTGCGAGAGATCCCCCGCCAGCCGCCCGGGTTCGGCGAATATCGCCCGCGCCTCGGGCGTCATGGCCTCGACCAGCGCCCAGGCAGACTGGTCGCCCATGAAGCGAGGATCGGCCTCGAGAACCGTCTTCAGCGCGTCCGGGGCCACGTCGGACCGGTAGAGGCCGCGGGCCAGCAGCTTGACCGAGATATCCCACGTGAACCCCACCGGATCCCGGCTCTGGCAGAGGATACCGTACACAGCATCGGCCAGCTCGCGGTTCCTGCCTGCCACCGCGGCATCATCACGTTGCTGGCGGGGCTCGAACCGCGCCTCGACGCGTCCGGCCCGGGCGTCACGCACCCGGACCAGCAAGGAGTCCCCCGGGCTTGCACGGTTCTCCATGAGGTAGCGGAGGAGACGATCGGGCATCGAGCTGCCCCACATGCCCTCGCCGAAGAACTCGACCGACAGGACCACCTCGTCGCCGTCGGGAAGCGAAACCTGGACAGGCCGCTCAGCCCTGCGCTTCTCCACCTCGAAGAAACCGGGCCAGAGGGCCTCCCGCACCTCGGCGGGGCAGATCAGCCGGTGATCCGCGAGCTCCTGTTCAGTGAGGGGGATCCGGAGCAGGCTGCCCTGAACGAGATCCGGCAGATAGCCGTAGCGACCATCACCCAAGCTGATGAGCTGCCGCCCCTGCCCGAGCGCGCCCCGAATGGTCCCCTTCGGGTTCCGGGTGGTGACAGGGCGGCGGCGATTGACCTCGTCGAAGATCTCTCGAAACGTCAGCGGACGTCCCGCCGCCTGCATCACCTCGTAGACGAGATCCGCGTAGCTTGGCTCGTTCCCGGACACCATGGCTGCCTCTCAGTGCCTCAGCGCTCGACCAGCGGGGTTTCACCGTTGAGCATGGGGATCACCACTCTGGCCCCCGAACCTTGGACCTTGAGCCCGGCGCTCGGACCCTCCGCCCCCAGACCCTGGACACTGGACCGCAGACCTTGAACCATCGCCCCCTGGAGCGACCAGGGGCTTGCCCTTTCGATGCGAACGTCGACGAACTGGCCAGTCAGATCGGCCGGGTCCTCGAAGAAGACGAGCTTGTTCGTGCGGGTCCTGCCCCGCCACTTGCCCTTGACCTCCTCTTCGACGAGCACCTCGACGGTCCGGCCGACGAGCGGCGCGTTGATCCGCTCGGCAATGCCGGCCTGGAGCTCCTCGACGAGGTGGAGCCGTCGCTTCTTCTCCTCCGCCGGCACGTCGTCCGCCAGCTTGCGGAAGGCGAACGTCCCCGGCCGCGGCGAGTACATGGCGACATGGACGACGTCGAACTGAACCTCCGCCAGCAGACGATAGGTCCCCTCGAAGTGCGCCGCAGTCTCGCCAGGAAAGCCGACGATGACGTCGGTCGAGATCGCGGCGTCCGGGATCGTCGAGCGGATGCGGTCGATCAGGTCGCGGTACTCGGCCACCGTGTAGGTCCGCCGCATGGCCCGCAGGATCTCGTCGTGGCCGGCCTGGACGGGAACGTTGATGTGCTCGCACGCTTTCGAGAGCCGGGCGACGGCGTCGAGCAGCTTTTGCGACATGAAGCGCGGGTGCGAGGTCAGGAACCGCATGCGGGCCAGTCCTTCGATCTCGCTCAGGCGCACGAGCAGGTCGGCCAGATCGCCATTGTCGGTGCGGTCGAGCCCGTAGGCGTCGACGGTCTGGCCCAGGAGGGTGATCTCCTTAATGCCGGCCCGAGCGAGGGCGTTGACCTCGAAGGCGATCTCGTCCAGGGGGCGACTGCCCTGTCGGCCGCGCCGGAAGGGGACGATGCAGTAGGTACACATCTCGTCACAGCCCTTGATGACCGGCACGAAGGCCGTCGGGCCGCGCGGCGTCGGCGGCGGCGGGTAGTACCCGCTCTCCGCGTAGACGGCGATGGCATCGGTCGCCGCCTCGGCGTTGCGCCGGGCGATGATCTGGAAGAGCGGCTCGAAGACCTGCGGCCGCATGAAGACGTCGACGTGCGGGAAGCGCCTCCGGAGGTCGCTCTCGACACGGGGACCGCCGACCATGCAGCCCATCAGGCCAACGACGACCTCGGGCCGGCGGGCCTTGAGCTTGCGGAGCGCGCCCAGCTTGCTGGCCACCCGGTCTTCGGCGCCCTGGCGCACGACGCAACTGTTGAGCACGATGACGTCGGCCGAGTCCTCGTCGGGCGCTTCGATGAAGCCGAGCCGCTCCAGCTCGCCGCCGAGCCGCTCGGAGTCTGCCTCGTTCATCTGGCAGCCGACGGTCCAAATGTAGAAGCGATGCATGCGTCCCCCAGAATCAAACGGCCCGTCCAGGAGGACGGGCCGACCACGGCATGATGGCGGAGGGACCGGGATTCGAACCCGGGACAGAGGTTTTGGCCCCTGTAACCGCTTAGCAGGCGGCCGCACTAGACCAACTATGCGATCCCTCCGTGGGCCTCGGGAGAGCGATCCGACACGCGGCTTTCCCTTGACCAGAAGTATACCACGACGGAATGGCCCAGGACAAGCGGGTTCGGCAGTTGCGGTTCGGCTGTGGTTGACCGGTCCGGGTTCCGCTGCTATAATCTCTGAGCGTGCCTGTCAGGCTGACGGACGGCCTGGCAGGTGATTTGGCGGGAACATCGCGACATGATCAACAACCTTGCAACGCGAATCGACGGACGGATCATCGACCGGGAACGGATCAAAGGCGCGGTGGTCGACATTCTCGAGGCCATCGGCGAGGACCCGACGCGAGAAGGGCTTGCCGACACGCCTCGACGTGTTGCCGATATGTACGCCGAGATCTTTTCCGGGCTGGCCTGCGACCCCCGGGAGGTGCTGCGCGTCGGCTTCGAGGAGGGCCACCAGGAGATGGTCATCCTGCGGGATATCCCCTTCCACTCGATGTGCGAGCACCACATCTTGCCCTTTCACGGCGTCGCCCACGTCGGCTACATCCCGAACGGGCGGGTCGTGGGCATCAGCAAGATCGCCCGCGTGGTCGACATCCTGGCGTCACGGCCGCAGCTCCAGGAGCGACTGACCGGCCAGGTTGCCGATACGCTGGTGGAAGGGCTCGACCCCAAAGGAGTTGCCGTCGTCATCAAGGCGCAGCACATGTGCATGAATATGCGGGGGATCAAGAAGCCCGGGACGATGGTGGTCACCTCCGCCAACCGGGGGATCTTCCGCCGCAACGCCGTGACCCGCGCTGAGTTCATGTCGCTCATCGACGATGCCTGATCCCACGGTCGGCCTTCAGCCAGGCTTTCAGTTCGGTCCCCCGCCGCGGCCAATGGGCTACGTCCGGGAGCTTGCATGCTGAGCCTTTCGTCTCTGACGGTGCGCCCCGAAACCTTTGCTTCGCTGTCCTCGCGCTGGGACCACCTCTGGCCGGGCCCGGCCGCGCATCCGATCTTCGGCCAGCCGGCCTGGCACGAGGTCTGGTGGCGCCACTTCTCGGACGGCTATCAGCTCCTGCTGCTGGCGGTTCGCCGCGACCAGGCGCTGCTCGGCGTCGCCCCCCTGAAGCAGCGGGACGGCACCATCTCGTTCATCGCCGGCCCCGAGGTCACCGACTTCCTCGACGTCGTCGTCGCGCCGGCCGCGGAGCCATCGGTCCTCGACGCCCTGACCGCATTCCTGGCCGAGCAGGACGCGCACACGCTGGACCTCCAGTCGCTGCGGCCCGATTCGGCGACGCTGGCCGGGCTGCCCGACCGTTTGCGGCGAGCCGGCTGGACTGTGTCGATCGCCGACGAGGACACATCCCCGGCCGCCGACCTGCCGGCGACGTGGGATGGACACCTCGCCTCCCTCAGCCAGAAGGACCGCCACGAGCTGCGCCGGAAGCTCCGCCGCTTGAACGAGCAGGCCGATGTTCGGATGGTCAGCCTGACGGATCGCGGGGCCATCGAGGCGAATCTTGACGACTTCTTCCGCCTGCATCGCTTGAGCCGGCCCGACAAGGCCGAATTCATGACGCCACAGATGGAGGCGTTCTTTCGGGATCTTCTCGGCACGCTCGCCGACCGCGGAAAGGTTCGCCTGGGCTACCTGGAGATCGGCGGCGTTCGCGCCGCCGCTGCCGTTTCCTTCGAGACCGAGCGCGAGGTCTTGCTGTACAACTCGGGATACGATCCGGCATTCGCCCACCTGAGCATCGGGCTCCTGCTCAAGGCGCTCGGCGTGAAAGGGGCGATCGAGCGTGGGAAGAGCCGCTACGACTTCCTGCGCGGCAACGAACGGTACAAATACGATCTGGGTGCCCGCGACGTCCCACTCCGGCGCCTGATCGCCCACCGCTCAGGCTCGCCGTAGCGCCCGTCGAACACTGACGCATGACGTAATGACGCATGACGTAATGACGCATGACACACGAAATCGGCAAGCCGCATCCATCAAGATCAGTGCGGCATGCCACCAGTCTGCACAAAGGGGGGTGAGATCGTGCGGGTTGCCACCATCAGCGCCCATGGCTCGCCGCTGGCTGAGCTGGGCCGGAAGGAAGCCGGCGGCATGAACGTCTACGTGCGAGAGATGAGCCGCCAGCTCGGGCGCCTCGGCGTCGCCGTCGACGTTTACACGCGGCGACGTGATCCGAGCGCGCCGACCGTCGTCGAGCTTGGCGAGGGCGCCCGCGTCATCCACCTCCAGGCCGGGCCGGCGCACTATCTCGACAAGAACGAGGTGTTCTACCGCCTGCCCGAGTTCATCTGCCATCTCCGCCGCTTCCAGGCTGAGAATCACCTTGAATACGACCTGATCCACAGCCACTACTGGCTCTCCGGCTGGGTGGGCCAACTGCTCGCCCAGCGCTGGCACCTGCCCCACGTCGCGATGTTCCACACGCTGGGTCGCGGCAAGAGCCGGTCGCGGCCCGCCGAAGACGAAGGCCAGCTCCGGATCGACACGGAGACCCGTGTCCTGCTGGGTGCCGATGCCATCGTCGCCGGCAGCCCTTCCGAGAAACTGGAGATGGCTCAGCTCTACTGCGTTCCGGAGCGCCGCGTGCATGTCATTCCTTGTGGGGTCGATCTCGATCTGTTCCGCCCGCGGGACCGGGCACAGGCGCGGGCGCGCTGGGGGATCCGAGCGTCGAAGGTCATCCTGTTCGTCGGCCGCATGGATCCCGTCAAGGGGGCAGACCTGGTCCTGCCCGCGCTGGCCCGGCTGGAAGACCGGCGCGGCGTGCAGGCCATCTTCGTCGGCGGCGATGGCCGGGATGACCCGGAGATCAGGCGGCTCGGCGCGCTGGCGCGCGAGCTGGGCCTCCGGCAGAACGTCCGATTCCTCGGCCCGGTGCCGCAGGAGCAGTTGCCGGACCTCTACAGCGCGGCGGACGTCTGCGTCGTCCCGTCGTACTACGAGAGCTTCGGCATGGCGGCCGTCGAGGCGCTCGCCTGCGGGACGCCGGTGGTCGCCTCTCGCGTCGGCGGGCTGATCAGCACCGTCCGGGACGGCGAAACGGGCTTTCTGATCCCGTGGCGCTGCCCCGAGCCGTTTGCCGAGCGGCTGGACCTCCTGCTGGGCAACGACGCGTTGCGCCAGCAGTTCAGTCTGGCGGCGCGGGAATCGGTGCTGCGCTTTGCCTGGCCGGCGATCGCCGGGCGTTTGCTGACCCTCTACGAGCGCCTGGTCGTCATGGCCGGCGCCGTCGCCCAGCCGGTATGACTTCGCGCTCCCTGAGCGCCAGCCACGCACCTGTGGAACCGACTGCACAGGGGACTCACCAAACGGTTTCTTGCGTTTTTCTTGGCGATCTTGGCGTCTTGGCGGTTCGACCTCTCTTGAAGCTGTGCTGGACTGCGAGGGACCGGTGAGACTGAGCAACCTGATCGAGGCGTTGGACGGCGGCGTAGCGGTGGTGAGACCGGCCGGCGACCCGGAGATCCGCGCCATTCGGTACGACTCGCGCCAGGTCCAGCGGGGCGACCTCTTCGTCGCCGTGCCGGGCTTTCATACCGACGGCCATCGGTTCGCCGCCGATGCCGTCCGGCGGGGCGCGTTCGCCGTCGTCAGCCAGCGCGCCGATCTCTGGCCGGACGGCGCTCCGGTCCCGCACGTCGTCGTACCCGACAGCCGGCGCGCGCTGGCGCTCCTGGCCGCTCGCTTCTGGGGCTATCCGGCCCGCCGACTCCGAACCATCGGCATCACCGGCACCGACGGCAAGACGACGACCAGCTACCTCATCTCGGCCGTCCTCGAAGCCGCCGGCTACCGAACCGGGCTGATGGGAACGGTCAGCTTCAAAGTGGGCGACCGCCAGTGGGACAACGAGAGCCGCCAGACGACGCCGGAGGCACCGGAGATCCAGGAGCTGTTGGCGGCGATGGTGCTCGACGGCGTCCAGTACGCCGTCCTGGAGACGACGTCGCACGGGCTCGCGCTCGACCGGGTCCTCGGCTGTGAGTTCGACGTCGGCGTCCTGACGAATCTGACCGGCGACCACCTCGACTATCACGGCACGATCGAGGCGTACCGGCTGGCCAAGGCCCGCCTCTTCGCCTCGCTGGGCACGGCCTATTCCAAGGGCATTCCGAAGACCGCGATCATCAACCTGGACGACCCGTCGGCCGCCGAGTTCATCCGTCGGTCCACTGGCCGCGTGCTCACCTACGGGCTGGCCGAGGGAGCAACCATCCAGGCGGTCGAGGTTCGCCAGCAGGGTCTCTCGTTTACGCTCCGCGTCCGCACGCAGGTCGGCGAGGTTCTTCTGAGCCCCCGGCTCGTCGGCGCCTTCAACGTCGCCAACTGCCTGGCGGCGTTCGCGGCCGGCTTCTCGCAGGAGGTCGCGCCCGAGCTGCTGGTGCAGGCCATTGAAGCGGTGCAGGGGGTGCCGGGGCGGATGGAGCGGATCGACGCCGGACAACCGTTCGGCGTCGTCGTCGACTACGCTCACACGCCGGACAGCCTGGACAAGGTCCTCCGCATCCTCAGGCCGCTCACCGGCGGGCGACTCTGCGCCGTCTTTGGCAGCGCCGGCGAGCGTGATCGAACGAAGCGGCCCCGCATGGGCGCCATCGCCGCCGAGCTCGCCGACTTCTTCGTGCTGACCAACGAGGATCCCCGTTTCGAGGACGAATGGGCGATCATCGACGAGATCGCGGCGGGTGCCCGGGCACGCGGCGCCGAGGAAGGCCGGCAGTTTCTCCGCATCGCCGACCGCCGGCAAGCCATTCGGGCCGCCCTTGCCGCTGCTCGGCCGGGCGACATCGTCTTGCTGGCCGGCAAGGGCCACGAAGGCTGTATCATCGTCGAGGATCGCAAGGAGCCCTGGGACGACCGCGCCGTCGCGCATGAGGAGCTCCTGCGGCTGGCGGCCGTCCAATCCTGATTTTCCTGATTTTTTCGTGCCGCAGACTACTTGACAGCGGCCCGCTCGACGTGGTACTATCAGACCAAGTTGAAGGGAGGTGGTGTGGACATGACAAGTGACAGTCAACGCCGCCACGCCCTTGGGGTGTTGGCGAGCTAAGCATATTGCTTAGCGAGAAGCGACCCGCCGGGCTGATTGCCCGGCGGGTTCGTCTTTAAGGCTATTCCTCGATGCGCAGCCCCATTCGCTCCTGGCGCTGGAGCTCGAGCGCCTGCTCAACCTGGTCGGGTCGGACGAAGTTCAGGTCGACCAGGATCTGGCCGATGAATCGGAACTCCCCGTTGCGGGCCAGCTCGGCGTGCCGTTCCAGCGCCGCGGCGAGCTGGTCAGGAGTCACGGCTCCGGCATCGAGCAAGTATTCCCCGAGCAGCTTGGCCATCGGCTTTTCTCTCCGCGCGGCTGACTCCCGTCATAGTAGTCTCCTCTGGTCAGGCGGTCAAGATGCTGGCACGCTGCGTGCTTGCAGCTCCCTCGAGAGCCCTCCGCGCGCACGCATGAGTGGCGCCCGGCTCTCAGCTTCCTATCATTGCCGATCATTGTCGATCACTGCCGAATTGGAGTGTCATCGTCGCATGGCTCGCCACCGTCGATCGCGCCCCGACCCCATTCTTCACCTTGCGGCACCCTTCGGACACGTCAGTCGGGCCCTCCTGGCCCTCATTCCGCTCGTCCTGCTCGTCGTCGCCTGCACCTCGTCGCCTCCGGCCGAGCACCGCCACGTCGGGCCCGCGCCGGTGGAGGTCGAGCCAACGCCGACGGCGGCGCCCACGCCGCTGCCCACAGTCGCGCCCACACCCGCACCCACCGCACCCGCCGTCGACTACGCCACGGTGAAGCCCAACGAGCTGGGCAAGGTGCTCGTCGTCGAGTACCACGCTATCGGCGATGAGGAGCTGCGCTGGACGCGCACACGCGCCAACTTCCGGAAGGACCTGGAGCGCCTCTACCGGCGCGGTTACCGGCTCATCTCGATGAGCGACTTCCTCGACAACCGAATCGACGTTCCGGCCGGCACGACCCCGGTGATTCTGACTTTCGACGACTCGAACCGCTCTCAATTCCAGATCGTCCAGAACCCCGACGACACCCTGCGCCCCGACACGGAGAGCGGCGCCGGCATCCTCGAATCGTTCATCGCCCAGCATCCCGACTTCGGCCGCGGCGCCCTGTTCTGCATCCTGCCGGGCGCCGACGCGCCGAACGATCTCTTCGGCCAGAAGGAGCGCGCCGCGCAGTCGCTCCACTGGCTCGTCGACCACGGCTACGAGCTCTGCAATCACACCCTCTGGCATGCCAACCTGGCGACACTCAGTCCTGCTGAGACCGTCGAACAGATCGCCGGTGCCGCGAAGGCAGTCGCCGACCTCGTGCCGGGCTACCGGATGACCGTTTTCAATCCGCCGCACGGCGTCTACCCGGACGATCTGAGCCCGGTCATCAGCGGTTCCTATGGCGGAATCACCTACAAACATCGGGCCATCCTGGAGGTGGGCGGTGGCCCGATGTACCCGCCCGGACACGTCAGGATGGATCCCTTCCACATTACGCGCGTCCAGAGCGTGGGCAGCCTGCTCGAAGCGAAGATGGACGAGCTGGATGCGCCATCAGGAGATCGCTACATCAGCGACGGTGATCCGAACGTCGTGGTTTTCCCGGAGGCCGAGGCGGGCAACTACCGGCCAATCGCCGGTGCGACGGCGCTGGTCTCGCCGAGGTCGGGCTACCGGACTATTCGGCTGCGGCCAGGGACGGTCGAGCAAGCGAGCGCGCGATCGGGATGGACGTCGCCGTGACAGATACGGGAGCGGTCTAGTGGGTCATTTGCCATCAGATCCGGCATTGGACGGTGGCTTTGCCCAATCAACACCCGCCGGTTTGCCCTTCGTCAGTTTGACCCATATAATCGTGCTAGTGGTCCGTTCAGCGTGGTCTGACGGTTCGGAGTTGGCGCTTGAGTGCCCGGGGGCCGGGCGCTCAAGCGCCAGCTCCGAACGTGGCAGATGAGTCCTGACGAACCGTCAGGGTTACTTCAGCACGGCAGGTGGCGATGACAGAGCAGCGCGACGAGAGACCGATGAGCTATGCGGCCGCGGGGGTGGATACCGGTGCCGAAGAGACCGGTCTGGCGAACGTGGCCCGATGGGTCACTCGCACGTTCGCCCATCGGCCGGGCTCGGTCCGGCTGCCGCTCGGCTACTTCGCCAACGTGCTCGACCTCGGCCAGGGGATCGGCCTGGCGATCTCGACCGACGGCGTGGGCACGAAGCTGCTCGTCGCCCAGATGCTCGACAGGTACGACACCGTCGGGATCGACTGCGTGGCGATGAACGCCAACGACGTGCTCTGTGTCGGCGCCGAGCCCATCGCGATGGTCGACTGCATCGCGGTGGAGTCGGCCGATCCGGCGTTCCTCGACCAGATCGCGCAGGGGTTGTACGAGGGAGCCAGACAGGCCAACATCACGATTCCGGGCGGCGAGATCGCCCAGATCCGAGAGATGGTCCGCGGGATTCGGGCAGGCCGCGCCTTCGACCTCGTCGGAACCTGCGTCGGAACGGTCCCCCTCGACCGGATCATCATCGGCGAGCAGATCGAGCCGGGCGACGTCGTCGTCGGCATCGCCAGCAGCGGCATCCACAGCAACGGGCTGACGCTCGCCCGGGACGTGCTGTTCGCCCGCGGCCGGCTCCGCCCCGACGAGGTTGTCGCCGACCTTGGCCGGACCGTCGGCGAGGAGCTGCTGGAGCCGACCCGGATCTACGTTTCGGGAGTCGTCCAGATGCTTCGGGAGGGGCTGGGCGTTCGCGCCCTGGCCCACGTGACGAGCGACGGCCTCCTGAACCTGACGCGCGTGGCCGCGCCGGTTGGCTACGTCGTCGAGGCGCTGCCCGAGCCGCCGGCCATCTTTGCGCTCCTTCAGCGCCTCGGCGGCATTTCCGACGAGGAGATGTTCCAGGTCTTCAACATGGGCGTCGGCTTCTGCGTCGTCGTCGCGCCGGCCGACGCGCCACGCGCCATCGCCATCGCCCGTGCTCGCGGCTGGGCCGCGCAGCCGATCGGCTACGCGGTGGCCGACGAGGCCCGGCGCGTCCGGCTGCCGGGCCGCCGGCTGGTCGGCCAGGGCGACCGCTTCGTCCGGGCTGGCTGACGGCGTGAGAGTCGGGGGCCGCGCTCCCTAGCAGTCGTCCGAGCGTTGGCAACCAGCGCCCGCTTGTGGTAGAATTAGGCAGTCTGGTGAGGTCAGGAAGGAAATGGAGGCAGTCGCGAATTCATCAGTATTGGTGCTCAATCAGAACTACGAGCCGTTGAACGTCTGCAATGCGCGGCGAGCGATAGTCCTGATCGATCGCGGCAAGGCCGAGGTGCTCGAGCATACGAACGGTGGCCTGCGGGCGCCCTCGCGAACCGTTCCGCTTCCCTCGGTCATTCGCCTCGTCTACCTGATCAAGCGGCCGCGGCCGCAGGTACGCCTCTCGCGCCGGGAGATCTTCCTGCGAGATGGCTACACCTGCCAGTACTGTGGGGTGAAGACGCGCGACCTCACGCTCGACCATGTGACGCCGCGCCATCGGGGCGGAAAGCACACCTGGGAGAACCTGGTCAGCGCCTGCAAGGCGTGCAACCACCGCAAGGGGAACCGGACGCCCGAGGAGGCCAGGATGACCATGCTTCGGCCACCCCACCGCCCTCGCCCGAGCATCTACCACATGGTGCGGCAGCATCTGCACCAGCAGGATGAATGGCAGAAGTTCATCCCGGAGTGGGAGAAGACGGGCAGCTAGCCGGCAGACGAAGTCTCTGGGTTCTGGCTTGTGGCTTCTGGTTGTGACTGGGCGCCTCCGTTGCCGTTGGGAAAGCGGGGGTAGGAGCCGAACACCTTGAAGAAGGACGCCTTGGCCCGAACGCGGTCGAGCACCTCGGCCATCACGGGCTCGGCCCGATGGCCTTCAAGGTCGACCAGGAAGATGTAGCGACCGAGGCTCTCCTTGTTCGGCCGGGATTCGACCTTCGTCAGGTTGATGTTGCGCTCGGCGAACTCCTGGAGCACGCTCACCAGCAGCCCCGGTCGGTCGGCGGCGAAGTCGAACGCGATCGAGGTCTTGTCCTTGCCGGTCGGCGCGTGGTCGGTTCTGGACAGGACGACGAAGCGCGTCGAGTTCTCGGTCCGATCCTGGATGTTCGACGCCAGAATCTCGGCGCCGTACAGCGCCGCCGCCCGCCTGGTCCCGATGGCGGCGGCGTCGCCGGCGCCGGCGGCGACCTCCTCCACGGCGGCGGCGGTGCTCAGCGCCGGCACGACGTCGGCTTTGGGAAAGCACCGGTCGATAAAGCGGCGGCACTGCCCCAGCGCCTGCGGATGCGAGACGAGCCGCCGAACGTCCTCGAAGCGCGTGCCTGGACGGACAAGCAAGAAGTGGCGGACGGGCAGCACGAGCTCCTGACGGATCAGCAGGTCGGACTCGTGGATGAGCAGGTCGAGCGTGATCGAGACCGAACCCTCCAGGCTGTTCTCAATCGGGACGACGCCCTCGTCGGCCATGCCCGTCTCGACCGCCGAGGCAACCGCCGGAATGCTGGAAAACGGCTCGCGGATCGCCGTCGGATCGTGCAGGATGGTCACCTCTTCGGTGAAGGTGCCGGCGGGGCCCAGATAGGCAATCCTCTTCACACTCCCCCCTCAATGTCCAGTCAGCGAGCGCCGCAAGGCGGCCTCGTTCTCCGGCCGCGTCACCGCGACGATCTCGTCGTTCGCCCGCACCACGGTGTCGCCGTCGGGCACGTGCGGGGCACCACGGGCCGAGATGATGGCCGCGACCAGCGAGTGCGGCGGCAGCGAGATCTCCCGAAGCGACCGATTGACGACGGGCGCATCCGGCGGGATCTTCACGTCCACGATCTCCAGTCCGTAGCTCTTCAGCTCGAACAGATGAATGAGCGGGTGGGTGGGCACTTCGTGCTCGATGTGCTGGAGGATCACGTCGGTCGTGTTCACGGTCACGTCGATGCCCAGGTGCTTGAAGATCTCCTCGTTCTTCGGATTGTTGATGCGAGCGATGGCCCGCGGGACGTTGAACTTGTGTTTGGCAACCTGGCAGATGACCAGGTTGTCTTCGTCATCCCCGGTCACGGCGATGACCATGTCACACCGTCCCGTACCGGCCTCGGCCAGCGTCGCAGCCTCACAGGCGTCGCCGCGCATGGCGACACTGCCGAGATCCTCGGCGATCCGGTCGACTTTCTTCGGATTCATCTCGATGATCAGGATCTCGTGACCTTCGGCCAGGAGGGTCTTGGCCAGATAGAAGCCGACCTTGCCGCCGCCAGCAATAATGATATACATCGCTCCTCCGTCCAACCGGGTTGTACGCTACCGAGGCGACCACGGATTGCGGGCCGGTGTCGTCAGGCCCGTTCGAGCGCCTGTTTCATCATGTCGGCGCCGAACGTCGTGGGACAGAACGTGTGGAGGCCGAGATCCCGGTACGTCTGCTCCCGGATGGGGTCGTAGATCCGGGTTACAACCCTGGGGACACGGAAGATGTGTTTGGCGATCTGCGCGGCCATCACGTTGCGATTGTCGCCCTGCGTACAGGCGACGAAGGCTTCACACTGCTCGATGCCTGCTCGGCGGAGCACGTCGACGTCGATGCCATTGCCGACCATCGCCTGCCCCCGGAATTCCGCCGGCAGCCGCCGGAAGGCGTAGGGGTCGACGTCCAGCACGATCACTTCGTGCCCCTCGCCGTCCAGCAAGCTCGCCAGTCGAGCGCCGACCCGACCGCACCCCATGATGAGAACTCTCACGTCCGGCCTCCTACGCGACGGGCTCACGCATGACCCAGACGCGGCAGGGTGCGTTCTTGAGCACGTATGGGACGGTCTTGCCCAGGTCGAATTCCCCGAACTTCTTCTTGTACATGACGCCCATAATGATCAGATCGGCGCCGCGCTCGACGGCCTCGTCGACGACGGCCGGGCCCACCTCGCGCGCCTGCAAGAGCTCGGTCTCCACCTCGTACTCCGCCTCACGAGCAACCCGCTCGCCCGCCGCCAGCACCTGCTCCCCGCGATCGATCTCCGGCGCCAGCTCGGCATCCAGCGGCAGCGTCCGCTTCACTTCAATCACGTAGATGGCGAAGACCTTGCCCTTCGTGGGCCGAGCAACCCGGCAGGCCAGCCCAATCGCCTCTCGGTCGGTAGGGTTGCCGTTGACCGGCACCAGGATGCGACCAAATCTGACCGCAGGCATCGCCCTGTCCTCCTGCCCTGTCGCATGATGTATTATACGTCTCGTTCTGGGGGCTGACAAGCGGCGCCCGTGCAGCCGCTGCTGATCCGCCGCGCGACCGGCACGATCCAGCCGTCCTCGGGGAGCAGCAGGTGAGCCAGGTTGGCAGGTAGTAGGTAGGCCATCTCGGTCGCCTCCGGACTCGGCCGAAACGTCCCACCCTGAACGACAACCCGGTAGAGCAGGTGAATGTGCCGGGGATGATGGGTAAGGGCCGCGCCGACGACCTCGCCGACCTGCACGTCGAGCCCGGTCTCTTCGGCGAGCTCGCGCGCCAGTCCCTCACGCGGGCTCTCTCCCGCCTGGAGCCAGCCGCCCGGCAGGCCCCAGGGATGGCGCGGCCGATAGGTGTGCTTGATCAGGAGGACCTCACCGTGCTCGTTCACGATGAGCGCCGAGACGCCGACGAGGAATCGGGCATTCGTCCACCACAGGTAGGCGCTCCGCAGCCAGCGCGGAATCGGGAGCCAGCGCCACAGGAGCAGCAGCAATCGCCGGCCGCGCTCGCGCCAGCCACATGCCCCACGCATCCTGTACACCACCTCCTCAGGCTACCATCCTCGGCAGAGATGGTCAAGATTTCGGTGGAAAACTGACTTGCCCTTCGGCGCCCGGTTCACTATACTGCGGCCGCTCGATGAGGATTCGCCGGCGCACTCTACTCAAGACGCTCGCCTGCTCCATCGGCGCGCTCGCCGCCAGTCCGTTCCTGGCTCCGGTGCTCGCCGAGACGGTCCCGCGTTCCGGGCGATTCCGGCTCGCCGGCCTGATCGGTTCCCTGCAAGCGTCGTTCCCGCAGAACGGCCTCGAACGCACCTGGGGCGACGGTCTGACTCTGGCAGCGGATGCCGCCGTCGGCGTGCTGCTCTCGCCGCCCCTCGAGGCCGCCTTCCCGTTCAACGCCGTCGGCGCTCGCTGGCAACTGGCCGGCGACCCGGCACGCGACCTCCTCCTGGAGATCCGGACGGCGGCCGCCGACGGCGACTGGTCCGACTGGACCGCCTGCCCCGCCCTCGACCACGCGCCCGCGGGCTTCGACCGGAGCGCCGGGGAGCTCCTCCTGATCGAGGGCGACCGGCTCCAATTCCGCGTCACGCTGCTGGGCGATACCACGTCGCCGCTCCTGACCGACCTCGAGATCGTGTACATCGATTCGACCGCCGGACCGAGTCTCGCCTCGCTCGAGGCCGGCGCCTGGCTCCTCGCGGCCGGCCGGCCGGCCATTATCTCCCGCAGAGGCTGGGGCTGTCCACAGCCGAACAGCTCCGACAACTGGCCGCCCGTCTATCAGCCCGCTCAGAAGCTGATCGTGCATCATACCGTCACGGCGAACGGCACCGATCCGCTGCGGCTGGTCCGCGCCATCTGGCAGTACCACGCCGTCGACCTGGGCTGGGGCGACATCGGCTACAACTTCCTGGTCGACCAGTTCGGGAACATCTACGAAGGGCGCTACGGCGGCGACGACGTCGTGGCCGGGCATGCCCTTCAGTACAACTACGGGAGCGCCGGCGCCGCCGTCCTCGGGCAGTTCCAGCCTGGCGATCCGAATGCGCCGCCGGCCGGGCAACCGACGAGCCAGGCCATCGACGGCCTCGTGACGCTGCTGGCCTGGAAGTGCAACCAGCGCGCCATCGACCCGAGCGGCCGGGGCCTCTTCCTGGACAAGGACCTCCCGAACGTCTGCGGCCACCGCGATGCCCTGTCTACGAGCTGTCCGGGCAGCTCCCTCTACGTCCGACTCCCGGACGTGCGGACGCGGGTCAAGGCGCTCTATGACCCGCAGGCGCAGGTGTCGAAATACGCCTGTCAGTGGGGCACCCACTCGACGCCATCGCAGATCGGTCCGGGGGAGACTGTCTCCGTCCAGATCACCGTGCAGAACCTCGGCTGGTTCGCCTGGCCACAGGCTGGCCCGAACCCCGTCCATCTCGGGTACCGCTGGTATCGATCGGACGGCAGCCAGTACGTCCAGTCTGCCGACGGCGACCGGCGCAGCGCACTGCCGATCGACGCGGTCGCCTACAACCAGACGGTTACCATCAACGCGCAGTTGACCGCGCCCGCTGCGCTCGGAACGTACACGCTGAAGTGGGATCTCGTCCACGAGGGCTATACCTGGTTTGCGGACGCCGGCACGGGCTCCCGCACGCTTGACGCCGCGGTGACGGTGGCGCCACCCGCCCTTTCGCTCGGCCAGTCCCAGATCCTGCTCGTCACCCGGCCGGGGGGCGACAGCGGCTGGGTGCCGCTCGCCATCGGCAATGCCGGGCCCGGCACGTTCACCTTCAGCGTGAGCGTCGCCTCAGCCGGCTGGCTCCAGGTGTCGCCCCTCTCCGGCGGGCCGCCGGGCAGCGTCCGCGTCTGGGCAAAGGCCGCCGGTCTCCGCATCGGCACCTACGAGGGGCAGGTCAACGTCTCGGCGAGTGGAACCAGCGCCGTGCTGAACAGCCCGCAGTCCGTCCGCGTCACCCTCGTCGTGACCGATCGATTCCAGCGCCGGGGCTTTCTGCCCAGTATCGTCGCCAAACACCCCGACTGATGTCCTGTTTGACGCGCCCTGCGAGCGCGAGCCGCTCGCGCGCCGCGATCCGCCTGGTCTGGCGGAGCATATTGCTGAGCCGGTGGCCGAGGAGCGTCTTGGCGAACAGGATGAGGGCGCGGCGGATGATGTGCGGCGTGGGAGCCAGACGGATGGCGGCCAGGGCCTGGTCACGTGCGATGGACATTTCGCCGGCGACGTAGTGCGCGTACCCCTTCGAGATGGAGACCTGGGCGATGGCCCGCGGTCGCAGGCTTGCGATCGAGGACGGGAGTTCCTGTTGGAAGAACCGCTCCCAGACCGCCAGGGCTTCGGCGGCCTGGCGAGCTTGCTGCTGCATGCTCTTCGTCCCCGCGTAGTACCGCGTATTGGCGAGCCGGGTCGGCAGACTCGCGACGGGAAAGCGCAGGGCGATGCGAAGCCACAGCTCGTAGTCCAGGGCGTAGTGGAGCCGCTCGTCGAGCAGGCCAACGGCGTCCAGGGCCGATCGGCGGATGAAGACCGCCGGCTGGACGACTTCGACCTGCCAGAGGAGAAACCGCCCGAGATCGAACGGCTGGCGGATCTCGGCGAACGGGCGCCCCTGGAGGTCGGCCAGGCAGCCGCTCCCGCAGACCATGCCGGCCTCCGGCTGCGCCACGAGGTGCCGAACGGCGGCGGCGATGGCCTCGGCCTGGTAGGTATCGTCCGAATTGAGGAAGGCGACGATCTCGCCGCGCGCGCGGGACCAGCCCTTGTTGATCGCGTTCGCCTGTCCCCCATCCGGCTCGCTGACCCACCAGGCGAGATGGTCCGCATACCTGCGTATGATCTCCACGCTGCCATCGGTGGAGCCGCCGTCGACCACGATGTACTCGAGGTTCGGATACCCCTGGAGGAGCACCGAGCGGATGGTCTCCTCGATGAACGGCGCCTGGTTGAAAGAGGGGGTCACGATGCTGACCGGCGGCCAGGGGCGGCCGTCCGGCATCGTAGCGGGCAGGGGCGCGCTCTCCTCCGTCCACGGCCAGCCCCGCCTGTCGAGCGGTGGAGCGGGCAACGCCATCAGCCCTGGGCAGCGCATGGCCGACTCCTCTCGAGAATGGCCCGATACCACTCGACGTAGTCGTCGACCATGCGATCGAGGCCAAAGCGACGGCGGGCGATCTCGGCCGCCCGGGCCCCCATCTGCCGTCGGATTGCGTTCTCGCCCAGGAGGTGCCCGACCCGCGCCGCCATCGCCCGGTCTGCGCCCGCCGGCACGAGGAAGCCGGTGACGCCCTCGTCCACCTGCTCTGGGATACCGCCGACCGACGTGGCGACGACGGGGACCCCGCAGGCCATCGCTTCGAGCACCGTGGTCGGGAAGGTATCCGCACGCGCCGCGTGCAGATAGAGGTCCGCCGCCTGGTAGAACAGGGCGACACGCGCGCCTGGCTGAAAGCCGACGAAGCGAACGGACGCCGACCCGATCTGTTCGTCGGCTCGGCTCTCCCCCAGGCACAGGAAGATGAGATCCCGGCTTCGACGCTCGGCGCCCACCTGCTGAACAGCCGCTTGCATCGTCGCGTAGTCCTTCCAGGGGTTGCTCCTGGTCCCGTATCCGACGAACAGCACGACATCGGCATCGTGGGGCAGCCCAAGCGCACGGCGCGCCGCCGATTGATCGCCCGGGCCGAACACCGTCAGGTCGACACCGTTCGGGATCACCCGTCCCTCGACCATGCCGGCGGCGAGCGTCGACCGCTCCACCTTGTCCATGAGCCAGCGGCTCGGGGTGGCGACGTGCAGCCGACTGCCAGTGTAGATGGCGCGCTTGCGCTGCCAGTTGTCGGCCGTTGCGTCACGCCGGACTGCCGGGTAGAGCGCCAGATCCGGACACCGGCCGCAGCCGATCTGCCACCGTTCGCACCCCAGCGAATGGGCGCAATGGCCGCTGAGAAGCCAGGCGTCGTGCAGGGTGAGCACGACCGGCACCTGGTGGGAGAGGGCCGGCAGGGTCCGGAGGTCGAAGTACCCACCGTGAAGATTGTGGGCGTGGACCACCGTCGGCCGATGGGGAGCGAGCTCCATCAGGCCCGCCGTTCCGGGGAAGCTGAAATCCTCGGCGCCGCAGAGCAGGGCACGGACGCGCTCGGGCTGGCCAAGCCAGGCAAGCCACGCGGCCGGGCGTGCAATGGCCCGAATGCCCCGTGCCTGGCCGAGCCGTTGGACCTGCCGCCAGCCGCGCGTCCAGCGGGAGCGACGCGCGCCGTTGGGGATCAGGAAGACGTCCGGGTCCGCCGACCGCCTGGCGCCCACGGCCATCCAGGTGGCAAGTCGGCGGTCCCGACAGATCCGAAACAGGTCCCAGGCCACGCGCTCGGCGCCACCAAGAATGTCGGCGGTGCTCACCTGAAGAATACGCAACGGCCTCTCCGCCGTCGGCACCGTGTCCCTACCTTCGGACAAGCGCCGCTCCCTCTGGCAGAACACCGCAGTGAGACTGGTGGGCAGCGCCCGTCGAACGCTGACGCATGACGTAATGACGCATGACGCATGAAATCGGCAAGCCGCATCCGTCACCATCAACGTGGCCTGCGACTAGTCCGCCCGCCGGCCCCGACGGGTCAGGCCGCGCCACCAGCGGGCGATGCGATCGCGGATCCGCTGGCGCGGCTCGACTGCGCCGGATTGCTTCAGCTCGGCGGTGAGCTGTTCGAGCCGCTGGAGGCGCTCGTGGATAGCCTCCTGGTGGGCACGCTGGGTCGCCTGCGCACGATCGAGCTCCCTGCGGGCCTCCTCGAGCCCTTCTTCCTGCTTCCCGCTCCCGGCGTCCCGCAGGGCCGCCTCACGCTGGTCCCACCGCGCCCGCAGCGCCGTTTCCGTATCCTTCCAGCGCCGCTCGGCCTCCTCGGCGCGCCGGCGCGCCTCGGATTCGAGGTCGCCGGCCGGTCTGCTGCCATTCCGTCGATCGTCCATCTGCCACCTCACGACAGTCGATGGATTCGCCGCACCATTTCAAGGATCGGTCGGATGTTCGGCGTGGCTCTCTCCTCGGCCTGCGGCCGCGGCAGATCGTCGACGTCCAGGTCGCGTCCGAGCATCAGGTCAAACGTGGCCTGGACGCACCGCGGCAGCGCGTCGAGATGGTAGCCGCCCTCCAGACAGAGCGCCAGCCGGCCATCACAGCATTCCTCGGCGAGCAACTGCACCGCCTGGACGAGCGCAGCGAATCCGTCCAGCGTCACCTGCATGAAGGCGAGCGGATCCGCCCAGTGGGCGTCGTAGCCGGCCGAGACGAGGACAAACTGGGGCGCGAAGCGCCGGCCGGCCGGGACCAGCACCTGGTCGGCCACCTCCCGATACTGCAGATCGCCGCAGTACGCCGGCAGCGGCACGTTGACCGTCGTCCCCACGCCGTCCCCGCGGCCGGTCTCCTCGATGCGCCCGCTGCCCGGGTAGAAGGGGTACTCGTGGACGGAGAAGTAGAGCACACGAGGGTCCTCGTAGAAGGCTTCCTGCGTGCCGTTGCCGTGGTGGACGTCGAAGTCGACGA
>JACQGW010000145.1 GCA_016199325.1 Chloroflexota bacterium
CGACCGCGGCCTCGCCGCCGACGACTTCGCGCCGCGGCTCTCGTTCTTCTTCAACGCCCATAACGATTTCCTCGAGGAGATCGCCAAGTACCGTGCAGCCAGGCGGATCTGGGCGCGCGAGCTGCGAGAGCGGTTCGGCGCGCGGAATCCGCGGTCGTGGTGGCTCCGCTTCCACGCGCAGACCGCCGGCTGCTCGCTGACCGCCCAGCAGCCGGAGAACAACGTCGTCCGCACGACGATCCAGGCGCTGGCCGCCGTCCTCGGCGGCGCCCAGTCGCTCCACACGAACTCGCTGGACGAGGCGCTGGCGCTGCCCTCCGAGCACGCCGCCCGCATCGCCCTGCGGACGCAGCAGATCATCGCCCACGAGAGCGGCGTCGCCAACACGGTCGATCCCCTCGGCGGCAGCTACGCCGTGGAGGCGCTGACGGACGAGCTGGAGCGGGGCGCCCGGGCCTACTTCGAGAAGATCGAGCGGCTGGGCGGCGTCATCCCGGCCATCGAGCGGGGCTTCTTCCAGCGGGAGATCGCCGATGCAGCCTACCGCTACCAGCGAGAGGTCGACGAGCGCGAGCGGATCGTCGTGGGCCTGAACGAGTACGTCGAGGAGGCAGCGCCCGACATCCCGATCCTGCGGATCGATCCCGCATCGGAGCGGCGGCACCTGGCCCGCCTCCAGCGCGTCCGCGCCGAGCGGGACAACGAGGCGGTCGGCGCCGCGCTCGAACGGGTCCGGGCCGACGCCCGCGACGGCCTGAACCTGATGCCGGCGTTCCTGGACGCGGTCAGAGCCTACGCCACCCTTGGCGAGATCTGCGGCGCCCTCTACGCCGTGTTCGGCCGCTACCAGCCCACCTGGTAGGCCTCCGCGGCGGGTTTCTGGTTCGTGGTCTCTGGCTAATGGTCGCGGCCACCTCCGCCGTCATGCTGAGCAGCCCATGAGCCTTGCGGCTCACTACCGACAATGAACATGCCAGCCGGGGAGGGCGACCACGCGTGGTCGCCCTCCCCGTGTTCGTAGGAGCCGCAGCGAACTCGTGCGGATCGGGGGACGCGCGGGTCTGCCGTCATGCTGCGCCGCAGCGACGCATCTCCTCGGGCCGAGCGGGCAGCCTCCGGGGGGAGATGCTTCGCTGCGGCTCAGCATGACAGGAGTCCACTCATGACAGCGGTCTGGGCGTCGGTCTTGGCGATCTTGGCGCCTTGGCGGTTCGGCCTGTCTCGAAACAGGTCCAGTCCACCGCAGGCACCTACTGGACAGGGCGAAAGCTCCACGGCGGCAGGACGACCCAGTCCGCCCGGCCTTCGACGGCGGACCGCTCGACGACGTCCATGACCGAGCCGCCGCCGATCCGGTTGTCCTGCATGATGAGGTAGTGGCCGGCCGGGATGGTGATGGCCGGGTGGTCCCAGGTCGTGTTGAAGTGGACGTACGGCTCGGCCAGCGGCGCCGGGCCGGCGCCGCCGTCGATCAGGACGGCACCGGCCCGGACGGCGATGGTCTCGCCGGGCAGGCCGGCGATCCGATGGACGAAGCGGACCCCCTGGTACCAGTAGACGACGACGTCGCCGCGGCGCAACACATCTACGGGACGCCAGAGGACCATCTCACCGCCCCAGAGCGTCGGCGGCATCGAGGCGCCGACGAGAATGACCGGCCGGTATCCTGTGGACTCGAAGAAAGCAGCCGCTCCGCCGACGACGAGCGCGCTGCCAAGGACGGCGATCAGCGCGACGCTGAACGTCGCGCGGAGCATCCTGCGGCCGGAGAGGCGTCGGACAGATCCTGTGCTGGTCCGGGTCATCATGGGCGTTCCTTAAGGTTCATGAGGGACCCGACAATGAGCTGCCCGCCGGGCCCTGCTGAGCGTATCTCCCAGCCCCTTTTCCGCGATGGTCCGGCGCGGGGCAGCATGGCAGGTCGCTGGCGCTCCTTTGTCATGCTGAGCCGCAGCGAAGCATCTCCTTGACGGTATCAGTCCACACCGAGGAGATGCTTGCTGCGGCTCAGCATGACAGACGCCGCTCGGCATGACAGACGCCACTTGGAGCGCCCGGTCACCGCACTCCGGTCGCCGCCTCACGAATGCATAGCGCCACCAGGTCGCGGACCTCGCCGAGCAGCTCCTCTCGCCCGTAGGCCCCCTTCTCGACGATCTTCTCGACGTAGCCGTTCAGCCGCAGCCGGTCTTCGGCCGTCAGGTCCTTGGCCGTCACGACCACGACGGGGATCGACCGACGATCTGGCTCTCTTCGCAGCTCGGCCACGAACTCGAAGCCGTCCATCTCCGGCATCATCAGGTCCAGCAGGATGAGCTCCGGCCGCTGCTCGGCAACCCGATCCAGGCCGATCCGCCCGTTCGCCGCCTCGGCCACCGTCCAGCCCTCTCGTTCGAGCAGGCGGCGCAGCATCTCGCGCGTCGACGGATCGTCCTCGACGACCAGCGCCGGACGAGCCCCGGCCGCTTGCCGGTATCTCTTCAGCACGGCGGCCAGCCGGTCGCGCTCGATCGGCTTGGCCAGGTAGTCCGACGCCCCGAGCGCGTAGCCCCGGTTCTTCTCGTCGACGATCGTCAGCATGATGACGGGGATATCGGCGAGCGCGGCATCAGCCTTCAGCGCCGCCAGGACGCTCCAGCCGTCCATGTTCGGCATGATGACGTCGAGGGTGATAGCTGCCGGCCGGATCTCCCCGGCGATCCGGAGGCCCTCCTCACCGCCAGCGGCGGTCACCACCCGGTAGCCCTCCTTGCCGAGGAAGCGCGTTATCAGGTCGCGCACGACCGGGTCGTCGTCGACGACGAGGATGGTGCTGCCCGCGGCCGGGGAGACGGCGCGCGGCGATAGCGGCGCCACGGCGGTGGGTGCCGGCTCCTCTTTGCGGTCGAAGACGACGACCGGCAGCCGGATGGTGAAGGCGCTGCCCTTGCCGTACTCGCTCTCGACGGTGATGTCGCCCCCCATCATCCGGCAAAGGCGCCGGCTGAGCGCCAGGCCCAGGCCGGTGCCACCGAACTTTCGCTGGGTCGAGGCGTCAGCCTGGGAGAACTCCTGGAAAAGCCTCCCCAACTGCTCCGGCGTCATCCCGATGCCGGTGTCGCTCACCCGGAACGTCACCCAGTCGGCACCGTTTACCGGCTCCCGCGCTACCTCCAGCGTGATCGTCCCCTGCTCGGTGAACTTGCTTGCGTTGCTCAGCAGATTGAAGACCGACTGCCGCACCTTCGTCAGGTCGGCGTGGATCGCCCCGAGGTCGTCGGGGCAGTGGACGACCAGACGATTGCTGTTCTTGGCGACGAGCGGCTGGACGACGGCGACGGCGTCCTTGACCATCTGGGGAACGGAGAACGTCTCCAGGAAGAGCG
>JACQGW010000146.1 GCA_016199325.1 Chloroflexota bacterium
GAAAAAAGCCGGATCGCGCGTATCCGACTGGCGGAAACACTCGTGAAATCGGTGCTCAAATCGCGCCAAAGAGCCTTTTTTCAGAGGACTCATGACAGACGGGGGGACGTCCGGATCCGCGAGGAACTTGCCGGGTGCATCGGCTAGTGGTTGCCGATGTCTGAACCATCGACTCATCGGCGGTGGCCTTGTACGTCGATGGCAGTCAAGACGACGTGGTCGCCGTCGATCCGCGGTCCAGCTCGGTAGAAGGTGCGGCGCTCCAGCCAGGGGACCAGCTTCGCCAGGATCGGCGGCGCCGGGCCGGTGGGCGCGAGGCGCTGGCCGACCGGCGCGACGTAGAGGCCGGTGAGGAGCCAGTAGCGACCGGGCTCGAGGTCGGCCGGGAGGGCCAGATCGTGAACGTCCCGAACGACGTCGCCGGGCCGCCAGGCGGAGGTAGGATAGGCGCCGAAGGCCGGCGGACCGTCGCCCTGGGCGCGCGGCCGCGCATCCTCGCCGGCCAGGTGGCTGAACACGGTGTAGTCGGCCGGCGTCGGCGCCAGGCTCTCCCAGTACAGCGTGAGGCGGAGGCGGTCGCCCGGCGCCGGCGATTGGGCGCTCAGATCGTAGCCAAGTAGTCGGAGAACGCCGCCGAGATCGGCGCCGACCGGCGTCGCCACGCGCAGTTGAGTGGCAGCGTCCGAGCGCGTCACGCGGACGCTCCCCAGCCGCAGGCGGTCGTCAGAACCCTGCTCGCCACGAACGACGACGCGCCGACCCGAAGCTCGCTCATAGGCGCCGGCCTCGACCTGGTAGTCGACCGGCGGCGCGCCAACCGGCACGGGGATGTCGTGCCATTCCACCAGGAGGTCGCCGGCTTGCCACTGGTCGAGCGGATAGCCGAGGCCGTCCATCTGGCTCCAGAGGCTGCCGGTCGCGCCGATGAGGTGGGCGAAGAAGCTGATCTCCTCCGGCGGCCGGCTCAGCACTCTCCAGTACATCACGACGCGCAGAACACCGCCGACAGGAGCCGCGGCCGGCAGATCGTAGCCGAGGAGCTCCAGAAAGTCGCCGAGCCGAGCGGCGGCGTGACGAGTCGGGGCCGGCACCGGTGGATCGGCCCGGCTCGCCGACCAGAGGTCCGTCGCGTCCGGCGCTTGGGCCTCGGGGAAGTAGCGCCGGCGGATCTCGGCCGGCGGGCCGGCATGGCGCGGGAAGAAGTAGGTGGCGGGCCCGCTCGCCGGGAACACCAGCGACCGCCGGCCGTCGAACCAGGAGGCGCTGACCGGCCGGCCGCTCCGCAGCACGTCCAGCACGAATCGGTCGAGATCGGCCGGATACTCGGCAGCCAGGAAGACCCGCCCGCTCGGCGGCTCGGCCAGAAGCTCGGCAGCCCTGGCGGTGGCTGCGCCGTAGATACGCCGGGCCTCGGGGTCCTGGTGCCAGACGACAAAGTAGTCACGCGCGGCCAGGGCGGCTGTCAGGATGACGAGGACGGCGGCGGCCAGGGAGCGCGCGCCCTCACCCCCGGCCCCACTCCCGCTCGGCGGGAGAGGGGGGACGGGGGGCGCGCCCTCACCCCCGGCCCCTCTCCCGCTCGGCGGGAGAGGGGGGACGTTTGGACCGCGAAAGAGCGCGAAACGACGCGAAAGCCGCGAAAGCGAGAGCGTCCGGCAGGTCGACGGCAGCCCCCCGGTTCGTGCTTTTTCGTGACGTTTCGCGACTCTCGTGATCCAAGCGACCCCTCGGCCAGTGAGAGGGGAGACCGTGAGGAGCATGCCCTGGAGTGAGCGGCTCAGCATGATGAAGCCCAGGGCGGCCAGGATGTAGACGGCGGGCTGGGCGCCGATGGCACGCAAGAAATGCGGGCTCTCCCCTGTCGTTGCGCTCGGCAGCAGCCCGACCCCGAGCCAGACCAGCACCAGGGCGGCGGCGGGTTTGCGGTTCCTGGCTTGTGGTTTCTGGTTGCCGTCCGGGACCAGAAACCGGAAACCGGAAACCGGAAACCTTGCCCCAAGCGCGGCCAGCCCCGCGTAGAAGAGGATCGAGCTGAGCGGGTCGAACACGGGGCGGCCGGCAAGGTTGTAGCGCATGAACGGGTCGCCCCGGAAGCTGAACATAGCCAGCGTGTTGAGTGTGTCCTCGACCAGCGGCCAGAAGTTCCCCTCCTGGAGGATGAAGCGCAGGTCGTTTACCTGGGCTGTCCGGCCGGCGAAGGATCCGGGGTGGGTGGCGAAGTAGGCCGCCAGGGGAGCGCCGATGGCAGCGGCGAGGCCCAGCGTCACCGCAAATCCGACGAGGGCACGTCGCCAGGGCAGCGCGCCGGTCGCGCCGAGATAGCCGGCGAAGCCGAGCGCCAGTAACGGCGCGAACCGGGCGGCAGTATACGTGTGGAGCGCCAGACCGAACCCCAGGCCGGCCAGCGCCGCCCAGCCGAGCGCCGGCACCGACCGCCCTTGCTGTTCGCCGTCGAGCCAGCGCCAGAGGCCGTAGGCGGCCAGGGCAGCCAGGGCTGGCAGGAGGCTTGCCCGGAGGCCGAGCCGGCTCTCGAAAATGGGCCAGAAGGAGACCGCCAGCAGCGCCGCGGCGAGCAGCGCAACCTGTCGGTCGAAGAGCCGCTTCGCCAGGAGATAGGTCAGGCCGACGGCGGCGACACCGGCCAGCGCCGAGACCAGCCGGAGCTGGAAGGGGCCAACGCCGAACGCCTGGAAGGAGAGGGCGACGAGGTACATAAAAAGGGCCTCACGGCCGTTGTTGGACGCGAAGAACACCGGCCGCCGGCCGTCGAGGATCTCGACGGCGTTGAGGGCATCATAGGCTTCGTCATGCGACAGACCGGCCGGGATGGCCTCCAGCCGCCAGAGCCGGGAGCCGAGCGCGATCGCCAGGATCAGCGCGAGCAGCGCCAACTGCCAGTGGCGTGAGTCCACGCTGCGATGGCGATCGTTATCGATGGATGGCAACACCTGAGACATTCATGCTCCAATCAGCCGACGTCGATCTCCTCCAGCAGCACACTATCTTCGCCGGTCGGCAGTTGCAGGCGAGCGCCGGTTTCCAGGAGGTACATGCCCACCAGCAGCCGGTAGCGCCCCGCCGGCAGGCCGGGCGGGAGATCGAGGACGCGCCGGTCGGCGACGACTTCGCCGGGCTCCCAGAGGGTCGTCGGGTAGCCGCCGCCACCTGGCTGACCGTCGGCCTGGGCCTGTACGCGCCCGGCACTGTCGACGAAATGGACGAACACCGTGTAGTCCCGATTCGGACGCTGCCGTGCCTCCCAGTAGAGCGTCAGGACGGGGCGGGCGCCCGGCCGAATGGTCAGCGGGCCGGACTGCGCCCGGTCGCCGGCCCCGGCTCGCAGGTCGTAGCCGGCGAGCAATACCTCCCCACCCAGGTCGGCGGCAAGGCGTCGGCGGAGGGGCAGCCGGTCGAGCGCGAGCGGCGGACGCGGCACGATCTTGACGGCGCCGAGCGAGAGCCGATCCGATGCCGGCCGGCCGGCGGTGACCGGCAGCGGGCGATAGTCGCCGCGCCGGTAGAAGCCGATGCTCAGGTCGTACCGCCCTGGTGGCGCATCCAAGGGCACCGAGATCACGTATTCGTCGTCCACCTCCTCGCCCGGCAGCCAGAGCGACGTCGGGCGGAAGCCGCGGTGAGGCCATTCGTCGTCCTGGACCAGAAGCGTCTGGCGGGAATCCAGCAGATGCGCGAAGACGGCATAGTCCTCGTCCAGGTCCCGGAGCGCCAGCCAGCGCAGGCGGACCCGCAGGCGCTCGCCCTGTCCGACGGCGGCAATACCCCCGGCGCCGGATCCGGCAGATTGCTCGACGCCGCCGGGGCCGAGCCGGCTCACCTGGTAGCCCATCAGCGCGATCTGATCGCCGAAGCGGACGTCGGCGGTCGTCAGGACGAGCGCTTGCGGATTCGCCCTTTCCGGTAGCCGGAACCGCCCCAGAGAGACGCCGGCGCCCTCGCCCCAGCCGACGGCCGGGCCGGCCGGGCGCAGGAATGCGCCCGATGATCGGTCGGCCACGCCGACGACTAGCTCGTACTCGCCGGCCGGCACGCCTGGATCGAGGGCGACCTCCTGATGATCCCGAATGAGCTGGCCGGCCTGCCATTGATCGGTGGGCCGCAGGCCGAACAGCGGGCGCTTCGTGCGCTCGCCGACGGTCCGGCCGGCGCCGTCGAGAAGGCGCAGCGCGACGGCATAGTCTGCATTCGGCCGGTTGCGAGCCTGCCAGAAGAGGGTCACAGCCAGCCGATCGCCCTGGATGCCGTCAAAGCCGGCGCCGGCGAGCCGGACGTCCGACCCGAAATCGGCGGCGATGGGCAGACCGGGGTCGACCGCCGGGGCTCGCAATGTCGTCGCCAGGAGCCCCAGGCCGACCAGGCCCACCGCGGACGGCCAGGCGGGGTTGGAGGTTGCAGGTTTCTGGTTTCTGGTTTCTGGTTTCTGGTTTGACCCTCGCAGTTGACCGCGCAGGCGCCGCATTGACACGCCTACCAGCGTCAGGAGGGCGGCCCCGGAGACGACACCGGCGGCGGACCGGAGAGCGGTGGTGCCGAACCAGAGGCTCAGGTGATGCTCTCCCGCGGGCACTTCAACAGCCAGGAGGCCGCGGGGTCCCGATGCCTTCACCACGACCGGCCGGCCGTCGACGTGGGCCTGCCAGCCGGGGAAGAAGAACCGGTCCAGGATCACTGTCGCCGGCCGATCGGCGGCGACGTCCGCCTCCAGCGCAAAGGGGCCGGCGGCGCGGACCGTGAGCCGGAGGGCGCCGGCGGCGGGCAGACCGGGTGGCGGATGGGGAACGTCGAACAGGCGCGCGTCCCGCGGCAGGTACTCCCCGGCCGTCGCGGCGACGAGCTTCCGGTCGAGCTCGATCCGCTGGATGGTCCAGGGCCGCACGTCGCCTTCGGCCAGGGCGATATGCCGGGGCCGCAGGTCGGCCACGGCGCTGGCAATGATAACGGCGCCCAGCAGGACGACGACGAGGTCTCTGGTCCCTGGTCTGTGGTCTGTGGTTTCTGGTTTCTGGTTTCTGGTTTCTGGTTTCTGGTTCGGGGTCCCTGGTTTGGGGTCCCTGATCCGTGGTCCACGGTCCACGGTCCCTGGTCCGCGGTCCCTGGTTCGTGGCCACGGTCGCACGCGGACATCGGAGACCAGAGACCGCGGACCGCGGACCACGGACCACCAGCCACCAACCACAGACCACAGGCCAGGGACCACGGACCAGGGACCACGGACCAGGGACCACGGACAACGGACCAGGAACCCGAGACCGCGGACCGGCAATCGAACGATAGCGCCGGTGAGCAAGCTGGCAGCCAGGCCGACGGGTGCCAGGAGGCGCCAGGGGAACTGGGCGTAGGCGAGGAGCGGGATCGCCTCCCAGATGGGTGCCGACCGCGTCCACTGGAGGACGATGCCGCCGGCGAGAACCCAGCCCCAGAAGACCCATTCGCGCCGGTTGTACGGCGGCTCACGGCTCGGGGCTGCAGCCAGCAGAGAACCGCCGGGAGCGCAGGCGTCCCGCCTGCCCGTCGGCTGGGGCGCAACAGACGAGACACCTGCGCTCCCAGACCGCCTGTCGGGACCAGCCGCTGGAACGAAGGTCGGCGAGACGCCTGCGCTCCCGGGTGGCTCGCTCGGGTCGCTCGCCGGGGTCGGGACGGGCGGGATGCCTGCGCTCCTGGAAGAGGGCGTGATTGGGTGGTGGATTCTCGCCGATGCATTCAGGGCTGCAATGAAGCCCAGGCCGGCCAGGATGACCTGTACCAGTCCGGCACGGAACAGGACACGCTGCTCGAAGTCGTACCGGTAGTCGTAGGCGAGCGATGGCTGAATGAGCTGGGAAGCGGGCTGGAAGTGCTCGTGATAGTCGAAGAACTGCGTCGTCAGGCGGTCGCTGGCGACGAGATCCCGCTCGAAGAGGGCCGGTGCCCAGTAGAAGGCGCTCAGCGCGAGGCCGAGCAGAAGAGCTGCCTGGGTAGCCAGGGCAGGTTGCCAAGCCGTTGCGACGCGTCTCACAAGGCGGGAGCCGGGCGCTGAAGCGCCAACTACGAACCGGCGCCCCGCAAGCCAGGAGCCGGGCGCTGAAGCGCCAACTACGAACCGGGACGCTCCCTCCGCGGCAACTTGCGGCTCAGCACCTGGTCCCCCTCTCTGGGGCTGCGCCCGGCTTGGAAGCGCGCAGGAGAAGCCCGCTCCCGCCTGGCTTGCCCCTGCGGTGTCATGCTGAGCCGCAACCAGCACACCTGGCAGGTCCGTTCCCGCCTGGCTCGCCCCTGCGGTGTCATGCTGAGCCGCAGCGAAGCATCTCCCGGGCGCTGCCGGTTCGAGCGGGGGAGATGCTTCGCTGCGGCTCAGCATGACAGGGGGGAGGTCGTCCGGATCCGTGAGTGACGTGCTGGATGCACCGGTCAGGCGGTTCGTGGTCCCTGGTCCCCGGTCCCTGGTCCCTGGGGGCTCCGCGGGTGACGTGCTGGATGCGCCGCTCAGGCTGGTCGTTGGCGCTTCAGCGCCCGGCCCCCCCGCTTGCGGCGAGTGCGCTCGGCGACCGTCCGTGACGGCGAGGAGCCAGAAAGCGATGAGAACCGGCATGAACAGGAGCGCGGTGACGTTGTGGGCCAGGATCAGTGCAGCCAGGGCCAGGCCGGCCGTGGCGACACGGCCGGCGTCGGGCTGGCCGGCGAGCCGGTGGACCGCCCGCAGGAGCAACGGCAGGAGCGCCAGGGCCACCGCCTCCGCCAGCGAGCCGCGGACGTAGACGTCCACCAGCAGGTAGGGCAGGTAGCCGTAGGCCAGCGCCGCCAGCAGCGCGCCGGTGCGCGGCAGCAGATCGCGGGCGAAGAGGTACATCGTCCAGCCGGCGGCGGCGACGCTGAGGCCCAGCGTGGCCTTGACGGCATCGGTAAAGCCGAGGCCGGCGAGCCGAAAGAGCTCGGCAACGTAGAGGGAGAGGGGAGCGTAGTAGTTGAAGACCGGATAGTCATAGCCCAGCGCCAGGTTCGGGGCGAGCCGAGGGTAGAGGTCGCCGGCCCGAATGGCGGCGTCGAGCTCGACCAGGCGGAAGAGGTGGAACAGACCGTCGTGGGTGTCCAGGTAGCCCGGCGCCAGGAGCGGCCGCCAGGCGGGAACGCTCAGGAACGCCAGGAGCGCCAGATCGACACCCATCGGGAACCGCCGGACGAAGGCTCGCCATCGCCCGACAGTCGCCCGCACCAGGCTTGTCCCCACCATCAAGTGGGTGCGATTATAGAAGGCGGCCGGTTCCGGGTCAAACGGCTCGCCTCCCAGCGCGGTTGCGACAGACAACGAACCGCCAGGACGCAAAGATCGCCAGGGAAGACGTCAAGAATGTCGATTGTTCGAGCCAGTGGGCACAGCAGACATCGTCAGGGGGAGCCGGACGGTGAAGGTGCTGCCCCTGCCGGGCGCGCTCTCGACCTCGATGGCGCCGCCGTGGGCCTCGGCGATGGCCCGGGCAATGGCCAGGCCGAGGCCCACCCCGCCCAGCCGGTGGCCGTTGCCACCCGTGGGCTGAACCCGGTAGTAGCGGTCGAAGATCCGCGGCAGGTACTCCGGCGGGATCCCAGGACCGGTATCGGCGACGGCGAGGACGGCCAGCGCCTCCTCGCGGGCGACCCGGAGCTGGATGCTGCCGCCGGGCGGGGTGAACTTGAGCGCGTTGTCCAGAAGGTTCGTCAACAGTTGGCGCAGCCGGTCGGGGTCGCCGGCCACCACGAGCCCGGCGTCCAGGTCGTCCAGCCCCAGGAGCTGGAAGCGCACGCCCTCCGCCTGCCGGCGAAACTGGCGGTAGGCGTCGTAGACCAGCGCCTCCAGGTCCACCGGCTCCTGACGCAGCGTCAGGCCCTCCTCCTTACGCGCCACCGTCAGCAGGTCGGCGACGGTTCGGGACAGCCGGGTCGCCTCCCGGGCGATCTCGCCGACCGCCCGTTGCTCGCCGGGCGCCAGCCGGCTCTCGCGGAGCAGCAGATCGGCGTGACCGCGGATGGACGTAAGGGGTGTCTTCAGCTCGTGGGCCGTATCGGAGACGAACCGGCGCTGCTGCTCCAGGACGCTCTGGAGCCTGGTGGAGACGGCCCGCAGGGCAGCGGCATCCCGATGCGCGCGGTAGGCGAGCCAGACCGGCACCAGCGAGAGCCCGGCGAGCCAGGGCGCCTGCTGAAGGACCAGGCCGACCAGCGCGGCAATGGCGAGGAAGCTCGCCTCGGCGGCCAGCCCTGCCCGCAGGAGCCGCAGCCAGGTGCTCCCCACGAGCTGCCCGCGCCGCAACGCCGCCATGGCGCCGACGCCTGCGCTCGTGACCAGCAGGTAGATGGCCCCGGCCAGCAGGGCACCGAGGAGCGACGCCGCACCCGGCCAGGCGCCCGAGGCGCCGGCCTGGAAGACCGACTGAAAAGCCGGGGCAGCAGCGCCACAGGCGAGAGCGTACAGGCCGGCGTTGAAGAGGACGTTTCGGGGGTGGCGCTTCAGGGCGGCACTGCTGCTGCCGCTGGCCAGGGCACCGGCCGCCGCGGCCAGCGGCGGCGGCAGCAAGAGGATCCCCAGGAAGATCGGCAGACTGGAGAGGTCCAGCTTCTGCTCCGGCGCGAGGGTGAGCGGCCAGCGGCCGGCGACGCCACCGGCCACGGCGACGAGGAGGGAGGCGGCGATGATCTCGGGCTGGAGCCACCCGTCGGGCTCCGCGATCTGACCCGCCCAGAGCGCCACCAGCGCACCGGCGCCCGCCGCAGCCGTGCTCCAGAGGAAAACGGCGGCTCGGATCGACATGCCCCCCGCAGGTGGGACCGTCGGTGCGGCCGGGACGGTCGTCGCGGCGCTCGCTCGTGCGGCGGCCGCCCCGTTGGCGGGAGCGGCCGGACCCTCGCCGGGCCGGCTGAGGACGCGCGCCATCCGCTACTTCCCGCCGGGGCGCTGGCTCCGGCCATAGCCGCGGCCGTGATCCGGGATGACCACCCGGAGATCGGTGGTCAACTGGCTGTCGTTCTCGCCGTACGTGTACTCACTCACCGTACCGACCGCCGGAACACCAAGTCGGAGGCGAACCGGGAACGGCCGACCGGTGGCCGAGCGAACGACCGTCGTGACCCGAATCGTCGCCGTCGTGCTGTGGGAGCCACGATGGAGGTCCACCACGGTTGCCGTCACCTGCTGCTGGTTCAGGCTGAGGCCGCCGAGTTCACGACGGCTGTCCAGGGGGACGCCGACCCAGACGTTCAGGTCCACGGTTTTCCCGTTGATCTGGAGCCGGACGTTCGGCTCGCCCTCGCACCAGGCAAAGCCTGCAAAAGCCGGCCGGGCGGCTGGGACGGCGAGCAGCAGAGCCAGCGCAAAGGCAGCGACGCGAAAGAGCCTCATGGCAACCCCCTTCTCCGAAACGACAATGGTAGACGTCCAACCGGCGGCAGGCAGCGATTAGCGGAGGGCATAGCCCACCCGCCGGACCGTATGAATCAGGGGCTCCTCGCCCTCCGTCTCCAGCTTCCGGCGAAGCCGGCGGATGAAGACGTCGATGACGTTCGATTCGGCCTCGTAGTCGTAGCCCCAGGCCTGCTCGGAGATGAACTGGCGGCTCAGCACCTGGCGGGGATGGCGGACGAAGAGCTCGAGCACGTCGTACTCCCGGGGCGTCAGGCTCACCGGCCGGTCCTCCTGGAAGACCTCGCGCGTGCGCGGGTTCAGCGTCAGACTGCCGTAGGTCAGCGGCCGATCGTCGTCCTGGTGCCGCCGGAGCTGCACACGGACGCGGGCGACAAGCTCTTCCAGCGCAAACGGCTTCGTCAGGTAGTCGTCCGCCCCCGACTCCAGCCCGATCACCCGGTCGCGCACGGCGTCCCGGGCGGTGAGCATGATGATCCGCAACGTCCGCCCCAGCGCGCTCTGGCGCAGCGCCCGGCACACGTTGAGGCCGTCGTCGTCCGGTAGCCAGAGGTCCAGGATCAGCAGATCCGGCAGCCACTCCAGCGCGAGGCGCGTTCCGGCTTGAGCCGACCCGGCGGTTCGCACGGCGTACCCGGCCCGCGCCAGGCCCCGGCCGACGACCTGAGCGATGCTCTGTTCGTCCTCGACGATCAGGATCCGTGGCTGCTCGCCGCGCGCCGGCACGGTCAGCTCCCCGCCGCCGGCTCGCGGTCTCGCCTCTCCGGATCGGGATTCCCCGCCGCTTCGCCCGCCGCGCTCGGTTGCCATCGCACGCATCCGCCCAGGGCATGATACCACACCCTTCAGGCTCCATTGTGCCATCAGAACATGAACAGCAGATGAACACCCGCGCGCACGGCGACCCGGAAGTGGCCGATGTGAGGGAATACCAGATTTGGAGAGCGGCTGGCCGGTCCTTGGTCACGCTGAGCCACAGCGAACGAGGGTGAGCCACAGCCAGCGAGGGATGAGTGGTGGGTGGGCCCCCTGTCCTGTCATGCTGAGCCGCAGCGAAGCATCTCCCCGGATGCTGCCGGTCGCCGCGGGGAGATGCTTCGCTGCGGCTCAGCATGACAGCGTTCCTGCGAGTCCCCACCCTGTCCGGGGAGATGCTTCGCTGCGGCTCAGCATGACAGGAGTCCCCTGAAAAAAGCCAGATCGCGCGTATCCGACTGGCGGAAACACTCGTGAAATCGGTGCGTGAGCCGCGCCAAAAGACCTTTTTTCAGTGGATTCATGACAGACGGGGGGCGTGCGGATCCGCGACCGACGTACCGGATGCACCACCACGCAAACGAACCGTCTCCTTATCGTCCAGCCTGGCGTCCTGGCGGTTCGGCCTCTCTCCAACCGGGGCTACGGCGCCGGACAGGTGACGGTGATGGCGGAGACCGATGCGTTCCGACTGGTGCCGTTTCCGGTGTTCTCGACGTACAGGTAGTAGGTCCACGCGGTCTTGCTCGACGAGAGCGCAAGCGAGCCGGAGGTCGCCGTGCCGCTGGACGGGCTCCGCGTGCCGGTGCCGGCCGCCGGCGCTGTAGCTCAGCGTCCCGCCCGGCACGACGAGCGAGACGAAGGCGCCCTGCATCGAGTTCCCAATCGAGCCGCAGTACACCTTGAACGCGGCGAAGCCGGAGACCGTGACGCGGTCGGCGCCGGTATCGTAGGCGCTGAAAGTGAACACCTTGAAGATGCCGTAGGCGCCGCCGCCGTCCGAGAGGTTCTGGCCGGTGCAGTTGGCGATCAGGCCGTCGCGCACCCAGCCCGTCTTGTTGCCGTGGAGCGCCTCGATCTGGTTGCCGGTGTTGATGGTGCCGCCGACGCCGACGGCAGAGATAGGCGCGCCGGCGCTGCTCACGTAGAAGGGGGGATCGGTCGTGAAGCTGACCTGGGCGCCGTTGGCCTGGACGTAGGCGGAGATCGCATCCCTGACCGACGTGTCGGCCGCCGAGCCGGCGCCGGTGGCGATCAGGCGGGCCGCCGCCATAGCCCCGGCATCGGCCGCCGCCTCGGCCTTCCGCTGCTGGACCATGGCGAAGCCGGCGTCGAGCGAGAACGCGGCCAGGCTCGCCATGATCGTCAGGAAGAACGCTATCAGGATGAGGGCCTGGCCGCGCTCCACCCACGCTCCGCCCACCACGTATCGGCCCCCAACCCCGAACCAGAAACAAGAAACCACAAACCTCAATCGACCACGTCCACGGCAACGCTCTGCTCGACGATTCCGCCGCCCACCATTTGGACCACGTAGGGTGTGATCGGCGTGTAGGTGTAGGTCACGGTCACCGTAATGAGCCCGCCTGAGGTGCGGACGCCGGGCGAGATCGCGATGGCGCTCGCCGGGATCGCGCTCCAGAGGACCGGGCGGGATTGGACGGCCGACCGGATGCTGGCGTCGTCGGCCCAGGGGTAGATGCCCGCCCGCGCGCCGACCCGCGCCGCCTGGGTCAGCTCGGTGTAGGCGGCGACCGCCAGCCCCAGATCCACCAGCCCCATGATGGTGATCAGGAGGGATGAGCGAGAGCGAGACCGCCGGCGACTATCTGCTGCCGACGGCGGTGGAGCACCTGTGGGTGTTGCCGAGTGGGCCGCTGCCGCCCCGACCGCAGGTGCTGTTGAGCCTGCCGCGGATGGACCGGTTGCTGGCAGAGCTGCGGCAGGAGGCAGATCTGATCGTCATCGACAGCCCACCGGTGATGGCGGTGGCGGACTCGGTGGTCCTGGGGAGCCGGGCGGACGGGATCCTGATGGTCGTCATGGCCGGACGGACGAGACGGGAGATGCTGGTGCGAAGCAGGGAGATGCTGGCGAACGCGGGGGCCGCGCTCGTCGGCGCGGTGCTGAACAAGGTGCGGTCGTCCGACCTGGGCTCCTACTACCTGTACTACTACTACCGCCAATCTCGCCGGCGACCGGCGCTGGAGGCGGCAGAGGAGTCGCCGTCGGACGGGGGCTAGGAACGCCTGCCTGCCCGCCGCGTTTCACCAGGCATCCTTGACAAGGTATGCTATAATCGCTTTTAGCGTTTCGCACAGAAGGACGCTCGCTATGGGTAGTCTGCTCCTGGACAACAACCGCAAAGGGTACACCTAGCTGGGCTCGCTGATGGGGCCGGTTCGCGCCCCGCTCAACTTCACACGGTAGGAGAAAGTATCGACATGCACCTTATTATTGATGGATTCCGTGGTAATAAGGATCGGCTGCAGGACATGCAAACCGTCTACGCATTGCTTGACGAGTATCCTACCAGGATCCACATGACCAAGATCATGCCCCCGTACGTCTTCCGCTACGTCGGCGTCAAGCCCGAGGATTGGGGCATCTCCGGATTCGTCCTCATCGCCGAGAGCCACATCACCGTTCATACGTTCCCCGAGAAGGGCTACGTCAACGTCGACATCTTTTCCTGCAAGGAGTTCGACCCGGACCAGGCCGTGGCGTACATTCGCGACCAGCTCGGCCTCGAAGAGGTCGACGTGCGCGTCATCCGCCGGGGGTTGGAATACCTGCCCCACCCCCACGTGGCGCCGGATACCGTCACGGCCGAGCGCCGGGAGCTGGCCGCAGCGAGCGAGCGGGTGCTCGCCTGACCGTCTGAGCCGACGCCTTGCCGCTCCGTTTCCAGGGTTTCTATCCGCCGCGCAACTTCGGGGCGATTCCGCCGGAAGCTGCCGAGTTCTCGTCCGCCAGGGTCGTCGTGCTCCCGGTCCCGTACGACAGCACGACGACCTATCGCGGCGGCGCCCGCGACGGCCCCGCGGCCATTGTCGACGCCTCGCAGTACGTCGAGCTCTTCGACCCCGAGTTCGGCCGCGAGCTGTACCAGGTCGGCATTCACCTGCTCGACGACGTCGAGCCCGACCTGACCAGCCCGGCGGCGATGATCGACCGCGTCGAAGCCGTCACCGGCGAGCTTCTGGACGCCGACAAGCTCGTCGCCATGCTCGGCGGCGAGCACTCCATCACGGTCGGCGCCGTGCGCGCGCACGCCGATCGGCACGCCGACCTGTCCGTGCTCCAGATCGACGCCCACGGCGACCTGCACGACTCGTTCTTTGGAACGCCGTACAGCCACGCCTGTGTCATGCGGCGGGTTCTGGAGCGCTGTCCAGCGGTCCAGGTCGGGCTTCGCAGCCTGTCCCGGGAGGAGTGGGCCTTCATTCAGGAGCGCGAGCTCCGTCCGGTCTTCGCCGAGCAGGCGCAGGCCGGCGACGGCTGGATCGACGAGGTCGTCGCCCGCCTCTCCCCGACCGTCTACGTGACCGTCGATCTCGACGGCCTCGACCCATCGACCATGGCGGCGGTCGGCACACCCGAGCCCGGCGGCCTCGACTGGTTTCAGACGCTCCGCCTGCTCCGGCGCGTCGGCCGCGAGCGCCGGATCGTCGGCTTCGACGTCGTCGAGCTTGCCCCGGACCAGGGCCCGCCCGCCTGCGCCTACACCGCCGCCCGCCTCGTCTACAAGCTGATCGGGTACGCTCTCCCGTGAGTCTCCGGCTCCCGCTCCTCGGCGGCCTCTCCCTGGTGCTCTACGCGGCGCTCGTCCCGCTGTCGTGGGTCTTTCCGGCGCGGACGTTGGTGCCGCTGCGTCAGCTCGTGGGGCTCGACGGGCTGCCCTGGGTATCCGCCGGCGTCGGCTACGCCTGGCTGGCGGCTGTCCTCGGCGGGCTCGTCGGGCTGTACCTGCTGGCGCTCCGTTCGCCGGACCGGGGAGAGCGCCGGGGCTGGGCGATCGGCGTTCCGCTGGCCGCGACGGCCCTCCTGCTCGTGTCGTCGCCGTTCCTCTCCCACGACATCTTCCTCTACCTGGCCTACGGACGCATGGCGACGGTTCTCGGGATGAACCCGTACGTGCATACGGTTGGCGAGGCGTGGGGCGATCCCATCGCCGCCGTGGCGCAGGATTGGGGTGAGACGAGAGCGCCCTACGGTCCCGTCTGGCTCCTCGTCACCGCGGCCGCGGCAACCGTCGCCGGCAGCGCGCCAACGCTGATCCTGGTCCTGCGGGGGATCGCTGTCGGCGGCTACTTGCTCGGCTTCCTCCTGGTAGACCGGCTGGCGCGCGCGGTCGACGCCGACCGGGCGACGGTGCGCCTGGCCTACGCGTGGAACCCGCTGCTCATCCTGGAGACGGCCGGCAACGGCCACCACGAAGCGATCCTCCTCGCGCTGATCCTGCTCGCCCTCCTGGCTCATCGGCGGCGCGGACCGGCCGTCGCGCTGCCGGTGCTGGCGCTCTCGGCGCTCCTCAAGCCCATCGGCGGCTTCCTGGCACCGCTGTACCTCGCCTGGGCCTGGCGAGGACGGCCGGCGCTGCGCACAGCCCTGGCCCTTGGCATCGGCGCCGTCGTCTCGCTTGGCCTCGTCGTCGTCGCCTACGTCCCCTACTGGGCCGGTCCACAGGTGCTACTGGGGCTCGTCGACGAGGGCGCCCACTTCGGCTCATCGTCGCTTCCCGAGGTGCTGCGGCTTGGCCTCGTGCGGCTGCTCCCCGCTCGGCCCGAGCTCGCACCTCCCCTGACGCTCGCCGGCACCTCCCTCCCGGTCGCCGGCTTCTACCTGCTGCTCCTGTGGCGGACGCCGAAGACGCCGGCTGCCTGGCTCGGCGCCGCCGCGAGCCTGCTCCTCGTCTACCTGGTGACCGCCAGCAGCCACCTGCGGCAATGGTACTTCGTCTGGCCGCTCGTCCTGGCCGCGCCGCTGGCCGGAACGCCGATCGGCCGGCTGACGATAGCCTTCAGCGCCGCCGCGACGATCTTCTACGTCGGCCCCGGCCTGCTCGACCGGCCAATCCTGAAGCTCATCTTCACTGCCGCCTGCTTCGCACTGCCGGGCCTCTGGCTGCTCCGCCACATCTGGCAGACGTACCTGACGCCGGGTCGCGCCCCGAAGTATGATACAATCAGCGAGTCATGAGTCGAACCTGGATTATCGCCAACCCGGTGGCCGGACACGGCAAGGGGCTCGCCCGCTGGCGAAGCCTCGAGCCGCTCGTCCAGAGCCTGGATCTCGACCCTGCCATCCGCTTCACGGATGCGCCGGGGCATGCGGGCGCGCTCGCCTGGGAGGCGGCGCAGGCCGGGGCCCAGCTAGTCGTCGCGGCCGGTGGCGACGGGACCATTCACGAAGTCGTCAACGGCCTGATCCGGGGATCGGGCTGGATCGAGCCCGGGCTGAGCCTTGGCGTCCTGCCGATCGGCCGCGGCAACGACTTCGTCCGCTCGGTGGGCCTGCCCATCGATCCGGCCGCGGCCGCCCGGGTTCTCGCCCGCCCGACGGTCCGGCCGGTCGACGTCGGCCTGGTCGAGTACCAGGACGGGGGCGAGCGCCGTTTCCGCTACTTCGTCAACGTTGCCGGCGTCGGCTTCGACGGCGAGGTCGCTCGCCGGGCGCTGAAGGCCGGCGGCGGCGCTGCCGCGTATGCGGGCGCCGTGCTCGGCGCCGTCGTCGGATACCAGAACAAACGCTTCGAGCTCCAGGTGAACGGCCGTCCGGTCGCGGGACGGCACGCGGCGGTGATCGTCGCCAACGGCCCCTATGCGGCCGGCGGCATGCGGATCGCCCCGACGGCCGACAGCGGCGACGGCCTGATGGACCTCGTCATTCTGGGCGATCTGGGACGTCTGGAGCTGCTCCTGAACTTCCCCCTCGTCTACTTCGGCCGCCACACCTGGCACCCGAAGGTGTCGACCGGGCTTGTCAAGTCGCTGGCCGTCGATTCGCCCGATAGGCCGCTCATCCAGGCGGACGGCGAGCTCCTCGGCCAGACCCCTGCCACCTTCCACGTCCTCCCCGGAGTCCTCCCCGTCCGCCGGTAAGAGCCGATCCGAGAACCCCACTCTCGTGGTCAGCCACAGTGATGCTGCTGGACGCGGGCTGCTGATTCCATACGTCATTACGTCAGCTCTCGGGAGTGCCTACTGCCCCCAACCAACCTCCAAAAACCTCATGAACAAACCTTCATCTCGCACGCCTGTGGCGAGTGATGAGTGATGAGTGACTAGGGGGAGCACTGCTCTCACTCATCACTCATCATTCATCATTCATTACTCATCACTCGTCTGACAAACCTGACATTCCCGCGCTGCCCCTTTTTCACCGTTTCATCACCTTCGGTTCGTATAGTGGATAACAGGACTGGAAGGAAAGGCAACCGCCAATGCACAAGAGCGCAAGCCGACTTCAGAGCTCCTTGAGCTCGACCGCGCCCGATTTCTTGCCCCTGTACCTTGTCCTCGCGCTCGCCGCATCGCTGGCGGCCGCCGGGGCCTTCCTGGCCGTCCAGGTACTGGTCCGTGGTCCGCTGTTCGGGGATGGGGAGCAGCCACCGTCCGGGGTCTTCGGCGTCGGCCAGATGGCTCCGACCAGCTTCGGCGCTGTCGTCGTGGACCACGTCGAAAAGATCGGCGGGCTGACCGCCAGGGATCTGGGCGGCGTCACACACGGCATTCCGAACCTCGTCGCGCCGGACGAGGCGCAGGTGCAGGTCTCGGTCCGGCTGACGAATCGCCGCGATCGCCCCGTCGACTACTCCCCCGCCGTGTTCCGGTTGGGGGCGGGGACCAGCGGCCAGGCGATCGCGGCTGCGGGATCGAGCAGCCGCGGAGGCAGACTCCCACCTCAGGCTAGCGTCGAGATGACGCTGACCTTTGTCGCCCCGGCCGACGACTCCAGGCTCTGGCTGGAGTACCGCGATCCGGCCAGAGCCGAGCCGGTGCTGATCGACCTTGGACGAAACGCTCCGATACGCGAAAAGACCGCCGACGGTGTCTCCGCGGAGGAGGCAGATCGAGAGCACCAGCATGAGTAGGCAGCGCAAACGACGTCAACAGGTTTCTCGAGTGATTCCCGCGATGGTGACCGCCCCACGGGGCGAGGAGGAGGTACGATGACGACGCTCGCCGGCAATCTCATCCACAGGTTTAGCGAGCACAGCCCGCCGGCTGGAGCGCGTCCGTCGGCGCTGGTCGCGTTCGCCCTCGCGCTGGCCTATGGCGGCGGCCTCTGGCTCCACGTGCTCCACGAAACCATGGGGGCAACCGAGCACGGCGCACCGCTCGGGGTGATCCACTGGCTGCGCGATTCAACGCTGATGCTGCCGCTGGTGCTCGCGGCGGTCTGCGCGGCGAATCTCGTCGTGCAGCGGCTGCTCGTAGCCTGTGGCCGGGGCGTCTCGCCCGTCCTGGCCGGCGCCGTACATACGGCCGCCATCGCCCTCCTGACGAGTGCAGCGGTTGCGGCGGCAGACCCGCTTCACGCCGCCCTGTTCGAGGCGCACCACCACGACGCGCACGACCTCCCGCTCGTCCTCCACATGGCTCGGGACGGCCTGCTGGCGCTGGTCGGCTACCTGGCCATCGCCGGCGCCGTCGCCGCGCTGCTGGGCAGCCGGGCCGGCGGTGAGGCGCGGGAACCGGGCTCGACGAAGCCGCGGCGGCCTCGCCGGCGACCGGCCCTCTCCGGGTTGCTGGCCCTCCTGCTCGTCTCCGCTATTCTCATTCCCGCCGGGCCTCCTCCCTGGAATGGGAGTGCTCCTGCGCTCGCTCTCGGCGATCCGGGCAACCCCTGTCCTGCCGGTTCGCCGGTGAAGCAGTTCGAGGTCCAGGCCATCGACGTCGACATTCCGCTCAACCGTTTCGGCGACCACGATCCCAAGGGCAAGATGTTCGTCCTCGGCAAGAACGTCCAGGCCGTGCGTGACCAGGAGCAGGGCGTCGGCGTCTGGGCGAGCCGGCCCGGCAAGGTCTCGATTGGCCTGCGGGACGACCCCATCCAGCCACTCGTGGTCCGGGCGAACATGGGGGACTGTGTCGAGGTTCTCTTCACCAACAACGCGACGGGCGGCGACTACGGCATCCACATCGACGGCCTGGCTGTCCAGGTGGCGTCCTCCGGCGACGCCGTCGGCCACAACCCGCCCTCAGGCGTGCTACAGGGCCAGAGCCGGACTTACCGCTACTGGGTCCCCAACGACGTCGCGCTCGAAGGCGCCCACTACCTGCGGCCGGGCCCCGGCTACCGCCAGGCGGTGGTCCACGGCCTCTTCGGCGCGCTGATGGTGGAGCCGAGCGGCTCCATCTACCTCCACCCGGACACGCTCGAGCCCATCGAGTCCGGCTGGGAGGCGGTCATCGTCCCCGGCACGGGCGCGGCGTTCCGCGAGTATGCCGAGATCTTCCACGAGGTCGGGGACGAGAGCGACGTGATCCTCAATGCCCGGGACAACGCGCTCCCCCAGGTGGATCCGCACACCGACGCCTATCGACCGGGCTCGCGGGCCATGAACTATCGGTCCGAGCCGTTCCTGAACCGCCTGGAAAGAGCGCCGAACCAGAAGGCGCAGGGCTACGGCTCGTACACGTTCGGCGACCCTGCCACGCCGATGCCGCGCAGCTATCTGGCAGACCCGACCAAGATCCGGATCCTCCACGCCGGGTCCGAAGTCTTCCACGTCTATCACTTGCACGGCGGCGGTATCCGCTGGCGGTTCAACCCGCACGCCGATACCACGTATGACTACGCCGCGACCGGCCTCGACAAGCACCCGAAGACGACATCGTCGCCCTCGGCCCGGCTGGACTCGCAGTCGTTCGGCCCGGGCGAGGCCTACGACCTCCAGATCGAGGGCGGTGCCGGCGGCGTCCAGCAGGCAGCGGGGGACTTCCTCTTTCACTGCCACATTGCCCACCACTACGTCTCGGGCATGTGGAGCTTCTGGCGGGTGTTCAACACCCGGCAGTCCGACCTGGCGCCGCTGCCGGACCGGACGCCCCCACCGGACGCGGTCGATTCGGCCGATCTGGTCGGCCGGACGATGCCCGACGGCACCGTCATCACCAAGCAGAACCTCGACGACTGGATCCGCCCGCAGCTCCCGCCTCAGGGCGTGCCGAACTCGGATCAGGACGCCTCGGTCTGGAACTGGACGGTCGACAGGAGCAGCCCGAACAGGCCAATCTACCTGGGCGAGCCCGAGGACCCCGGCCCCTGGCCCAATCTCCCGAACCTCGTGCCAGGCCACCCCGGCTCGATGCCCGGCGATCAACTGGCCGGCGATCGGCCCAGGATCTTGTTCAATCCGCTGAATGGTCGCATCGCCTACCCACTCTTGCGACCGCACATTGGCAAACGGCCTCCGTTCTCCCCGTACGGGCACTCCGGCGCACCCTACCTGGGCGAGGCCGGTGGACAGCAACCGACGAGTGCGGTAGATCCGTGGGCCCATCGCCCCGATGGCCTGTGCCCAACCGGCGCCTCGCTGCGACGCTACAACGTCATCACCATTCAGTTGCCGATTCAGGTGACGAGGAAAGGCGGGGTTGATCCGGACGGCACGATCTACGTGCTGGCCAAGAACAAGGAGGCCGTGCTTGCCGGCCAGAAGCCGGCCGAGCCACTGGCCATACGCGCCAACAGCGGGGACTGTGTCGGGCTGACGCTCACGAACGAGGAGAGTGACAATCGCGTCTTCGGCGGGTTCGCCAAGACCAACATCCACGTCCACCACGTCCAGTTTGACGTGCAGGCGTCTGACGGGGTGATCACCGGTCTTGCGTACGAGCAGTCGGTGCGCCCGTATAGGGTCGAGGATCCGACACTGACGGTTGCGAGCAAGGCCGGCACGCCGACGCTCACCCTCTCGAATGTGGCGAAGTTCCAGCCCGGCGTCTGGATCGGGATCGGTCTGGGGACCGAGAGCATCGAAGTCCGCCAGATCAAGTCCATCGCCGAGGAAACGGCGACCGTGACCCTGACCGAGCCGCTCGCCAACGACCACGCAGCCGGCGAGTGGGCGGGCACCGAGTTCGTCCAGTACCGCTGGTATCCCGACGTGCTCCTCGACAACGTCTTCTTCCACGACCACGTCGACGGCATCCACGGCTGGGGCCACGGCCTCGTGGGCCAGATCATCGTCGAGCCGCCGGGCTCGACCTACCACGACCCGGTGACCGGCGAGGAGGTCGACTCCGGCACCATCGTCGACATCCGGACGACCAGCCCGCTGGCGGCGGGCCTTGTCGAGGGCAGCTTCCGAGAGCTGGCGCTCTGGACGATCGACGACAACCCGGTGAGCGATTCGACGCTGAACCTGCGCGCCGAGCCGTGGGGCGACCGCGGGAGCGGCAACGACCTGTCGCTGCGCTTCAGCTCCTACGCATCCGGCGATCCGTTCACCCCGCTGCCACGAGCCTATCCGGGCGATCCCTTTGTGATCCGCAGCATCAACGTCGGGCCGAACGTCGATACCCTCCACATCGACGGCCACCGTCTCTTCCTCGAGAACCGCTACACCCACGATGGCGAGGTCATCGCTTCGCCGCTCGACACGGTCCACAACGGCATCTCCGAACGTTTCACCCTGATTCTCCAGGGCGGCGCCGGCGGGCCCAACCAGAAGCCCGGCGACTACCTCTACATGAACGGGCTCGGGCGGCGCTTCCGGGACGGCGCCTGGGGCATCCTGCGGGTTCTGCCCGGTCTGGTAGGCAACCTGCAGCCACTGCCGGGTACGACGCCCCCGCAGAGTGGAGCCACGCTGCCGAGCCAGACCGGCGGACGCCCGCCCGAGCCGGACGATCCGGGGAATCCATGCCCGCCGGGAGTGCCCGAACGCAACTTCGCCGTGAGCGCCGTCGACCTGCCGAGCAGCAGCGCCGGCGGTGGACAGGATGGGCGCAAGGCGGCCTTCGTGCCGACGGCCGACGCTGCCGCCGTCATGAGCGGCGCCGTGTTCCCCGAGCCGCTGGTGCTGCACGCGGCGGCCAATGAGTGCGTCGTCGTCACGCTCACCAACCAGCGGAACAACGACCGCGCCTCTTTCCACCTGGGTGGGCTCCTGCGCGATCCCGAGTCGGGCGGCATCAACATTGGGTTCAACCCGGAGCAGACCGCGGCCCCCGGCCAGCAGCGCACCTATCGCTTCTACGCCGACACCCGGAAGATCTGGAGCGCGCTGATCAGCGACTTCGGCGGCGACGACACCGGCAAGGACGGGCTCTACGGCGCGCTGGGCGTCCACGCCACCGGCGCCACCTTCACCGACCCGGTGACCGGCGACCCGAAGGACGTCGGCACGCAGGTGGACGTCCACGAGCCGGGCACGACGGGCTACCGTGACTTCACGCTGTTCCTGTCGGACGACGACCCGAACATCGGCGAAAGCCACATGCCCTACCCGCGCAAGGTCAGTGGCCCGGCCCTGGTCAACTACCGAACGGCGCCGCGCCCCGACGACGCCAGCGCGTTCAGCTCGGCGGTCCACGGTGATCCGCCGACGCCGATCCTGCGGGCCTACCCTGGCGATCCGGTGACGGTTCACGCCTTTGTCGCGCCAGGCAGCGAGCAGATGCACGTCTTGGGCCTCGGCGGGCACGCCTGGCCCATCGACATCGAGCTGCCGGAAAGCCAACAACTGACGAGCCGGGGCATCGGGGCCTGGGAGGTCCACAGCATCACCATCCGCGGTGGCGCCGGTGGGCCGGCCAGAGCGGCCGGCGACTACTATTACGGCGACCTGCGGCGGCCGTTCACTCAGGCGGGCATGTGGGGCCTTTTCCGGGTGCTCGACGACCCGAGCTGCCCGCTCAAGCCGCTGGACGGCCTGAGCTGCCCAGGGCAGCCGGCGACCGAGACGCCGACGGCTATTGCGACGGACACGCCAACGCCAACGCCGACGGCGACGGCCACGCCAACCCCAACGCCGACGGTTACCACGACGGCCACGCCAACCGCGACGCCAACGCCAAAGAACAACAAGCGTCGGAAGCCTGGCCCGGCGGATGCGCCGGCGGTGCTCATCGCTCCCGCCACGGCGACGCCGACGCCGGAGGCTCTCCAGCCGGACGGGTCTGTCGCGACCCCGGAGGCCGTACCGACGGCCGCGGCCACAGAAGGCCCGGGCGCTGAAGCGCCTACTACGAACCCGGTCGCGACGCCGACGGCCGCGGCCACAGAAGGCCCGGGCGCTGAAGCGCCTACTACGAACCCGGTCGCGACGCCGACGGCTATGTCAACGGCCTCGGAGCCGGCGGAACAGCCGGTCGCCCCGCCCGCGGAGCCTGCGGGGGCTCCGGCTGACCCGTCGGCAACGCCGACGGCGGCCGGTGTCGAACCGCTATCCCAACTAACGCCTGCACCGACCCCCACGCCGGCCGCCGTGGACACGGGTACTCCGACGGAAGCGGCCGGTGCGACGACGCAGACTGCCGGTGGGTCCGGCTGACAGGAGATGTGATACGCACAGGACGGACTGGCGGTCCGACGGACTTCAGCACGAGACAAGCACGTGGAGAGGTAACACTGCATGAACAGGAGAGGAGCCGTGGCCCAGCTACGGCGGAGTCTCAGCAGGTTGGGAGCAGCCGCAAGGCCCAGATGGAGCGAAGCTCGCTACCTGGGCCTGCTCGTCGCCGTGGCCCTGGTCCTATCCCTTCTGGGTGGGGCGAGTGGAACGAGCGCCGCGGGCACCTACGTCGCCCTGGAGATCTTCCAGGCGGGGGAGCCGCTGGAGGTGCCCACGCCGGGGTACCCCAATCCCCAGAGCGACACAACTGCCGTTCCCGAGGGACTGCCCGCAGGGACGATTGGCCTGTTCGTCGTCTCGGGGGTTGTCACGGCAAAGAACACGGATACCGCTTCGGGGTGGACCGAGTGGCAGGTCGGCAGCCAGCCGGTCTACCTCTACGCCAGCAAGGACACTCGCCTGGATAAGAAGCCCGCAGTGGGCAGCCTGGTGAAGGCCATCTGCCTGCGGACGCTGGCCGCCGGGCCGATCGTCTGCGAGCGGATAACCCACAAGGGAGCTGGAGCTCTGCCTGCCGGTCCGGCGGAGATCGAGCAGGCGTTCCTGTACAGCGGTCTGGTGACCGCAGCGGAGCCAACCCTCTGGACCATCGGCGGCGTGGACTTCGTCGTGAATAGCGGCACGGACATTGACGGCGGCCTTGGCCTGGGCAAGACCGTCGTCGTCGAGTTC
>JACQGW010000138.1 GCA_016199325.1 Chloroflexota bacterium
GGCGTCTTGGCGGTTCGTTCTCTCTCGGCACCGCTCTAGATCGCTGGCGACGGTCGTGGCGTATGCGACTCGCGCGTGGACAATCGTACGGGTGGCTCGAGAGCCGCCCCTGGGAGAAGACGAAGCGATGGTGTGCAGCTTTTGCAGTGCGGTCCGCCCGCAGACCGCACGTTTGCTCGGGCGCTGGGTTTGCCCGTTGTGCCTGCGGGACTTCTACCGCTTCTGGGACATCGCCGAGATTCAGACGGCGCGCGCTGAAACCGCCGCGACCGTCCGGTTCAGCTCGGGCGAGACCGAGGTGTGGCCGCGGCAGGAGTGGCAGTCCCGTTTCGCCGCGATGGACCGCTACGAAACCGAGAACGCGACGCGAGTGCTGCGGATCTAGCGCGGTCTGCAGGAATCCGAACCGCCAGGACGCCAGGAACGGGGTTTCTGGTTCTTGGTCTCTGGTTCGTGGCTTGCGTCCTGGTTCGTGACCTTGCCGGCGGCAACCAGAAACCATCAAACCCTTCGCCTTGGCGATCTTGGCGTCTTGGCGGTTCGGCCTCTCTCGAAACTGCGCTAGGCCGGGAACGGCGTGGCGACGACGCGCGCCAGCGGATCCCCGTGGGTCAGCCGGACGAAGTTCTCGGTCAGGAGCTCCATCTGCTCTTCCAGCACCCAGCGCAGGGCGCCGCCCCGGTGCGGCGTCAGGATGACGTTGGGCAGCCGGCGGAGGGGACTGTCCATCGGCAGGGGCTCCAGCACGAACGCGTCCAGGCCGGCGCCCGCGATCCGGCCCGCCTGGAGGGCCCGGATGAGCGCCGCCTCGTCCACCACGGCGCCACGGGCGGTGTTGATCAGGTAGGCGGTCCGCTTCATCAAGTCGATCTCCCGCTCGCCGATGAGCCCCTCCGTTGCCGGCGTCTGCGGCACGTGCAGACTGACCACGTCGGACATCTGGAGCAGATCGTCGAGCGTCGCCCAGTGGACGCCGATCTCGGCCTCAAAGGCCGTCGGCAGTCGGCGGCGCTGCCAGTACACGACGCCCATCTCGTGCGCACGAGCCCGGCGGGCGACCTCGTAGCCGATTTCGCCGAGCCCGACGATGCCGATGGTCTTGCCGGCGAGCAGCATCTGCGGCCCCAGACCGACCCAGTTGCCCGCGACCCAGGTCTCGACCGTTCGCCTGGGCTGCATCCCGGTGGGATTGGCGCCGTCCAGCAGCGCCTGCTGGATGGCCGGGAACTGCTTGGCAAACGCCATCAGCAGCAGGATCGTGTGCTCGGCCACCGCGATGCCGCTGAGCAGCGGCGCCGTCGCGACAGCCACCCCGCGCCGGCCGGCCGCCGCCAGATCGACGTCCGTGAGCAGGCGGCCCCACTTCTGAATGAGCCGCAGGCGCGGCGCCGCCGCCAGCAGCGCCTCGTCGGCGGGCGCCCAGCGGACGGCCAGCGCATCGGCGTTCGCCACCAGGTCGAGCAGCTCGGCTCGCTCGTCGGTCCCGGGCGCGGCCATCGTCACGGTTGGAGGAAGTGCAGCGCGAACCTGCCAGAGCCAGTGTCCCTCCGGCAGCGGGTCGGCCAGGACCACGTGAAGAGCCATGCGCGTCTCCTTTCGGATCATGAGTTCATCGGATAATGAGTTCGTAGGCCGTCTGCCAGACCATTTTGGAAACCTTCACAAACCGCAGGCTACCGCTGCAAAGTCGGCCTACGCCGACTGCGCCGCCTGAATCAGCCCACGAAGGTGGGCTTCACAATGGTAGCCGGCGACTTCCAGTCGCCGGGGGTGGAGAACGCATAAGCCCTATCTGGATACACGGGGCTGGGCTGCCGGTCGGACGCGCCTTAATCCTCGGGCGCGGGCGGCTCCTTGCGCTCAGGCGCCAGGCGCTGAGCCAGATCTGCCAGAAACCGCGCCAGCGTCGAGCGGATCTCGAGCGTCGCCGGGCTCTTGAGGGCGCGTTCGACCGCTTCGCCCAGGTCCTCCATCACGACCGACACGCGCTCTTGCATGGCCTTCCCCTGTGGCCCCGACAGCGCATCGTCGAGTCGCTTGCTCAGATCCTCCAGGTTCCGCTCGAGCCCGGTCCGGATCTCCTGGGCACGCGGCCCCTCCAGCGCCCGTTCGAGGTCGTCGGCGCGCTCGCGCATCCAACGCTTTGCCGATTGCGCTTCGGGTCCGGTCATCGCCGCCTCGATGCGGTCGCGGATCTCTGCCAGCGACTCCTCCAGCGTCTTGCGCGGCGACTCCTCCGGCTCAGCCGTGGGCACATCTCCATTCGGGTTGATAGGTTGATCGCTCATCGATGCTCACCACCTTCTAACGATTCCAACTGCAAGTGTACACCACCCGCGCCGCGCCCGCATCAGGCAAAGGCCGCGGTTCGGCGGGCCAAAGGTCGGAGCTTGCCGATGCACTTCGGTCGGAACACCGGGCGAATTGCCGTTGACTGCGCCGGACTCCCTCTGATAGACTGCCCGGTACACTGTGGACTGACCGGGACGAGTCAACTGGTGAACACCCTGACGCTCTACCTCATGCACGCGCCGGCCGAGCGCCTGCACGAGGTGCTCGAGTTCTGGGGGCTCTGTGGCCTTGCCGAACACAGCCGCCCCTTCAGCGATGGCTTGCTCCGGGAGATGCTGCATCGCTGGACCATCGGCACCGTCCTGGAGCGACTCGATCCCCGCCAGCGTGCGATCCTGTGGAAGCTGCTCGACCAGCGGCAGCACGCCCTGTTGGCCGACGTGCTGGCGGACACCCTGGGACTCTCGGAACCGCAGCTTGCCGAGAGCCTGGCCGACCTCGTGCGCGGCGCCGTCGTCCTCGTCGAGGAGCCGGCCGCAGCCGTGAGCCGGCGCTTCGCCTTCGGTCAGGGCGCCCCGCCGATGCAGCGGATGATCCACATTCCGATCGAAACAGTCCAGGCGTTTCGGGCGGAGCGGCTCGTCCTGCAGAGCCCCGACGCCGCCGGCGTGACGCTGGCGGGGCTGCTGGATCGTCTGCCCGCCGTCGAGATCCAGCCCCTCGCCACGCGCTGGGGCATCCCCCATGCGACCACCTACTCCCGACGGGAGCTCGCCAGCGAGCTCGACGATCTGCTGCGCGATGAGTCGGCGGTCGAGCGGCGCGTGCGTGAGGGTCTCGCAGACGGGATCGACCTCTTCGACTGGATCCGGACGCAGGGAGGGGTTGGCTCGGCTAGGGCTGCGCGGATGGCCTTCAGCCCGTCCGCCGTCCGGCGGGAGATCGACCGGCTGAGCGACTATCTGCTCGTCCAGATCGGCTACCGATCCGGCGAACGGGTGCTGATCATTCCAGAGGGGATCGGCGCCGGCGGCCGTCGGCCGCGCCCGGAGCCGCCGACCCTTCAAGAGGTGTCCCCCCCGCAGAGAGTCCTGGACCATGGCCCGTTGCTCGCGTGGGACATGCTGCTGGTTGCGGCGCAGGTGCTTCGCTCACCGGCCGAGATCCGAACCACGGACGGCGGTCTGCACAAGCGATCTGCCGAGCGATTGACGCGCGTCCTCCACGTGCCCGACGATCCGGCGCACGGCAGCCGGTTCAGCCTGCTGCTCACCCTGGCGCTGGACCTCGGCCTGATCGAGCAGCACAGCAACCGGCTCAGACACGGTCCGACGCTGTTCGACTGGGGCAAGCGGGGCTTGCCGGCGCTCGCCCACGCGGTGGTGCAGAGCTGGCTCGCCACGCTCGCACGCGCCGAGCCGACGCAGTACGACGCCTGGCTCTGGGGCGTCGACCGGCCGGCGATGCGGCGCCGGCTCCTCGACCGGCTCGGTGCATGGTGCCGGCCGGGCCAGTGGTACACGCTCGACTCGCTCATCGACCGGATCCGGGCGGTCGACCCCTTTATTGTGCGGACGCGGCAGGATATCCTGCGGCGTGAGGGGCCAAGCGGCCTGGAGTCGGTTCTGTCGAACTGGGACGTCGTCGATGGACGCCTCATTCAGAGCTTGCTCTACGCGGCGCTCGTCTGGCTCGGCGTTGTCGCCGTTGGCCAGGCCGACGATGGGACGACGGCGATCCAGGTGACGCCCTTCGGCAGCCGGCTCCTCGGCCCCGCCGATGCCGAGGAGCTGCGGGAGCGGGACGGACGCCCCCTGGTCGTCCAGCCCAATTTCGAGGTCCTGCTCCTCGCCCCGAGCGCCGAGGCCATCTGCAAGCTCGGCGCCTTTGCCGACCTCGTCCGAACCGATCGGGTCTCCTCGTACACCATCACGCGCGAGTCCGTCCTGGCCGGCGTCGAGCTGGGCCTGATCGCCGACGAGATGATCGCCTTCCTGCAAAACGGCAGCCAGAAGCCACTCCCGCAGAACGTCGCGTACTCCATTGCCGACTGGGCTCGCCAGCACAAGCCGCTGCGCTTCAGCCGGGCCCTCATCGTCGAAGTCGACGACCCGGCCGTGCTCGACGACCTCGCGCGCGCGCGGGGCGCCGCCAGTCCCATTGCCCGCCGTCTGGGGCCGCAGGCGGCAGTGCTGGCGGAGGGGGTCAGTCTGCGGAGCCTGGCGGCCGATCTGCGCAGGCGCGGCTACTCGCCGCGCCTGCCCGATGAAGATGCCGCCCCGAAGCCGGTATCTGGTCGGTCACCGCGGCAGGGTGCCGTTCGTTAGATCACGCATTCAGCGCTCGGCGATCAGCACGGAACGAACCGCAGAGGCGCAGAGGACGCAGAGACGTCGTGGAGAAGCGACGACAAATAACACGGAATCCGGTTGAATAGCGATGAGCAGCAAGCGTCCACTCAGAGGGAGCTCGATGGGTGCCCGTGCCTCGCGCCTGGTGCTTGTCGTGCTCCTGGTGGCGCTGGTCGGCCCGCCGGTGCCGGCGCTGGCGAGCGCGCTCGACTACCCGGTGCCGGGCGGCCACTTCTATACCCAGGCCAACGGCCTGCCGCAGGGCGCCAGCGGACGGGGCTACGCCATCGTCGACCAGGACGGCATCCCCTTCTGGAGCGAGTTCCGCCGGCTCGGCGGCGTCCAGGCGCTCGGCTATCCGGCCTCCCATCGCTTCGTCTGGGACGGCTTCGTCGTCCAGGTCACCCAGCGCGTCGTCCTCCAGTGGCGGCCGGAGGTCGGCCGGGTGTTCTTCGTCAACGTGTTCGACCGGCTGGCCGAGCTCGGCAAGGACGCCTGGCTCGACGCCTACCGCGCGACACCGCCGCGATTCGATACGGCGCCCGACGCGAGCCTGAGCTGGGAGGCGATCACGCGCCGCCACTGGACCCTGCTCGACCAGAACCCGGCCATCGGCCGCCGCTACTGGGCGGATCCGGATCCGCTCCAGCATTTCGGCCTTCCGATGAGCACGAAGGACTACGGCAACGTGTTTGTCGTTCGGGCCCAGCGGGCTGTTCTCCAACAATGGAAGGTGGCGATGCCCTGGGCCCGGGCGGGCGAGGTGACCGTCGCCAACGGCGGCGACATCGCCAAGGAGGCGGGCATCCTGCCGCCGGCGGTGCTGGCGCCGCGGGATTCGACTCCTGTGTCGGTCGCCCCCGGCCGCCCATCCCGCCAGCGCTGGGGCTACTGGGTGGAGTACGATCCGGCGTCCACCCGATCGCTCGAAGCCAACGCCGGGGGGCTCGACGTCGTCGTTCCGGCGCTGTTCCAGCTCACCGGCCAGGGACAGATCGAGGGACGCGACCGGCCGGCTGTGGCCCGACTGGCCCGGGCCAGCGGCGCGCGCGTCGTGCCGATGATCCAGAACCGCGAGAAGGGCGCCGCGTTCCACCCGGCGCTCTCCGACCCGGCCGTCCGGAGCCGCGCCGTCGAGGCCATCGCCGGATTGGTCCGCTCTGCCGGCTATGAGGGCATCCACGTCGATTTCGAAGATCTGCTGGCCGAGGATCGGGCCGGCCTGAGCGCCTTCATGGCCGAGCTGGCCGGGCGCCTGCGCCCGGCCGGCAAGCTCGTCAGCATGGCGATCGGGGCACGGACGCGGGACGTGCCGATCGGTTGGGCGGCGCCGTACGACTACCGGGCGCTCGCCGCCAGTAACGACTACCTCGTCCTGATGGCCTACGGCTATCGAACGGCCGGCAGCGCGATGCCGGGCTCGACGGCGCCGCTGCCCTGGGTCAACGCCGCGCTCGCCCACGCGTTGGCGCAGATCCCCGCCGAGAAGCTCATCCTGGGCATCGCCTGGTACGGCTACGACTGGAACCTGACGGCCGGCGGCCGGGCACAGGTGCTGCGCTTTCCGGAGGTGCTGGACCTCTTGCAGCGTGTCGGCGCCGCCCGCCGGTACAGTGCAGCCGACGAGAGCGGCTTCTTCCAGTACCGGAGCGGCGGCGCCCTGCACGAGGTCTGGTTCGAGACCGCCGAGAGCTTCCGGGCGAAGCGAGCGCTCGCCGACCGTCACGGCCTTGCCGGCGTCGCCGGCTGGCGACTCGGCCACGAGGACCCCGCCATCTGGGAGGTGTTGCGCTAGTGGAATCCCATGCTAGTCCTGCTGGACGGGCTCACCAGTCTCATGCGTCATGCGTCATTCCGTCAGACGTCGATGCGCGCTGCCCGTCAACATCACTGCGGCGTCCCTTTCGCACAGGCTATCGGCCTCGGTTGGTCGTCGGCGTCCTGCTGCTCGTCCTGAACCTCTTCACGCCGGGCTTCGGCCCGCCAGTCTTCACCGACGGCGACGATCCGGCGCGCCGGCTCGGCGCGCCCCAGGTCCGGGCGCTGGCGGTCGCCCCGACCGGTCTGACCGCCCGTGCCGTCCTGATCATGGACCGTGAGAGCGGCCGCGTCGTCTGGGAGCGGAACGGCCGGGCCCGGGTGGCGCCCGCGAGCACGACGAAGATCATGACGGCGCTCCTCGCCATCGAGAAAGGGGGCTTGAAGGAGACGATCGTCGTCCAGGCCGAGGATCTCCGGCCGCTCGCGGGAACCGGCAGCTCGGTGATGGGGCTGCAGCCCGGCGATCGCCTGACGCTGGAGGACCTGCTCTGGGGGCTGATGCTCCCCTCCGGGAACGATGCCGCCGTGGTCGTCGCCCGCGGCGTCGCCGGGTCGGTGCCGGCGTTTGTGGCGCTGATGAACACCCGGGCGCAGGATCTGGGGTTACGCGGCACCCACTTCGCCAACCCGCACGGGCTCGACGACCCCCAGCACTACACCACGGCCGAAGACCTGGCGAGCCTTGCCCGCCACGCCATGCAGGACCCGCTCTTTCGCACGATCGTCGGCACCGAGCGAACGGCTCTCCAGGCCAGCCGGCAGTTCGCAATGGTCAACACCAACCGGCTCCTCGCCTATCCCGATCTGGCGCCCGGCGTCGACGGCGTGAAGACGGGCACCACCGGCGATGCCGGCGACTGCGTGATCGCCTCGGTGACCCGCGGCGGGCGCTCGTTCATCATCGCCGTGATGGGCAGTCGGGGCCGCAATCCGGACGCGATCAAGCTCATCGACTACGCCTACGCAACCTTCTCCTGGCTGCCGCTGCCGCCGCCGGCGTTCGCTACCCTGCCGAACGATCGCGGCGCGACAGCGACCCGCCAGGAGCCCATCGGGTTGCTGGCGCCCTGGGATCGCCTCGCCGTGGACCTGCGGATCGACCTGATCCGTCGCGGCGGCTCGGCCGGCTCCGACGATCCGATCGCGACCGTGACCTACCTAACCGGCGTCCCCGTGCAGACGGTGTCATTCTATCGACGCTAACGGTAGCAGGCGGATCGCCGGTTCCACTTGGCGATCTTGGCGTCTTGGCGGTTCGGCCACTCCCGAAGCCGCGCTAGGCGATGTAGAAGAGGCCGGCGACGTTTCGGGGCACCGCTGCCAGATAGCCGCACTCGGCCAGGAGTCGGAAGACCGTTTCGTAGTCGGCGGCGTCTTCCGGGGAGATGTGCATGCGCTCAGCCGGCGCGTCGTCGTAGCCCAGATACCGGGCGATGGCCCGGTTGGCCTCATCGCTGAGGGGGGCGACGTGGTCGCCGCTGTAGCTCGTAGCGCCGGCAATGACCTGCACGGGCTCGCTCTTGTACCGCTGGTAGGCCTCGAAGTTCACCCGAATGAAGTCGTCGACGAACTTCTTCTGCCCCTGGATCCAGTCGCGGCGCGCCAGATAGCCGCCGTACATCAGGAGCCGCGGGCTGCCTGAGATCGCCTTCCATTCGGTGGCCAGGTCGGAGACGACCCGGAACTGGCCCAGGTCCTTGATCGCCGCCCAGACCATCGAGTCGACGACGCCCGCGTCCACCTCGCCGTTGAGCAGCAGGCTGGCCGGATCGTTGTCCTCCCGGACGGTCAGGCGCTCCTCGACGCGGAAACCGTAGTTCTTGAAGATGAACGCTCGCCAGTAGGCGAAGCCGGGGTGGTTGAGCGGGAAGACGCCGACCTTCTTGCCGACCAGGTCGGTGAGCTTCCTGGCCGGCGACTCGGCCGGAACGACCAGCGGGTAGCCCTCTCGGATCCAGGCGATCGGCAGGAAGAACTGGACGTCGGCGCCGGATTCGGCCAGCGCCGGGGTCAGCGGCGGCAGCGTCGCGATGACGTCGACCCGCCGAGCCAGGAAGGCGTCTCGCAGCGCCGCCTCGGTCTCATACACCTCGAAGATCGGGTCGTAGCCCAGCCGGCCGAGCAGCTCATCCTTGCGATAGGCCACGTACCGCCAGAGCGTCTGGGTGCCGGCCACAATGCCGAGCCGGATGGATTGCTTGCAGCCCGCCAGCAGTGGCGCCGCCGCCGCCGCCAGCCCGATGCCCAGCGCCAACCGGCCGGCTTGCCCAAGGAACGCCCGCCGGGTCTGCCTGATCTCTTTGCTGTCGCTGCTGTCGTTGCTGCGCACCCCTGATTCCCTCCCTCAGTTGCTCAGCTCGTCGGCGACGCGCTCGATGGGCACCGTGCGCTGCTCGGCGCGCGCGAGGTCGCGAACGACGATAGTGCCGGTCCGCAGCTCCTCGTCGCCCAGGATGAGCGCGTACCGGGCTTCCATGCCCCCGGCCGCCCGCAGTTGCGCCCTCAGGCTCCGCTCGCCGTGGGTGCTGGCAGCCGAGATGCCGCGCCGCCGCAGCTCGCTCAGCAACAGCACCGTCCGCTGCCGCGCAGCCTCGCCAACGCAGGCGACGAACGCGTGCGGTGGCGGCGACGACGGCACGGCGACGCCCTGCTCCTTCAGCGCCAGGATGATCCGCTCGACGCCGGTGGCGAAGCCGATGGCCGGCGTCGGCGGGCCGCCGAGCTGCTCGATCAGGCCGTCGTAGCGACCGCCGCCGCAGATCGAGCTCTGGGCGCCGCCGCGGGCGGGCAAGACCTCGAACACCGTCTTCGTGTAGTAGTCCAGGCCGCGCACGAGCCGCGGGTTCACGACGGTCGGCAGCTTGAGCGCTTCCAGCGAGACGACGAGCTGTGCCCAGTGCTCGGCGCACTCGCCGCAGAGGTGGTCTGCGCTGTGCGGCGCGCCGGCGATGACCGGCTGGCAGCCGGGCGTCTTGCAGTCGAGCAGGCGAAGAGCGTTCCGGGGCAGCCGGCCGCGGCAGTCGTGGCAGACCTGGTCGAGCTGCTGCTCGTAGTACGCGCGGAGTTTGGCGATGTAGCCGGGCCGGCAGACGGGGCAGCCGATGTTGTTCACCTGGATCGTCAGGTCGCGGAGCCCCATGCGCTCGTAGAAGCGCCAGGCCAGGTCGATGACCTCGGCGTCGAGCGCGGCGTCCTGCTCGCCGATGACCTCGACGTCGAACTGATGGAACTGGCGATAGCGTCCGGCCTGAGGCTTGTCGTAGCGGAACAGCGGGCCGAACGCGTAGAGCCGGACGGGCTGAGGCCAGCTCCGCATGCCGTGCTCCAGGTAGGCCCGGCAGATGCCGGCGGTCGCCTCCGGGCGAAGGGCCATCTCCTCCCCATCGCGGTCCTCGAAGACGTACATCTCCTTTTCGACGATGTCCGTCACCTCGCCGACGCCGCGTACGAAGAGGTCGGCGCGCTCGAAGATGGGCGTCTCGATGGAGCGGCAGCCGTAGAGCGCGCTGACCTCGTCCGCATGCCGAGCGACGTAGCGCCAGTACGGCGCTTCCTGCGGCAGGATATCGTTGGTTCCTCTCGGTTTCTGATACACGGCAAGCCTCCGACGCGCGCGCGAATGTCAACTGCCTGAGGATACACGAACTGAAAGGACCGCGCAACGAGCCCGAAACGACGCAACTATGAGGAGCTGCCCGACGAGGAATTGCCGCCTGAGCTGCATGCCAGGGCAGATGCTCTGATCGCACAGGCCGAGCAGGACGTCGAGGCGGCGCGGGTGGATTTCCGGTGGGGCAAGTCTCAGGTGGAAACCGTCAAGCGTGCGGCTGCGCTGATGGGCGTCCCCTACCAGACGTACATCAAGCAGGTCGTGTTCCGCCAGGCGCTGGAAGACCTGCGAGCGGCCAGGGAGATCGCTCGCGCCCACGAGTGCATCGCCGGCTAAGCAAGTAACCAGGCCCTTCGTCGCGCGGACTCTCCGCGTCGCGACCGTGAGCGAGCCGTTCCCCGGCGCGCGGGCGATTCTCCATACCAGTCAGGAGGCCGCAGCGCGCGGACCTTCCGAGCCGCGACCTTGGGGGAGCCTTTCCCGGGCGCGCGCCCTCGACTCTACGCGCCAGGGAAC
>JACQGW010000139.1 GCA_016199325.1 Chloroflexota bacterium
CGCCAGGGCTGCGACAGCGCAACGTCCCACTGGCATCGGCGGATCCACGACGCGGGCGGTTCTCGAACCGCCCCTACGGCAGACCGGCGGCCGTCCACGCAAAACCCTGACGCCCACCCCTGACGACAGGAGGCAAGACAATGCCGCACGTTGCGTTGAACGGGGTCGATCTGTACTACGAGGAGACGGGCGAGGGGTTCCCGGTCGTCTTCTGCCACGAGTTTGCCGGTGACTATCGAAGCTGGGATCCACAGGTCAAGCACTTCAGCCGGCTGTACCGGTGCGTCGCTTACAGCCACCGGGGCTTCCCGCCGTCGAGCGTGCCCGATGACCCGACGGCGTACAGCCAGGACCTGCTGGTGGAGGACCTGCGCGCCCTGCTGGCCCACCTGGGCCTGAACCAGGCGCACCTGGTCGGCCTGTCCATGGGCGGCAACGTCGTGCTCGACTTCGCGCTTCGCTACCCCGAGCTCTGCCGAGGCATCGTCGTCTCCGGCTGTGGCGCCGGCACGACGAACCGCGAGCAGTTCGAGCGCGACGTGGCGGCCATCGCCGAGCTGTTGAACACCAGGGGAATGCGCGCCTTTGCCGACGTCTACAGCCTGGGTGCGGCGCGCCTCCCGTTCCGGCGGAAGGACCCGAAGGGCTGGGCCGAGTTCCGCGAGCAGCTCGCCCAGCACTCGGCGACGGGCTCGGCGCTCACGATCCTCGGCGTGCAGTTGCGCCGCCCGACCGTCTTCGCCCGGAGGGAGCAGCTCAACCGACTGCAGGTCCCGACGCTCGTGCTGATCGGCGACGAGGACGAGCCGTGCGTCGATCCGGCCGTCTACATGAAGCGGGAGATCCCCGCGGCCGGGCTGGTCGTGATTCCGCAGAGCGGCCACACCATCAACCTCGAAGAGCCGGCCCTCTTCAACCAGGCGGTGATGGACTTCTTCCGCCTGGTCGAGGCAGGCCGCTGGGCCAGCCGGGACATGGTCACCACGAGCTTGATGCCGCGTTCTTGATCAATCAAGCCACCTGTGCTACAACAGGGGTAGCGACAACCAGAACAGGCGCCGGAGCCACGGGCAGGGAGCGAAACCGCCCGTGGCTTTTTTGTTTGCGACGCGCGCCAGCCGCGCGCTGAGGAGGTCGGCATGGCACCGGTTGTGGACGTCCGCGGGTTGCGGAAGGTGTTCCGCGTCAAGGAGAAGGCGCCGGGGCTCGGCGGCAGCCTGCGAGCGATGATCCGGCCGCGCCATCATGACGTGGAGGCGGTCCGCGGCATCGACTTCGCCATCCAGCCCGGCGAGGTGGTCGCCTTCATCGGCCCCAACGGCGCCGGCAAGTCGACGACGATCAAGATGCTCACGGGCATCCTCCACCCGACTTCAGGCAGCGCCCGCGTGCTCGGCCTGGTGCCCTGGCAACAGCGGCAGGAGCTGGCCCACCGGATCGCCGCGATCTTCGGCCAGCGCTCACAGCTCTGGTACCACCTGCCGCCGGTCGACAGCTTCGAGCTGCTGGCGCGGATCTACGATCTGGATGGGGCCGACTACCGCCGCCGGCTGGCGCGGCTCGTCGAGCAGTTCGAGATCGGGCCGCTGCTCCAGACGCCGGTGCGGAAGCTCAGTCTGGGCGAGCGGATGCGCTGCGAGGTCGTTGGCTCGCTCCTCCACCGGCCGCGCGTCCTCCTGCTGGACGAGCCGACCATCGGGCTCGACGTCGTCGCCAAACAGCGGGTCCGCGCGCACATCCGCGACTTGAACACGACCGACGGCACGACCATTTTCCTGACCTCGCACGACGCCGGCGACGTCGAGCAGCTCTGCCGGCGGGTCATCGTCATCAACCACGGCGATCTGATCTTCGACGACTCGGTGGAGGCGCTCAAGCGCCGGTTCATCCGCACCAAGGTCGTCGACCTCAAGCTGCTGGAGACCGCCGACGTCGGGGACCTGCCGGGCGTCTCGGTCGTCCGCCGGGAGGACTACGCGCTGACGCTCGAAGTCGACACCGCCGTCCAGCCCATCGAGGCCGTCGTCGCGGACATTGTGGCCCACTGCCGGGTGGCCGACGTGACCATCGCCGACCCGCCGCTGGAGGAGATTATCGCCGCGATCTACGGAGGCCGCTGATGCCGCAAATCGCCAAGTACGGCGCTGTCCTGAAGGTCACCCTGCTGTCCAGCCTGGCCTACGGGCAGGACGTCGCGATCCGCGCCCTGTTCATGGCCGTCGTGCTCGTCGTCTTCGTCCAGCTCTGGACGACGACCTATGACGCCACGGGCGGAGGCACCATTGCCGGGTTCACGCTCGCCAACCTCGTCTGGTACCTGGTCCTGACCGAGACGGTCGTCCTCAGCGCGCCGCGGGTGTCGGCGAAGATCGACCAGGAGGTGAAGTCCGGCGACCTCGCCTACGGGCTCGCGGTGACGGTCTTCGGCAACTCCATCCAGTTGGCGACGGTGATTGCTCAGGGCCAGCTCGACTACTACCTGGCGCTGCCGAAGAACGCGCTGCTCCACGTGCTGGTGAGCCGCATGAGCCTCTCCGGCTGGGGAGACCTCGGCTTCGGCCTGGTCGCCTTCGCCATTGCCGGCCAGCTCGACCCGGCTTGGATCGCGCTGGCGGCGCTGCTCGTCCTGACGAGCGCGGCGATCTTCGTCGCCTTCCAGGTGCTGGTGGGCTCGCTGGCGTTCTTCGTCGGCAACGCCGAAGTGGCCTCGACGCAGGCGCAGGGCGCGCTCCTCATGTTCTCGACCTATCCGGGGCCCATCTATCGGGGCTGGGTCAAGCTCTTGCTGTTCACGGCGATCCCGGCGGCGTTCATGGCCCACGTGCCGGTCGAGCTGCTGCGCGCGTTCGACCCGCTGCTCTTCGCCGCGCTGCTCGGGTTCACCGTCGGGCTCTGGGCCGCAGCGCTCCTGGTGTTTCGAGCCGGCCTGCGGCGCTACGAATCGGGGAACTTGATCAGTTTGCGCGGGTAGGCGTGAGTTGCGATGGAGTGGAAGGATCAGGCGCTGGCAGGCGGCAGACCTGTCACCATGCTGACGGACTTGCAGCCCGTCCCGCTCGTTGCCGGCGACGAGACGGGCCTCCGTGAAGCGTTGATCAACCTGATCTTCAACGCCGTCGACGCGCTGCCCGGCAGCGGCACTATCACCCTTCGCACGCGTCTCGATGGCGACCAAGTCGTCGTCGCTGTCAGTGACACCGGCACCGGCATGACCGAAGAGGTCCGTCGACGCTGACTGGAGCCGTTCTTCACGACCAAGGCCGAAGGGGGGACCGGCCTGGGGCTCGCCATGGTGTACGGCGTCGTCCGCAGACACGAGGGGACGATTGACATCGAGAGCGAGTGGGGCAAAGGTACCACCGTCTCCATCCGCCTGGCGGCCCCTTGACCTGTGGGCTGATTGCCGGGTATGATGAGGACAGGCAGTTGCGTACGAGACGAAAAGGACAACCAAGCCCGTAGGGGTCGGCGAGGCCATGCCGGGTGCCGCGCACTCTGCGTGGCTTTTTGTGTGTCTCGACCGGCCGTCGTGCTGACGGCGAGCGGCTCGACGCCGTGCGGGTGTTGGCGTCGATATGAGAACGTTCGAGCGCATTCTTCGCGATGCCTTCGCCTGGCGCCGCCTCGTGGCTGTGACGCTGGGCGCGCACCTGGCCTACATCGCGCTCTCGTTGAGCCTCCCGCTCTTGCTCAAGGAAGCGATCGACCGCGGCGTGATCGCGCGCGATTACTCGCTCCTCCTTACCATCGCGCTGGCGACGGTGCTGCTGACGGCGCTGCGGGGCTTCTTCTGGTACAACGTCACCTACGGCTATCAGCGGCTGGCCGCGCTCTTCTCCTACGCCATGCGCGACCGCATCTACCAGAAGGTCCAGCGCTCCTCCTACCAGTTCCACACCGATGCCCGCTCCGGCGACCTCTTCGCCCTATCGTCTGTTGACCTGACGGCGATCGATGAGTTTCTCAACACGGGGCTCAACGCGGCCGTCAACATCCTGGTGCTCAGCACCTTCGTCTTTCTCATGCTGCTCCAGATCAACGCGGGCCTGGCGCTGGTCGGGCTCGCCATCGTGCCGATGGTCGGGCTGATCGCCGCCCTCTACGCCTCGCCGGCGCGCGAGCGATCGCGGGCGATCCAGAGCCGGTACAGCCAGCTCAGCGCGACCCTTCAGGAGAACCTCACCGGCATGCGCGTGGTCAAGGCGTTTGCCGCCGAGCCGCGCGAGATCGCCAAGTTCGCCGACCACGCCGACCATCTCTTCGAGGCGTCGATGCGCGCCGGCAGGCTGAACGCATGGGTCTTCCAATTGATGAGCCTCTCGACGGCCGCCGGCATCGCGGCGGTCCTCTGGTTCGGCGGCCAGGCCGTCATGGCGGGCGATCTGACGCTCGGCGGGCTTGTCGCCTTCACCACCTACCTGACGCTGCTCGTCCAGCCGGTCCGGATGCTCGGGACCATGCTCAACCTCGTGTCCGGCGCGGTCGCCGGCGCCGAGCGCATCTACCGGTTTCTGGACGATAAGGCCGTGATGGAGACCGACGACGAGGCGGTGCAGTCGCCCGATCTGCCGCCGGTGGACGGCGGCGTCGCCTTCGAGGGCGTCACCTTCTACTATCACCATGCCGCCGAGCCGGCGCTGCGCGACGTCGATTTCGCCGCCCGTCCCGGCGAGACCATCGGCATCGTCGGCCTGACCGGCGCCGGCAAGACGACCCTGGCGCTCCTCCTCGGCCGTTTCTACGAGCCGACGAAGGGCGCCGTGCGCATCGACGGCTTCGACGTGCGCGGCGTCAACCTCCGCTCGCTGCGCCACCAGATCGGCTACGTGTTCCAGGACCCGTTCCTCTACTCGACCAGCATCGCCGGGAACATCGCCTTTGGCCGTCCCGACGCCACGCGTGCGGAGATCGTCGCCGCCGCCGAAGCCGCCTGTCTCCACGACTTCATCGTGTCGCTGCCCCAGGGCTACGAGACGCCGCTGGGCGAGCGCGGCATCACGCTCTCCGGCGGCCAGCGCCA
>JACQGW010000150.1 GCA_016199325.1 Chloroflexota bacterium
AGTGGAAGGTTGTACACCTCCATCTTACAGCCCAGGGAGTCCCTTGCTAGCCTGCTTGGCCCCGCTGCCAACTGTCAACCGGTTTCTGAAACATGCCTGCAATCGCTGATGCTCGGCGATGACGAGATTGCGGCGGTCGCGGCCTATCTACAGTCTCTTGCCAGGCAGCCCAGCTAGCATGCTGGATCTCGCTCGATGAGCGAGCAGCGGCAAGAAGGTAAGCGCACGGCTGGAATTCACAGGAAGGGAGAGACAACGATGAAGCGACTACTGATTCGCGCCAGACAACGAGGGAGCACCAGCGGCAGAGCGCTCTGGGTGCTCATGTGCGGGATCGTGCTCCTGGCAGTTGCCTGTCAGGGGTACGTGCCACGGGCGGACTATGACCGACTGCAAGCTGAGCTCCAAGCCGCCCAGAAGCAAGCCGAGGCAAGCCAGTCATTCGAGGCCATCAGCGCGAACTGGCAACGCATGTCCAAGACCGGGGCTCTCAAGAGCAGCTTCGACGTGAAGACCGTGCAAAGCTTCACCCCGGTCGGACCAGCACTGGTTACCCCGAAGCCCGGGAACCTCCTCGTCTATGAGAATACGGGCACGGGGGGACACGGCGATCGCCCCGCCGCAGAGCGGAACGCCAACAAGTCGACTCGGGTCGTCGTGATTGACGCGCGCACGAAGGAGGTCATCGCCTCCAAGGAGCTACCGGAGGACCTGGCCGGCAGTGTCCACACGACTGGCCTTTCCCCTGACGGCCGCTACGTCTACATCACCGGCCCTCAGCTTGGCGCGGGCGCTGCGACACCGGCTGCCGGAGTGTCCACCTCGTCAGGCATCGTCAAGGTAGACGCGCTGACGCTTGAGCCCCTCAAGGTGCTGGACGTCGGTGGTCGTCTGCACCATGCGCAGGTCTTTGGCGACAAGCACATCCTGATGGACACCTTTGCCAGGGCGAAGGACGGCCTGGACGTCTTCCTCCTTGACCCGGCGACGGACCAGATCGTCGGCGGCATTCGCGATGAAGACCTGGGCGGCTCCACGTACACCGCTTTCGGGGACCCCAAGGGGGAGTACATCTATGTCCTGATGGAGCCCCTGGGCTATACCGACTCGCCCGTCACCACCGGGTACACCGCGGCCGGCCAGTTCCGCACCGGGAACCTCCGCTGGATTCGGCCATTCTGGGTCGCCAAGATCAAGGCTGACACCTGGGAGGTCGTGGCGGAGTACCCGTACCCGGCTTACCGGAGTGACTGGGTTCAGCTCAGCGCCGACGGCAAGTTCATGTACGTGGGCGGTGCCGGCGACGACAAGGTGGTCAAGATCGACCTGGCGACGGGCAAGGTCGTCTGGTCGCAGGCTACCGGTGCCGGCCCTTACGGGATCGAACTCAACGCCAACAGCTCAGAGATCTGGGTGGCCGACAAGGGCGAGACCGTATCGATGTACGGGCGCACGATCACGGTGATCGACGACAAGACTGGCAGGCACAAGAAGACCATTCTATCCGGCTACATGATTGACCACCTGATCCTGTCCCCCGACGGAAAGGAGATGTGGGCCACAAGCAATGGGGATGGGAAGATCTACGTCTATGACGCCGCCACGTATGCGCTGCTGGCGGCGATCCGCATGCCGGGGTTTGGGGATGCTCATGGCCTGGTCTTCGTGCACCACGACGCGACCGGAAAAGGGCGTGTGGTGGCCGACCAGGGCGACTTTCACGCCGGCGTCGACCCGCGGAATGGGCGTGCGCTCGTTTCGGAACGGTAACAGGCGATCCCTGTGAGCAACGGTACAACGCCGATGAAGGGAAGCCTGGCCGGCAGGCTCCACATGCGTATCCTGGTCGTCCTTCTCGCAGCGGGAACGGCCTGTCAGGCGACATCGGCCGCCGCCCCGCTGGCGACATCGGCGGCCACCCGGCCGGCGGCCAGTCCCACGGCCAGCCAGGAAGAGCTGGTCGCACGGGGCGAAGTGATCTTCCAGAAGACGGCAGGGGGCATCGGCTGCCAGTATTGCCATGGCACTGACGGCAAAGGAAAGATTGGCCCGAGTATCCGCGGTAAGCAGGCTGGCGACATTCGGCTCGTGCTCCAGTCAGTGGAAGCGATGTCCATCGTGAAGCTCGAGGAAGACGAGATCACGGCGGTTGCAGCCTACTTGCAGGTCCTGAAGACGCAACCCTAGGGACCGGAACTGATGCCCGGGGCTTAGAAGCCAGTCCCGGTGTCCTGGTTGCTAAGGCACCGGGACCGGGACTGGCCTCGAGCTCGCTGCCAGCCATCCGTTCCAATCCGCTCCCCGAACCCGCTGGCAGGGACTTCCACGGCAGCGCCGTCACCCGTCACCCGTCACCCGTCATGCGTCATACGTCACCCGTCACCCACCATTGATGACGTATGACGCATGACGTATGACGTATGACGCATGACGCATGACGTATGACGTATGACCCCTCACGCCATCGCCTCCTTCAGCCGTCGGGCCAGGCCGGTCCGTCGGGCCAGCGCGCTCTCATCCGCCACCGCCGCCTCCAGCACCGCGCGCTCGCCCACCAGCACGACCGCCCGCCGGCCGCGCGTCAGCGCCGTGTACAGGAGATTCCGTCCGACCGTGCGGGCGTGCTCGGAGGAGAGCGCGACGACCACCGCCGGCCACTCGCTGCCCTGCGCTCGATGCACCGTCAGCGCGTAGGCGTGCTGGAGCTCGACGACCTCGGCCGGCGAGTAGCTCACCTCCCGATCGCCGAAGTCCACGGTGACCGTCTGGGCCACGGCGTCGATCCGGGCGACCTGGCCTAGCTCGCCGTTGAAGACGCCCAGCCGGTAATTGTTCGCCGTGTGGATGACCCGGTCGGCCTCCCGCAGCGGCAGCGCGCCGTGAAACCAGTCGGGCCGCCCGGCTCGGGGCGGATTGAGCTGGCCCTGGATCTGCGCGTTGATCGTTTCCGTACCGGCCTCGCCGCGCAACTGGGGAGAGAGGACCTGGACGTCGGCCGTCGCCACGCCCAGTCGGCGCGGCAGCTCGGCCACCGCCCAGCGGACGGCCGCCGCGCCGATCTTGCCGCGCGGCGCCTCGACGAGCCAGAGGTCGCTCCCGTGATCCTCCGGCGGCGGGACCGACGGAACCAGCCCCCGCCGGACCTCGTGGGCGGCCGTCACGATGCGCGAGGCCGATGCCTGCCGGAAGACCTGACTCAGAGAGACGCTCGGCACCGAGCCGCACGCCAGCAGGTCGCGCAGCACCAGCCCCGGCCCCACGCTGGGCAACTGGTCGGCGTCGCCGACCAGGACCAACTGCGCGCCTGGTCGGATGGCGCGGGCCAGGCTGTAGGAGAGGAACAGGTCGAGCATCGAGCTCTCGTCGACGACGACCAGGTCGAACGGCAGCGGGTTTCCCTCCTGGTAGGTGAGCTCGCGGCCGTCCCGGCCGGCGCCCAGCAGCCGGTGGACGGTCGTCGCCGGCGCGCCGGTCACCTCGGTCAGCCGGCGGGCAGCCTTGCCGGTGGTCGCCGCCAGCGCGACCGACCGCCCCATCGCGACCGTCAACTGGTGCAACGCCCGCAGCGTCGTCGTCTTCCCCGTGCCCGGCCCGCCCGTTAGGACCAGCAATCCGGCGCCGGCGCCCAGGAAGATGGCCTCGCGCTGCTCGGGAGCGAGCTCGACGCCCTCGGCGGCCTGGTATCGCGTGAGCCAGCGCGTGAGCCGCCCCGCGTCCACCGGGAGCTCGACCGCCGCGCGCTGTGCCAGACAACGGGCGAGACCGACCTCGGCCCGCTCGAACGCGGCAAGATAGATGGGGGTCTCGGCCGGCGCCACGACGGGAGGCGGCGTGTAGAACGTGAGCCGGCGGCGACCCGTGGGAGCGGCCCCATCCGGCGCCGCAGCCGGCGCATCTCCGGGAGCGCAGGCGTCCCGCCTGCCCCGGCTCGCCGTCGGGGCGGCCCCGCCCGGCGCCGCCGCCGGCAATTCTCCGGGAGCGCAGGCGTCCCGCCTGCCCCGGTTCGCCGCCGGGGCGGCCCCGCCCGGCGTTTCCCGCACGCCCGGCGCGTCGCCGCCGAAGACCTGCCCGGCCGGTGACGCATGACGCATGACGTATGACGCATGCGGCGGCGCGCCCGGCGCATCCACGCCGAAGACCCGCCCGGCCGCGGCCAACTGGCCCAGCGCGGCGGCCGCGGCCGGCTGATCCAGGCCCGTCGCCGTCTCGGCCCGGCCGCAGAGCTCGCCGTAGGGCAGGTAGCAGTCGCCGTCGTCGGCCGCCCGGTGAAGGCACCACTCGACGGCGGCCTGCGCGCGAACCGGCGCATCGGCGCGGACGCCAGCCGCCCGGCCCAGTTGGTCGGCGGCGACAAAGCCGAAGCCGGGCACCTCCAGCGCCAGCCGGTACGGGTTGGCCGCCAGGATGGACGGCGCGTCCTCGCCGTAGGCCTGGACGATGCGGGAGGCGTAGAGTGTCGAGACGTTGCGGTCGCGCAGCCATTCGACCACCCGGCGGACCGAGCGCTGGCGCGCCCATGCCTCGGCCAGCGAGCGGGCGCGGGCCGCCCCGATGCCGGGCACCTCGCGCACCCGCTCCGGCGTCTCGTCGAGGATGGTGAGCACCTGTTCGCCGAAGTGGTCGACGACGCGCCGGGCCAGGACCGGGCCGAGCCCCGGCACCAGCCCGCTGCCGAGATAGCGGAGCAGGCCGTTCACGTCGGCCGGCCGGCGAACCTGCACGGCGCTCGCCTGGAACTGGCGGCCGTGGCGGGGGTCGGTGACCCAGCGCCCTTCGAGCGCCAGGACCTCGCCGGGGTGGACCTCAGAGAGGCGGCCCACCACGGTGACGAGGTCGCGCTCGCCGGAGGCGCGCACCCGCACGACGGCAAAGCCGCTCTCCGGGTTGAAGAACGTCACCCGCTCGACCGTTGCCTGCATGCGGTGATTCTCGATGGAGCCGAACATGCGTTTGCTGAATCATACCGCGCCCGGCCGATCTGCGCCAGTATCCGAGCCGTGGTGTGCCGCACGGATCTTGCTGGATGCTGGTTGCCAGGTCCATACGTAATGCGTCATTCCGTCAGCTCCCGACCAGTGGCGCGAATCGTGCATGACCGGGGACGCAGGCATGAGCTTCCCCACCTCATCGCCGGCACAAGAAGTGGCAACATGCGGAGGCTCCCACGACATGACGACGAGCAGTCCACAGCCCCAGTCCACCGGTCGGACCGACGACCTCCAGCCACCCGTCATTTTCGTGCCGGGCGGCGTGTTGCCGGCAGCGGCAGCCTATGGATCGCTGCTCGAAGCGCTGGGGCCCAACATCCGGCCGGTTCTCAAGGACCTGGAGGTCTACGCGGCCGAGGCGCCGCCGCCCCACTACGGACTGGACCTGGAGGTTGCGGGCCTTGCCCAGGCTGCCGACCGCGCCGGTTTCGACACTTTCCACCTCGTCGGCTACTCCGGTGGCGGCGCCGTATCCCTGGCCTTTGCGGCGAAGTATCCGGCGCGACTTCGAAGCCTGGCCCTGGTCGAGCCTGCCTGGATAGGTAGCGACGATTGGACCCCGACAGAGGTCGCCTACTGGAAGGAGGTCGACCGGGTCATGGCCCTGCCCCCCGACGAACGGATGCGTGCGTTCGTCCGCGCCGGCCTGCGGCCAGGGGTAGAGCCGCCGCCGATGCCACCCGGCCCCCCGCCCCCCTGGATGGCGAAGCGGCCGGCGGGCCTCCAGGCGATGGTCCGTGCCTTCAAGAGCTACCATCTGGACCGGGCGCGTTTCCGCGAGTTCCCGAAGCCGGTCTACCTGGCAATCGGCGGGCTGAGCCATCCGATCGAGGCGATCAAAGCCGAGATCCTGGCCGGTCTGTTCCCGAACATCCAGGTCGAGATCTACGAGGATCGCCATCACTTCGACCCGCCGCACCGGGCCGAGCCGGAGCGGTTCGCCCGCGCGCTGCGGGAGCTCTGGCAGACGTAGGCGGCGCCGACAGTCAACGAACCGCCAGGACGCTAGAGCGGGGTGCGGCAGGGACGAACCGCCATGACGCCAAGAACGCCAACGATTGAGCCAAGAACGCCGGCTGGTGGCCGGCTCAGCCATGTCGCTCACCGCTGGCGCAGTTCCCGCACCGATTTCGCCGATGTTTCCGCCAGTCGGATACGCGCTCCAGCTTTTTTCAGGGGACTCCCGTCATGCTGAGCCGCAGCGAAGCATCTCCCCGACGTTCCGCGTTGGACGCGAGGAGAGGCTTCGCTGCGGCTCAGCATGACGGAGGCACGCCCCCCGAACTCCTACGAGTTCCTACGAGTCGCTCTCGTAGACGCGGCGAAGCTCGTCCAGGGTGTTCGCCACCTTGAGGGCCTCGTGGATCGCCTTGAGGACATCCGGATCGTCGATCTTGGAGATGGCCGGCAGCAGCCGCAGGCCATCCGTGCCGAACTTCAGCTCCAACCCCAACGCGATTCCATCAAGCAGTCCTAGCCGCAGCCCCTGCTGGACCCCTTGCTGGACCCCTTGCTGGAGTCCTTGTTGGACCCCCTGCTGGAGTCCTTGTTGGACCCCCTGCTGGAGTCCTTGCTGAATCCCCTGCTGGAGTCCTTGCTGAATCCCCTGCTGGAGTCCTTGCTGAATCCCCTGCTGGAGTCCTTCCTGGATCCCTTCCTCTAACCCCCGCCGGTAGCCGATCCGCTCGACGCTCGTGATGTACGGCATCTTTCGCTCCTCCTCGTACTCCCGCAAGTCGTTCCAGAAGCTCTGTTCCAGCTCGTCCGGCAGAGCCATGAGCCAGTCGATCACGCGGAACAGCTCGGCGATCTCGTCGCGGCCGAGGCCCCGATCGTACAGCCCTCGGACCAGGTTGAACTTCCACCGCCGCCGCGCATCCGCATCGCCGCGTGTCTCCAGCGTCTTCAGGTGCGCCAGCACTACGACGGCGAAGATATTGTCGCTGGCCGCCAGATATTCCCATCGATCCGCGTAGTCGACCAGCTTGACGACCGGGTAGACAAAGCCGATCTGACAGTCGAACAGGCTGTACGTGAAACGGTCGGGCCGCCAATTGGCGCGTTCGTCGCCGAGCACGGCCAGGCTGGCGACCGGGTGGCGATGCCGGTCGTACAACCGGTAGTTGTAGACGTACATCCGCTCGGCGAAGCCCGGCTCCACCTGCCCCTGCACCTCGATGTGGACGATCACCCACGTCTCATCGCCGCCATCTCGGCGCCAGACCTTCACGAGTTTGTCGGCGAGCCGTCGACCGAGCGCGGCGTCCCGCGCGACCTGCTGCAGCTCCGTGTCCAGGAACTCGTATTTCCGGTCCCAGTCGATGGCGGCATGGGCGTTCGGGAAGAAGAAGGCCATGAACGGCTCGAAGTAGCGCTCGATGGCTTCTTTCCAGGCGCTGTCGAACTCGGCTTGGATCTCACTCATGCTGCACCTAATTCTATACCAACGGGCGGTAGGAGTGAATGGCTGCTGTGAAAGCACGCCAAGAACGTCGGCCTGTGATGTGGGAGTCTGTAGGTGGCGCTTGAGCGCCCGGCCTCCGGCGCCGGGCGCTAAAGCGCCACCTACGAACCTCTCCGTGCAGCCTCGGCGGACCACTACGCTGTGCGGCGTTCTTCCCTGCGGGCAGCGAGCTTCTCCATCTCGGCTGTCATGCGCCGGTGGGCGTCGACTCTCGTCTTGCCGGTGACGACCTGGACCGGAAGGAGTAGATCCTGAGGCGTCACGAACGAAACCGCGAAGGCGCCGGCGGAGTTCCTGGTTTGTGGTTCCTGGTTCGAAGGCTTTCGAGCAACCAGTATCCGCTTGGCTCGGGATGAGGCCCGCGGCGTCTGGCCTGGGAGCGCAGGCGTCCCGCCTGCCTGGCTTGGGTCGACCGCCAAACGGTGGTGAGCATGGAGATCGAACCAAGTCCCAGGCGGTAGTGCCGCCGAACCGGGGCAGGCGAGGACGCCTGCGCTCCCGGATACGGCGTTCGCCAGGCTGGTGGCATGACGCATGACGCATGACGCATGACCTACCAGCCCGCGCTGGCTGCCGAGCGGCCGGCGTATGGCAGGTACTGGCGGTGGACGGTCCTGCCGAACACGGCGAAGCGGGAGGTGTGGTCGATCTGGGCGCGCAGCTCGCGGCGGACCGGATCCACCGTCGTCCGAATGCCATCCGTGCTCCAGGCGGTGCCATTCCAGAAGCGGAGCTCCAGCGTCGCCGCCATGGCGCCGGCCAGGCGCGCCGGATCGTAGCGGAGCACGAACGTCAGCGGACCGGCAAGCTGCGTGATCGGCTGGCCGGTCGTGCTCTCCCGGAGCGTGATGTCGAACTGGTAGTCGCGGAGGAGCACGCCGGGCGCCGTGCCCTCAGCCGGAGGCGGGCCGGACGGCACGGCCACCCGCACCCGGATCAGGTCGCCGGAGCCGGCCGGCGGCAGCGTCAGGCTCAGGCTCCCGTGCGGCAGTTGGGCCGAGACCTCGGCGTTGGGCGCCGCCGCCGCATCGACCAGGACCAGCCCTGCCACCGCGCTCGTCGCCGTCGGCGTGGGCGTGGGGGTGGCCGGCGGTGCCGTCGGCGTCGGGGTCGCGGTCGGCGACCCCGACGAGGCCGCGACCGGCGGCGCGGACGCCGTCGGCGTGCTGGTCGCCGATGGCGTCGCCGTCGCCGCGGGCGTTGGCGTCGCGCTCGGCACCGGCGTGGCCGTCGGCGTTGCACTCGGGGTCGCCGTCCGCGTTGCCGTCGGCTCGGGTGCGGCGGGTGCGACCGGCGGGTCTGGCACGAAGCTGCCGGTCGCGCTGGCCCGGCCGGCGATGCCCGCGCGATCGAGCGGCAGGACGCGCCAGTAATGCGTCGCCAGGTCCCGGTATTGCGCCCCCAGCCTCGGCGCCCAGCTCGCCGCCTCGGTCGTCGCGCTGTCGGCGAGCGAGCCGAAGGCCGGGTCGGTGCTCACCTCGACCCGGTAGCCGGCGGCGCCGGCGACCGGGCTCCAGGCCAGGTGGAAGCCGCTGCCGCGTCCGTCGACGGTGATCGGGCTCGTGTGGGTGACGACGGCGCCGGTCGCAGAGATCGTGTTGACCGTGAGGCCCTCCGGCGGGGGCAGTTGGATGGCGAACGTGCGCGGCGCGCTCCAGTCGCTCGTCGATCCGCGTGCGTTACGTGCCCTGACCCGCCAGTGGTACGTGCCCTGTGGGTACGGCAAGCGATTCGTCTGGTAGGCGACCTTGTCGGTGGCGACGATGCCATCGTGGAGCGGATAGTCGTCGAAGGTCTGTGTCAGGCTCGCCGTCGCGATCACCTGGACGTCGTAGGTCACGGCGCCGGCCACCGGCCGCCAACTGAACATCGGCGTCAGCGTGACGGTCACACCGTCGGCCGGAGCCAGCAGCGGCACGACGTCGAAGCCGGAGACCGCCCGGAAGATTCTGGCCTCGCTCCACGTGCGCCGCTGTGACACGCTCGTCTCGCAACTGCGCTCAGCGCCAAACTCCTCCGGACAGACCCGCCAGTAGTAGAAGCCGTCCGGCTTGTTCCAGCCCGAGAGCGTGATGGACTCGGCGTCTGTCAGCTCCTCCGCGTCGACCGTCCCGAAATCGGGATCGCGGCTGACCTGGATCCGGTAGTACGCCGTCGGGTAGTAGTAGGTGGTGCTCGCGCAGCGGGCGTTGCCGGCGCAGCGGGTATCGGTCTTGGTGATCGGCTCCCAGGTGAAGGTCGGCGCGCCGGACACCTCGGCGTACGGCGGCGGAGAGGCGAGCAACGGGCCGGGCGGCGTCACCTTGTTGAAGCGGTACACGTCGTCGTGGCTGATGTCGATCAGGCTAACCAGGCCGCTGTCCATCTCGACCTGGACGGACACGTGGTAGCCGATCCCGGCGTCGCTATCCGGCAGCGGATCGGCCAGCGTGAAGAACGGGTAGAACGTCGAGAAGGCCGGACCGGCGACCATGGCGAGGTTGTTGAACGTCTCATCCTTCGAGATGTAGACGTTGTACTGTCTGGCGCCGGCAACCGGCTGCCAGGCGAAGACCGGCGTCGTGCCCGTAAAAACGTCCGTCGTCTCCGCCGGCCGGTCGGGGTAGGGCTGCTGCCAATCGGCGGCCGGGCCACGGGGCGGCGGCTCGCTCCGCGACGGCGGCGGCCACGGGACCGTGCCGATCGTCGGCGTTGCGATGGTGAAGCTCTGGGCGATGCTGTTGAGCCCCCGGAGGTACGCCTGCTCGTGGTTCAGGTTCGTGCCGGGCGCCAGGTTGTCGACCGGGATGACGTACCACTCGTGGGTCAGCGTGATGCCCACCGGCGCCCGCATCGACGTGTCCTGGATCGTCGGCACGTACTCGGTCCGCCCGACCGAGCGCTCGATGTTGATCTTGTCGCCCCCTATCGTGAAGTTGTGGAACTCGAGGACGTACTGGCCGGCGTGGGGGATCGAGGTCCAGCTCATCAGCGGAAACCGGGGGTCGGCGTCGGAGCTCAGCGGGCCGAGCGCAATGGGCGCGTCGTTCCATCGCTTCTTGAACGTCGCCAGCGTGCTCCACGGCCCCGGCAGGCCCTTCGAGTCGTTCGCCCGCACGCGCCAGACGTACTGGTCGTCCGGCAGTGTCTGCTTCAGCGTGTGGCGGTTGGCGCCGACGACGTGGGCCGAGTAGACGGCGGCGCTGAAGTCGCCGTAGTAGTAGACTTCGAGGTCATACGAGGCCGCACCGTCGGCAGGCTCCCAGACGAGCGTGACGCTGTAGTACTCGGTGGGGCTGATGACGTTGTTGAAGCTCGGATCGTTGGGCGTCAGCGGCGCAGGCGGCACCCACTGCTTGAACAGACGACGCGTCTCGCTGAACGGGAGCCGTCTGCCGGCGGCGTCCAGACTGGCGACGTGCCAGTAGTACATCCGGCCCTCGACGAGCGTCTCGGCGAGCGACCTCGTTTGGAAGGCCGAATAGCTGGTGTTCGGCGTCGTGTCGCTGTAGACCCGGCTGACGAAGCCGCCGTCGGGCAGCAGGTTCGACGGCACCGTCAGCACGTCGGTCACCTCGATCAGGTAGCTCGAAGCGCCGGGGACCGGCGTCCAGGTCGCCGTAATGGGCGTCGACGGCAGCGTGAAGAGGTAGAGGTCCTCCGGCGCCAGAAGGCGCGGCGCCGTCGCCGCGGGCACGACAAAGCTCTCCGTCGAGCTCGTCCGCCCGGTCCGGCCGCCGCCGTCCAGCGGCGTCACCCGCCAGTACAGCGTTCGATTGGTGCTCGTGATCGGCACGGCGTCGATGGGAACGGCGTGCAGGTTCTCGGTCGTCCCCGTCCGGAGATTCGCCGAGTCGAAGGTGCTGGCCGTGTCGAGGTCGACGCGGTAGCCCACGGCGCCCGTGACCGGCTGCCAGGCCAGGACGGGGCTGGCGCCGGCGATCTGGACGCCCTGCGTCGGCGTGATGAGCGAGGGCGCCGTCGACGTGATCATCGTCGGGGTCGGGCTGGCCCGGATGGCGGGCGTGGGCGTGGGGGTCGGGGTCGCGGCCGCGGCGCTGCCGACCGCCGCGTAGACGTCGGCTGCACCGCCGACGCCGCCGTCGCTCCAACCGACGACGATGCGGCCGGCGCCGTCGACGGCGATCGCCGGACTCCCCAGACCGCCGCTCAGGCTCGCCACGGTGCTCCGGGCCGACCAGGCGCCGGACGAAAGGTTGCGGTAGCCGACGCTTCCGCCAAACGTCGAAGGGCGGCTCCAGACGAAGTGCCGGACGCCGTCGCCGCCGACGAACGACGCCGACGTGGTCAGATTCCCGGTGTCGCCGGAAACGTCGACCGGCGCCGACCAGCCCCCGCCGCTCAGCTCACGGGTGTAGATGCGCCAGGCGATGGCGCCGCCCACGTTGTTGTCGCTCCAGGTCAGGACCACCGTCCCGGCCGTCGCGCCGGCGCTGAGCGCAGGGAGCGCCGAATAGCCGGCGCTGCCGGAGAGGTTCGCCGGCGCCGACCAGGCCGCGCCGCTCCAGGAGCGATAGAAAATCTCCCGGTTGCCGCTGCCGGAGTCGGCCCAGGCGACGTGAACGGCCCCGGTGCCGTCGGCGGCTGCGGCCGGCGGGTCGCTCTCCGCGGTGCCGCCCGAGAGCGCCTCGACGGACCCCAGGACACCGCCCCGGTCGACCCGATGGAAGAGATCCGCGGCCGACCCGCTGGCGCCGATCCAGAAGACGTGGACGGCGCCGGCGCCGTCGGCGGCGACGGCCGGCGACGCCAGGACGCCGCCGTTCGAGATCTGCCCAGCCGCGCCGAGCACGCCGCTTGTCTGGGGCCAGAGTCGGTAGAAGACGTCCGAGCCCGAGAGCCAGGCAACGGCGGCGGCGCCGGTCGAAGGAACGACGGCAACGGCGGGCCGAGCGAGCGAGGCGCCGGAGGCGACGACGACCGCGGCACCCCAGCCGCCGCCGGCCGTCCACCGGCGACCGAGAATCTGTGGCGTTCCGGCTGTGGTGTCGGCCCAGACGAGCGTGACCTGCCCGGTCGCGTCGATGGCCATTGCCGGGAAGCGGGAATCGCCGCTGTTACTCGAGAGGTTGGTCGGCGTCGGGAAGGTCGCGGCCGAGGCGGTCGGGGCGAGCGGATCGAACGGCACCAGCAAGGGTCCCACTGCCAGCGACAGCAGGACGAGTGCGTGGAGCAGCGGCGCAATGCGGCGTGGCAGCTTGCCCATCCCTTCCCTCGGCGTCGCCTGACCGCCCGGCATTATAGCACCGCCAGACCACCTGTCAAGAGACCTTCAGCCAGGGTAGTGTACGGAAGATTGTGTCAATCTCGATAGCAGGGGGTCAAGCAGCAGCAAGAT
>JACQGW010000148.1 GCA_016199325.1 Chloroflexota bacterium
CCCCCGACCCCCAACCCCCGACCGAAGAAGGTCGAGCGCCGTCTCGACAAGGATCTCGGTCTCTGGCCGCGGGATCAGGACCCGGCGGTCGACGAGGAACGGGTGGCCGAAGAACTCCCGCTCGCCGACGACGTACGCGGTCGGCTCGCGCAGGAGCCGGCGGTCGAGCGCCCGGCCGAGCCGGTCTTGCTCATCAGCGGACAGCGGATGGTCCGGGTGAGTGTAGAGGTAGGCCCGGGAGCGGCCGAGCGCGTGCATCAGGAGCACCTCGGCCTCGACGGCGGCATCCTCGATGGCGGCATGGGCCAGGCGTGCCCGCCCGTCCTGTAGCGCCTCCTGAATGGTCATGGGCAGCGGTGGGGCCGGGTCAGGCGGCAGCCCACGCCTCCTTCAGGCGCTCTGCCTGGTCGGCGGTCGCGACGGCGTCGATGATGTGATCGATCTCGCCGTCCAGGACCGCCGGCAGGTTGTGGACGGTCAAGCCGATCCGATGGTCGGTCAGGCGGTCCTGCGGGAAGTTGTAGGTCCGGATCTTCTCCGCCCGCTCGCCGGTGCCGACCTGCGAGCGTCGGGTCTCGGTGACCTCCTCGAACTGCCGGCGCCGCTCGGCGTCGTAGAGGCGGGCGCGGAGGACCGAGAGCGCCTTCAGCTTGTTCTTGAGCTGCGATCGCTCGTCCTGGCAGGTGACCACCAGCCCGGTCGGCAGGTGGGTGATCCGCACCGCGGTCGCCACCTTGTTCTCGTTCTGGCCGCCGGCGCCGCCCGAGCAGAACGTGTCGATCTTGAGGTCGTCGTCGCGCACGGTCACCTCGACGTCGTCGACTTCCGGGAGGACGGCGACCGTCGCCGTCGACGTGTGGATCCGGCCGGATGCCTCGGTGTAGGGAACCCGCTGGACCCGATGGACGCCGCTCTCGTACTTCAGGCGGGAATAGGCGCCCTGGCCGTGGACCTCGAAGACGATCTCCTTGAAGCCGCCGATGCCGTTCTCGTTCTGGTCGACGACCTCCACCCGCCAGCGCTTGCTCTCGGCATAACGGCTGTACATCCGGAAGAGGTCGGCAGCAAACAGCGCCGCCTCGTCGCCGCCGGTGCCGGCTCGGATCTCGACGATGACGTCGCGCTCGTCGTTCGGGTCTCTGGGCAACAGGGAGACCTTGATCTGTTCGAGCAGCCGCTCACGGTGGATCCGGAGCGTGTCGAGCTCCTCGCGCGCCAGCGCGACCAGCTCGTCGTCCAGCCCCTCGCGGAGCATCTGCTCGGTCTCGTGGAGCTGCTGCTCGGTCGCCCTGAGGTTCCGATAGCGGCCAACAACCTCCTCGATGCCCCGCTGCTCGCGCGCGAGGCGCTGAAGCTGATCGACGTCCGCCAGCACGTCGGGGCGGCCCATCAGATTGTTCAGCTCCTCGTACCTTCGCTCGACGTCGGCCAGCTTGTCCAGCATCGTCATCGACGGTCACCTCCTCTCAGGGGCAAAGGAAACCCCCCATCTGCTGGGGGGTCACGCACATCGCTATCATACATTATACCCCCGGCACGGCCTGGATTCAACGGCTCGGCGAACCGAGTGATGAGCAATGAGTAGTATTCCCACTCATCACTCATCACTCACTGCTCATCACTCGGTCGATCAACCGGGCGGCGTCGGCCGGCCGGACGTGCGTGATGACGCTGCCGGCGCCGGTCAGATCGACGCTCGGCCCCTCGCGACACCGATCCAGGCAGCCGACCGTTCGGACCGATACCCGTTCGTCGAGCCGGCGCCGCCAGACCTCGCGGTCAAGGGCGCCCCGCACGTCTTTCGAGCCGGCCTTCCGGCAGGAGCGGCCGACGCAGACGCCGATCGCGCACGGCTCCTGCTCGGATGCCCGCACCGGGAGAGGCAGAAGCTGCCGCTCTTTGGATTTCGCTTTGTGCTTGTTTGCCATACTTCAAGTATACTCGATCGCTCCCGCCGGCGTGATCGGCAGCCGCTCGGCGACCGGCAGCAGCGGCGGGAACGAGACGTGGGGCTCGACCTGATACCAGTAGGCCGTGGACGAGTAGTCGTCGGAGCGGCGGTTGGCGTGGCCGTGCTCGACGGTCACGCGGATGTTCCGCTCGAACCGGATCGGGGCGAGGACGTGGTAGCGGTAGAACGAGACCGGGTCGTGCCAGTTCCGGCCGCCGCCGAGCGTGACCCCGTGGAACGGGCTCGAGTACTCCTGCGTCGGGCAGTAGGCCGTGCCGAAGTAGTCCTCGGTCCCGGTGCCGTGCAAGCGCGGCGGCCAATCCCGCTCGGGATCCTGGTCCACCCAGATCATGTCGTCGCCCTCGCCGGGCCAGTCCCACTCCTCGGAACGGCGGAGGTTCTGGATGTCCAGGTGGCAGCCGACGTAGTGGCCGCGGCCGGTCGCGTCGAGGATCACGTAGTTGCCGCGGCCGGTCAAGTTCTTTCCCGCCATCTGATAGATCCGGTTGTCGAGCCCCGCCGGGTCGATCCCGTCGCACGGGTTCTGGCGGCGCCACTGCGCGTGGAAGCGGGCGTCCTCGGGATCGGCGCGGCCGACCCGGACGTAGTCGAGGTAGTAGTAGAGGTTGACCGGCGCCGTCTCGCACTGGTTCTCGACCTCGATGCGGGCCGCCGTGGCGAACGGCATCGGGAAGAAGCAGGTGAAGCCGCGGCCGTCCTGGGGCGACATCTGGAGCGGGAGCGACCAGAAGCTCCTGGTCAGCGCGTGGCCGATGCCGAAGAAGTCGCCGATGGGCACCTCCACGCTCGGCGCCGGCTCGCCGTCCCACCACATCCGGAGCACCACCTTGCGGAGGAAGTGGGGCTCATCGCAGTGCATCGTCGTCCAGATGTGCGTGACCCGGCCGGCGCCGAAGAGGTCGGCCAGCCGCGCCCGGGCGCCGGCCGGCACGGCGACGAAGTCCCGATTTCCCCCGCTCCGATCCCAGCTCGACACGCGCCCCGGCCGCTCATCCCGCAACCGGGCCAGGTCCGCTAACCCGAACACGTAGTCACCTCCCGAGCATGCCAATGTCAAAAGCTGGATCGAAGGGGTTGAGGAAGCGCACTCCCTCCAGGAATCGGCCGTGTTCCGCGTCCTCGGTCAGCAGGTACGGTACTTGATTCAGCCTGGCCGCAGCCCAGATCAGCGCGTCCCAGATGGAGAGGCGGTGCTGGACAACACCGCGGCAGCCCTCCAGAGCAACGGCCGGTGTGAGGTCGAGCACCCGGCAGAAGCTGGCGAGCCTCTCGACCTGGGCCAGGGCATCGGCCGGTGTCATGGGCTCGGGCAGACGCCGTGTCACGGCGTTGAAGAACTCCGTCAGGCATTGTACGCTAACAACGGCCCGTTCGTTCTGAATGAGCTGTCCGAGGACGAGCTGCGCTCGCTCCTGCTTTGCAACATCGCGCCGGTCGTGGGTGTAGACCAGGATATTCGTGTCAACGAGAATAGCGTTCGAGGCGTTCATCGTAGAGCTCCTCGCGCGTCCACGTGCGGCCCGTCTGCGGAACGTCCATCTGCCGATGCTCCTGAATGAAGGCCATGAACTCCTTCCACGCCTGTCGGTCCGGCGGCAGCCGTACGGGCGCTCGGCTGACGAGATCGATGCCCCGCCGGATCAGCTCGGCCTCGCTAACACCAAGCTCTCTTGCCCGCCGCTTGAGCAGCTCCTCCTGCCTGGGCTCGATGTAGACCTGCTTCCGGATCATCTGAGCCATCGTACCCTCCTGCTATACATCATCTTGTACATTATACCAGGTCGGGCGATGAGTGATGAGTGATCTACTGGGCCAGGCCCGGCAGACCGTGACGCTGCGGCTTTGGGCGGGCGAAGAGGATGGCGATGGCGACCCCGACCACCGCAATCGACCCGAGCGCCAGGACGGCGTCCTGGAACCCCAGGATCAGGCTCTGGCGCCCGCGCTCGACGCCGTCGAGGCTGCCGGCCAGCGCCAGCTCGTGGAAGTCCCGCCGGACCGCGAAGATCGCCGTCGCCATCGCCTGGCCGGTGGACATCCCGATGCTTCGGAGCGTCGCAATGAGCGCAGAGGCGGTCCCGATCCGCTCCGGCGGCACGCCGCCCATCACCGCGCTGTAGGTCGGCGTCAGGAAGAGACCGGCGCCCAGCCCCATCACGCCCAGCGCCACGACCACCTGGATACCCGACGCATCGGCCCCCAGGCGGCTGATCAGGAACAGGCCGCCCGCCTGGAGGGCGAGCCCGACCGTCGTCAGCGGCCACGGCCCGTGGCGGTCCGAGAGCGTGCCGACCGTCGGCGAGAGCAGGAACATGAGGATGGGAATAACGGCCAGGAAGAGCCCGACGGCCGAAGCCGTGTAGGCCAGGCCCTGGACCAGGTAGTACGGGAGCACCAGCGGAATGGCGGGGTACGGGATGAAGTAGGCCAGCAGGACGGCGCTGAAGGCGGAGAAGGCGCGGTTTCGGAACAGGCGCAGGTCGATCACCGGATCCGGAGTCCGGGCTTCGATCGCCAGGAAAAGGGCGAGCAACGCGATCGCGGCGGCGCCCAGCGCCAGCAGCGCCGGCGACCCCCAGCCGAGGCGATGGCCCTGGTTGATGGCGATCATCAGACAGACCAGCCCGCCGAAGAGCGTCAGCGCCCCGCCGACGTCGAACCGGACCCGCCCCAGCGGCCTGGCCGTTTCCCGGAGCACCGCCCAGGCCAGCACGAGCCCCACCAGCCCGATGGGGATTCGGGCGTAGAAGATGGCGCGCCAGTCCAGCAGGTCGAGGAGGAACCCGGCGGCGATGGGCCCGAGCATCAGCCCCGCGCCGACGACCGACTCGGCCAGGCCCAGCGCTTTTCCGCGCTCGTCGTCCGGGAACGCCGCCGTGATGATGGCGTTGCCGTTGCTGATCAGCATGGCGCCGCCCAGGCCCTGCAGCACGCGGCAGGCGACGAGCTGCCAGAGCTCCTGGGCCAGGGTGCTCAGCGCCAATGCAAGGGTGAAGACCAGGAAGCCTGCCATGTAGACCCGTTTCCGCCCGACGACGTCGGCGATCCGTCCGGCCGTCAGAAGGAAGCCGGTGAGGGTCAGCGTGTAGGCGAGCACCACCCAGAGGACGGTCTCCGGTCCCGCCGCAAAGAGCCGGCCAAACTCCGGCAGCGCCACGACGATGCCGCTCGACTCCATCGCGCCCAGGAACATGCCCACGGACACCACAGCAAAGGCCCACCACTTGTACGCCATCCAGTCCCCCGGAAAACGGAATCGAGCGCGGCCGCCGGTCGCCTGCGCCGCCATTATGGCACACGCCATCTTCGCGTGTACACTGGGTCTCCCAGGGCAGGGAGCGGTCTCTGTGTTTCCGCACCATAGTGCAAGTTGTCGAGTAGATCCGGTACGACCCAGACCAAGGAGCCGGGCGCAAAGAAGCGCCATCTCCGAACCGGGAGAGCGCGCTGGTTCGTAGGTGGCGCTTCGGCGCCCGGCCCCCGGTCTACCAGAAGATCGCGCCAGGCTTCACCATCACGCCCCCATGGTTGGTTGGGCCGTCTGCTCGATCATTTTCGGACACCTTCGTCATGTTGCGATCTCGACCGTGAAGCCCTATGCTACGCACCACACCAATCAGGAGGGGAAGATGCGCCTGAAAGAGAAGATCGCCGTGATCACGGGCGGCGCCTCAGGCATCGGCCGCGCCACCGCCGTGCTCTTCGCCCGGGAGGGCGCCAGGGTCGCCGTCGGCGACGTCGCCGACGCCTCGGCCGTCGCCGATGCCATCATCGCGACGGGCGGCGACGCCCTGTTCCTGCCCACCGACGTCACCGCGGGCGGGCAGGTCAAGGCGCTCATCGCCGCAGCGGCCAGCCGGTGGGGCGGCCTGGACGTCATCTTCAACAACGCCGGCATCGGCATGAACGGACCCATCACCGCCATCTCCGAGGAGGACTTCGACCGAACCTTCGCGATCAATGTCAAGGGCGTCTTCTTCGGCTGCAAATACGCGCTGCCCTATCTTCTGGAGCGGGGTGGAGGCTCGATCGTCAACATGTCGTCCAACGGCGGCCTGGTCGGGCGGCCGGGCGATCCCGTCTACTCGGCGAGCAAGCACGCGGTCATGGGACTGACGAAATCGCTTGCCGTCACCTACGCCCACCAGAACATCCGCGTCAACGCCCTCTGCCCCGGCCCCATCGACACGCCGATGCTCTGGGCGGGTGCTCGGACCGAAGCGGAGCGGAGCGCCCGGCTGCCCATTGCACTGGCAACCTGCCCGGCCGCGCGATACGCCTCGGCGGACGAGGTCGCCCAGGCCGCGCTCTTCCTGGCCTCCGACGACTCCCGGTTCATCTCCGGCCTCGGCCTGGCCATCGACGGCGCCAAAGCGGCCGGCATCATGCCGATCGACCGCTATCGGCTCGACTTCCCGATCAACATGTAGGGTGCGTCATACGTCATACGTCATGCGTCATACGTCATGCGCCATGACCGGTGACGTATGACGTAATGACGTATGACGTATGACGTATGACGTCTGGAGAGTGATCCATGATCCCTGCGGTGATCGTTCACGGCGGCGCCTGGAACATCCCGAACGAGCTGGTGGAGGCCCACCGATCGGGGTGTCGAGCGGCGGTGCTGCGCGCCTGGGGGATCCTTCAGGACGGCGGCAGCGCGCTCGACGCCGTCGAGGCCGCCGTCGTCGAGATGGAGGATGACCCGACCTTCGACGCCGGCGCCGGCTCGTTCCTGAACGGCGACGGGCAGGTCGAGCTCGACGCCGGGCTGATGGATGGGGCGACGCTGGCGGCCGGCGCCGTCGCCGCCGTCCATCGTGTCCGCAACCCGATCACGCTGGCGCGGCACGTGCTCCAGAGCGAGCACGTCCTGATCGTCGGCCCGGGCGCGACGCGGTTCGCCGAGAAGGTGGGCGTGCCGCTCTGCGCCGAGTCGGACCTCGTCGTGGACCGGGAGCTGGCGCGCTGGCGCGAGCTCCAGGCTAGCTCGGCCAACCTGACCGAGGTCCTCTTTGGCCGCAAGAGCCTCTCGACCGTCGGCGCTGTAGCGGTGGATCAGGCCGGCCGCATCGCCGCCGGGACCTCCACCGGGGGCTCGCTGAACAAATGGCCGGGCCGGGTTGGCGACGTTCCCCTCGTCGGCTGCGGCTTCTACGCCGACAATGCGGGCGGCGGCGCCTCATGCACCGGCTGGGGCGAAGCGATCATGCGGGTCACGCTGGCCAAACAGGCGGTTGACCTGATGGCGGCCGGGCACGACGCCCCGAGCGCGGCTCGCCGGGCCATTCATCTCCTCGGCGACCGCGTCCAGGGCCTCGGCGGCATCATCCTGATCGACCGCGAGGGCCGCGTCGGCCACGCGTCCAGCACCGCCCACATGGCCTGCGCCTATGTGACGGCGGACAGGGCCGAACCGGTCGTGCTGGTCTAGAGCGGCTCCGACAGACAACCCACCGCCAGGACGCCAAGATCGCCATGCAAGACGCAAGGAACGCCGGCCGGTCGTCAGGGCGGTCCTTGCGCAGACCGCTCCAGCAAGGGTAGGGTTCGCGCGGAGGCCGCGGAGACGGCCTGCGCGTACGCCACACCCAGGGCCTGCTCGCGATCACCACCGATTACATCTGGGACATCGTTCCGCGGCTGCCGGTGGTGCTCCAGGACGGGGGCCGCCACTACGTCTACGGGCTGGGGCTGCTGGCCGCCATCAGTGATGCCGACGGCAGCCCGACGTACTACCTCCAGGACGGTCTTGGCTCCGTCACGGGCTTGACCGACCTGATGGGCGGCAGCGGCGCCGGCGCGGCGCTCCACGGCGACCGCCGCCGCCTCCGGCCGGATGGCGCTGGCCGGGTACATGCCCGCTTCCTTGGCGCTGTAACGAATCACCGCCCGTTCTGGTAGAATACCCAGTGATGCCGGGTGGCGTCTCAAGGTCGCCGGGACGGAGAGGGGGTCGGGCCTCATGAGCCTCGACCAGGGCTTGCAGTATCTCGCCTGGGCCGTCTTCGTGCTCATCTTCCTTCGAGTGAGCGCCGAAGCCGTGCGCTCCCCGCTCCGTGCCAACGTCGACATGGCCCTCCTCTTCCTCTCGCCCTCGGCCATCATCGCCATCGGCCTGGCGGCAGAGCTCGGGCTGGTCCGACCCAGGCCGATCCCCAACGCCATCAACGTCGCACTGCTGCTGGCGCTCCCCTATCTGCTCCTCCGGCTCGTCGACGACTTTGCCGGCGTGGCCGGTCATTGGCTGCGGATGGCCGAAGCCAGCCTGATCGCGCTGGCCCTCGGAGCGTTCGTGTTCCCATCCCCCAGGCCGGCCTGGCACACGCTCGCATCGTTCGGCTACTTCGTCGGGCTCGTCGCCGTGACAACTGTGGCCTTCGTGCGAACGTCGCGGCGCTCGCGCGGGGTCACCCGGCGCCGACTCCAGGCGGTCTCGGCCGGGTCGACGCTGCTCGGCCTGGCGATCGTCTCCGTCGGTCTCCGTGCCGGACTGCCGGCCCCGGCGTGGCTGTGGTCCATCCTCCTCGATGTCCTGGCGCTCGGCTCCGGCATCGCCTACTATCTCGGCTTCGCGACCCCGACCTGGGTTCGCCGCGCCTGGCAGGAGCCGGAGCTCCGTGGCCTCCTTCGGCAATCGGTCAGCCTGCCGCGCCTTCCGAACACGACGGCGATCGTCAAAGCGCTCGAACGACATGCTGCCGCCTCGCTGGGCGCACCGATCGCTCGAATCGGGCTCTGGGATGAATCGGGGCAGGTGCTCGAACTCCCGTCCGGGCAGCTCGGCGGCAGCGCCGTGCTCGCCGCACCAATCATTGCCGGCGAGCGGAAGATCGGCGTTCTGGTTGTCTACGCCCAACGGGCGCCGATCTTTGCCAGAGAAGACCAGGATCTCGTTCAACTGCTTGCCGATCAGGCTGCTGTGATCCTGGAAAGCCACGCGCTCATCGACGAGGCGGCACGGGTGCGAGCCCATGAGGAAGCGGCCCGACTCAAGGACGATTTCCTCTCAGCGGCTGCCCACGACCTCAAGACCCCGCTCACCTCCATCCTGATTCAGGCACAGCTCCTCGAGCGACGGGCGACGCTTGAGCCGGAAGCGCCGCCAGACCTGCGGGGCATCCGGCGACTCGTGCGAGAGGCCAGGCGGCTGCAAGGTCTGGTCGAAGAGCTGCTGGACGCCTCGCGAGCCGAGCATGGGCGGCTCGTCGCCGACAGAGAGGTCCTCGACCTGGCCGAGCTGGCCGGCGCTCTCTGCAAGGAACGGAGCTCGGAGCGCCACCCGTGCCTGCTCGACGCCAGCGGGCCGGTGGTCGGAGTCTATGATCGGAACCGTATCAGGCAGCTCTTCGTTAATCTGATCGACAATGCCGTGAAGTACAGCCCCAACGGTGGTGCGGTGCGGCTCGAGGTGAGGAAGCGTGGCTCCAAGGCACATCTCGCCCTCGCCGACGGCGGCATCGGCATTCCACCGGAGGACCTGCCCCACGTCTTCGATCGCTTCTACCGTGCGAAGAACGTCGACGACCGCCAGTTTGCGGGCATGGGCCTGGGGCTGTTCATCTGTCGGGGGATCGTCGAAGAGCACGGTGGGAAGATCTGGGCGACCAGCATGCCTGGGCAGGGGAGCACGTTCCACGTCGTGCTCCCGGCAGCGCCGGGAGGGTAGTGCGATGGCCGTTGGTGCGATGCGTTCGAACATGGGATCGGTCCTCGTCCCCGTCGAGCCGCTCCTGCATCGACTGGGAGGGGACGTGTCTTCAGGCTCGTCTCCAGCAGAGCAGCCGACGCCGAAAGCGAGCGAGGTCCAGACGGCCGCTCAGGCGAGCAAAACGGGCGTGGTTCTGGTCGTCGACGACGACCCGTCGATCGTCGAGCTCGTCGTCGAGATCCTGGAGGCCGAGGGGTATCCGGTCGAACAGGCCTCGAACGGAGCCGAAGCGCTGGCGATGATCGACCGGATTCGCCCCGCCCTCGTCTTGCTGGACATGCGGATGCCGGTGCTCGACGGCTGGGGCTTTGCCCGGGCGGTCCGGGAGCGAGGGATCCCGGTTCCCATCGTCGTGATGACCGCTGCCCAGGACGCCGGCCGCTGGGCCGAAGAGATCGCCGCCGGCGGCGCGCTCGCCAAGCCCTTCGAGATCTCCGAGCTGCTGGCGATGGTCACGCGCTTCGCCGGCACACCTTGACCTCCTGACTGTGCAGACAATGGCTCAGAACGTGCAGCCGATTCGGACCGAGGCGGCCGCCGATCTCGGCGTCGCGCCCGAACAGCTCTGGCCGCTGGTCGCCGATACCGGCCGGCTGAACGAGGCGGTCGGGCTGCCGCCGGTCCACTTCAGGGCGATCCCGCGCCCCGATGGCGGCGCCCAGATCGTCGGCGAATACCGCCTGCTCGGCGTCCCGTTCCTGCGCTGGCTGGAGCACCCCTTTCGCTGGGATAGAGCGCGCCGCTACTCGGTCGAGCGCGACTACGACTGGGGACCGATCCGCCGCTTTCACGGCGGCACCGATCTCAGCCCGAGCGCCGGCGGCAGCCGCGTCGTCGTCTGGGTCGAGCTGACGCCCCGCTCCGTCTTCGGCGCCGCGCTGGCCCGCTGGCTGCTGGGGCCGCGCAGCGTTCGCTCGGCGCTCCGCCAGTACCGCCGCTTCGATCGCTACCTCCAGGGGAAGGCATCCGACCCCTTCCCGCACCTGAAACGGAGCGGCGCCGCGGTGGCCCGCATCGGTGCGCTCTGCGCCGGGCTGGTCTCGGCCGGCCACGACGCCGGGATCGTCCAGCGCCTGGGCCGGCACCTGGCCGAGGCCCACGACGACGAGATCGTCCACATGCGCCCCTTCGAGCTCGCCGACCGCTGGGCCGCCGACCGCCGCCAGACGCTCGTCGCCTTCTTGCAGGCGACGACGGCCGGCCTGCTCCGAATGACCTGGGAGGTGCTCTGTCCCACATGCCGCGTCGCCAAGGTCGAGCACGCCTCACTTCGGGATCTGGCGGCGCACGCCCACTGCGACGTCTGCAACAGGACGTTCGACGTGGACTTCGACCGGTTGGTCGAGGTGCGCTTCCATCCGGCACCGGGCATCCGCCGGGTCGATCTGGACGAGTACTGCGCCGGCGGGCCGATGAACGCCCCGCACAGGGTCGGCCAGGTGGAGCTGCTGCCGGGCGAGACGCAGACCCTGCAGCTCACGCTCCACCCCGGCGTCTACTGGCTGCACTCCCCGCAGGCGCATGGCCTGCTCGACCTCCGGGTGACCGGCGCCGCCGGCGGGTCCATGGTGGACGTCGACCTGCTGCCCCTTGCCGTCGAGCCGGGCGAGGCGACCGTGGCGGCCGGCGACGTGTCGCTTCGCATCGCCAACCGACTGGAGAGCCCCGCCCTCGTCGGCGTCGACCGCTCCGAGTGGGCGGCGACGGCCGCGACGGCTGCCCTGGTCAGCACCATCCAGGAGTTCCGCGACCTCTTCTCATCCGAGGTGCTCTCGCCGGACGTCCAGCTCGCGATCCAGTCCCTCGCGTTCCTCTTCACGGACATCATGGGCTCGACGGCGCTCTACCAGCAGCTCGGCGAGGCCAGGGCGTTCCGGCTCGTTCAGGACCACTTCCGCATCCTGCGCGATGCCATCCAGCGACACGAAGGCGCCGTAGTGAAGACGATCGGCGACGCCGTCATGGCGGTCTTTCCAGCGGCGGGCGCCGCGGTCGCCGCCGCGCTCGACGTCCAGCGTGACATTCGTGCGCTGGATTCCGGCGGCGCCGTCGACCCGGCCGGCCTGGTCAAAGTGGGGCTGCATCAGGGACCCTGTTACGCGGTGACCCTCAACGGACGGCTCGACTACTTCGGCACCACCGTCAACGTCGCCGCCCGCGCCCAGCACGAGAGCAAGGGAGGGCAGATCGTCGTAACCGAAGCCGCTTACGCCGACCCGGAGGCACGCCGCCTGCTCGCCCAGGCCGCCGTCCCTATCGAGCCGTTCGAGGTCCGCCTGCGCGGCATCGCCGAGCCGCACCGCCTGCACCGCATCACCGCGAGATAACGAACCGCCAAGGACGCCAAGGACGCCAAGGACGC
>JACQGW010000149.1 GCA_016199325.1 Chloroflexota bacterium
CGACAATACCTCCTGCGGGCGGGAGCCCTAACGTCCCCACGCCACAGGAGGTATTTTCGCGCTGACGGACCAAACCGCCGCCAACTCATCGGGGTTGCCTTGTCTCACCCCCGGGGGTTGGTCTTGCCCCCCTCAACCGCTGCGCAAGCCCGAACCGATGCCGGCAGCCTGGATCAAGGTCGTCGAAGACGACGATGCGGATGACGTGCTGCGCGCCCAGTACAAGCGGCGCTTCAACCCCAAAACGGGGCGCGCCTGGAGCATGGACAAGGCCCAGAGCCTGAATCCGGAGCTGCTTCGGGCCCGGATGGACATCGCCGAGGTGACCCGGTTCAGCGGTCGCGGCCTCAGCCGGCTGGACCGCGAGCTGATCAGCGTGGTCGTCTCGGCGCTCAACGAGTGCGCGTACTGCATCCACCAGCACGTCCGCCACGTCCGCAACCTGTCCGGCGATCCCGCGCTGGCCGAGGCGGTGGCGAAGGACTATCGCACGGCCGATCTGAGCCCGCGGCAGCGGGTGATGCTCGACTACGCCGCCAGACTGACGGCCGAGCCTGGCCGCGTGGCCCAGGCGGACGTCGAGCGGCTGCGCGCCGAAGGCTTCACCGACTACGACATCCTGGACATCAACGCCAATGCCGCCTGGTTCAACTACATCAATCGGGTGATCACCGGGCTGGGCGTCGAGATGGAGGAGGAGTGAGCGGTCGGCTTGCAAACATAACGTTGACAACACGACCTGATCGTGCTATAAGGTGCGTTGCGCTCGAATACGGCTGAGAGTCAGGGTGTGCCCATACCTGCCGGCGAAGGGAGGTGAGGACAAGAGCGAAGGCGGGACACTCCATACGCCAGGTTCCGGCGATCGATGGTCGCCATACCCAATCGAGGATCGCGACCCCTACATCACACTCGGGAGAGAGGAGCCAGACGTTGCATCCGTATATTCCTGAACTCAAGGAACAGTACCGGCAGGGGAAGATCTCCCGCCGGGAGTTCGCCTACTGGGGCTCGCTGCTCGGCCTGTCGATGGGCGGGATGGCCGCCTTTGTGACGGCCTGCGGCCAGCAGCAGCAGGCGGCAGCCCCGACGGCCATCTCGGTGCCCGCCGCGCCGACGCGGCCCGTCTCGCCGCCGACAGTGGCGCCGACGACAGCCCCAGCGGCGGCCGCCCAGCCGACGAAGGCGCCGGTCGCCGCGGCGACGGCGGCGCCGACGGCAGCGCCCCAGCCCACCAAGCCGGCCACTACCATCAAGCGCGGCGGCACGCTGAACATCGGCAGCCGGATCGACAAGGTGACGAACCCCTGGGCCGCCAGCTTCGGCGGCTCGGTCACCTGGATCCCGGTCGCCGAGTACATCACTCGGACCGACCCGAAGAACATCACCCACCCCTGGTTGCTGGAGAGCTGGGAACCCTCGGCTGACCTCAAGACCTGGACGCTCAAGGTCCGCAAGGGCGTCAAGTGGAACAAGGCGGCGGGCCACAGCGGCCGCGAGCTGAACGCCGACGACATCGTCTTCACCATCAAGAACTGGCTCGACCCCAAGGTCGGGTCGTCCGCCGCCGGCCTGATGCAGGGCTATCTCGATATGACCGGTATCGAGAAGGTCGACAACATGACCGTCCGGCTCAACCTCAAGCGCGGTGAGGTCGGCGTCCCCGAGCACCTCTTCCACTGGACGAGCATCGCCCTGCCGGTCGAATACGAGGGCGACTGGCTCAAGCAGCCCTTCGGCACCGGCCCGTTCACCCTGGAGGAGTACCTCATCGGCGAGCGCGCCCGGCACAAGCGCCGGACCGACTACTGGCGGCAGGGCGAGGACGGCAAGCCTCAGCCGTACCTGGACGAGATCAAGGTGGTCGACTACGGCGACGAGACGGCAACCCTCGTCGCATCGCTGGCGTCCGGCCAGGTCGACTTCACCGACGGCGCCAACATCACCTCGATCCCGGCCATGAACATGCTCAAGGGGTTCCAGGTGCTCCGCGGCCAGACCTCGCAGACGACGGTCTTCCGCTTCCGGGCCGACCAGAAGCCCTGGGACGACGTCCGCGTCCGCAACGCCCTCAAGTGGAGCCAGGACCGGGCGCTCAGTCTGAAGACGGCCCACTCCGGCTATGGCTCCGTCGCGTCCGATACCCATGTGGCGCCGATCCATCCGGAGTACTCGCCGATGGAGCCGTGGAAGCAGGACACCGCCAAGGCGAAGGCGCTCCTGGCCGAAGCCGGCTATCCCAACGGCGTCGAAGTGACGCTCGACTACAAGGTCGACCCGCAGTATGAAAGCGTCATGGCGACGATCCTCCAGCGGGAGGCCGCCAAGGCGGGCATCAAGGTCACGCTGCGGCCGCTGCCCGCGACCCAGTACTGGGACAAGTGGCTGGACGTCAACTTCGGCCTGACCTCGTGGACGCACCGGCCGATTGCGACGATGGTGTTGGCGCTGGCCTACGTCTGCGGCGCCAAGTGGAACGAGTCGCACTGGTGCGACAAGGAGTTCGAGTCGCTCCTGAACGAAGCCTCCTCGGTCTACGACCTGGAGAAGCGGCGAGCGGTCATGGCCAAGCTCCAGAAGCAGATTCAGGAGAACGGCGCCATCCACATCCCGTTCTGGCGGGACAACTTCCGCGTCATCAACGCGCAGCTCAAGGGCATCGCTTCGCATCCCTCGAGCAACCAGTGGTGGCACGACACCTGGTGGGACAAGTAGGACTCGATCGCCGAGCCTTCGGCGGTCAGCAGTCAGGGTTATTGACCGCTGCACCGAAGCGCAAACGCCGTGACCGATTCCGTAGGGCGGGGGCTCGTCCCCCGCCCGCTCCATCGACAACCGGCAGGAAGCGGGGGACGAGCCCCCGCGCTACGGCCAGATCGCAGCGGTCCACAGGATCGGGCCGGGTGCCGCATTGTGGCACCCGGCCTCGGTTGTGAGACGCGGCTTGCGCCAGGCGTTGACACCTCCAGACGACCGTGGTATAAGTGATACTATTCAGCGGACGGCGATTCATCACGGAGGACCACTACCCACCTCGTTCGAGCGCGCAAAGGGACAACTGAAGACGAACCGGCGGCCGAATCCCCGTCTGGGGAGCGGAGGGACCATTTCCTTGGGGTGAATTCTCCCTCTCGCGGGAGACAGGACAGCTCTTTCAGTCCGAACCCGTCAGCTAACTTCGTAGGCGCGTGAGAGAGACATAGCACGTCGAGCCCGAGGCTATGTCCTCGGGTTTTTTCGTTTCCTCTTGTCGATGCACGGGAGGTGACGCGTGATCGTTGGGACACAGCCGAGGGCCCGATCCCAAGCGGAACAACCGCCGGATGCGTCTCTCCGTGCCCTGTTGCGCATCTTCCCCGAATCCGACCCGCCATCCCGCGCCACCGGCGCATGCCACGCGCCTGACGTGACGCGGGCGGGCCTGAACCCTCGACCACAAACCCCGCATTGTGAACGTTGCGGATCTTTGCCGGCGCGACGCGGAATCGGCAGTCCGGGTGCCGGTGAACCTCATCGACGATCGGTGGCAGACCGCGGTCCGGGCGTGCGTGATCTCCGGCGTAGCGGCCCCGTTTGCCGTGGAAGCGGCGCACTGAAGTGCGCACGACGAACAGTCGTCCCCCTGATTCGTCGTGCGCACTTATGTTTCGGCAGCCTCCATCAGTGCGCCGTTCCCCAACCTCGATCGACCACGAAAGGAGGTGAGAGAACGAGCAGGTAGCCAAGCCAGGTGCCACATCGAAACGCGCCATCCGCGCGCACGGCCGTCCCTGTCGTCTGCGGTGCGAACATCTCTGACGACGGAAGGCGTTGAGCATGCGACCAGCGCGCGCCGGGGAGAGAGGAAAAGCTCGACGCAGCCCCTTATCGGCCGCCTCAGGAATGGGAACGCCCACCCTTCCTGACCGACGGCACACTTCTTTGGAGAGGAGAGAGGCATTGCATCCCTACATTCCGGAACTGAAGGATCTCTATCGCCAGGGGCGGGTCTCGCGCCGGGAGTTCGTCCAGATGGGCTCGCTGCTCGGCCTGTCCATGGGCGCCATGGCGGCCTTCGTCACCGCCTGCACCCAGCAGCAGCAGGCCGCTGCCCCCACCGCCATCTCGGTCCCTGCCGCGCCGACCCGGCCGCTCTCGCCGCCGACGGCAGCCCCAACCGCCGCGCCGGCAGCCGCTCAGCCCACCAAAGCGCCAGTCGCCGCGGCAACGGTCGTTCCGACGGCAGCACCCCAGCCCACCAAGCCCGCGAGCACCGTCAAGCGCGGTGGCTCCATCACCATCGGCAGCCGCGTCGACAAGGTCGTCAATCCCTGGGCCGCCAGCTTCGGGGGCTCTATCGCCTGGACGCCCGTCGCCGAGTACCTGGCCCGCACCGACGAGAACAACATCACCCATCCCTGGCTGCTGGAGAAGTGGGCGCCCTCGGAGGACCTCAAGACCTGGACGCTCACCCTCCGCAAGGGCCTCAAGTGGAACAAGGCCGCCGGCCACAGCGGCCGCGACGTGAACGCCGACGACGTCGTGTTCACCATGAAGGCATGGCTCGACAAGAAGGTCGGCTCGTCGGCCGCCGGCCTCATGCAGGGCTACCTCGACGACACCGGCATCGAGAAGGTCGACAACCTCACCGTGCGCCTCAACCTCAAGCGCGGCGAGGTCGGCGTCCCCGACCACCTCTTCCACTGGACCAGCATCCTGCTCCCCGTCGAGTTCGAGGGCGACTGGATCAAGCAGCCGTTCGGCACCGGCGCCTACACCCTGGAGGAGTTCCGCATCGGCGAGCGGGTCCAGCACAAGCGGCGGGATGGCTACTGGCGAACCGGCGAGGATGGCAAGGCATTGCCCTACCTCGACGAGATCAAGATCGTCGACTACGGCGAGGAGACGGCAACCCTCGTCGCTTCCATGGCCGCCGGCCAGATCGACTACAGCGATTCGGCAAATATCACGTCGATCCCGGCCATGAACATGCTCAAGGCGTTCCAGGTCATCCGCGGCGGCACGTCGAACACGACGGTCTTCAAGTTCCGGGCCGACCAGGACCCCTGGAAGGACGTCCGCGTCCGCCAGGCCCTCAAGTGGAGCCAGGACCGCGAGCGCAGCCTGAAGACCGCCTACAGCGGCTACGGGCAGATCGCGGCGGATACGCACGTGGCGCCGATCCACCCCGAGTACACCCCGTTCCAGCCCTGGAAGCAGGACACGGCCAAAGCGAAGGCGCTGCTGGCCGAGGCCGGCTTCCCCAACGGCATCGAAGCGACGCTGAACTACAAGGTCGATCCGCAATACGAGGGCGCCATGGCGACGATCCTCCAGCAGGACGCCGCCAAGGCCGGGATCAAGGTGACCCTGGCGCCGTTGCCCTCGGCCCAGTACTGGGACAAGTGGATCGACGTCAACTTCGGCCTGACCTCCTGGGGGCACCGGCCACTGGCGACGATGGTGCTGGCGCTGGCCTACGTCTGTGGCGCCAAGTGGAACGAGTCGCACTGGTGCGACCCGGAGTTCGAGTCGCTGCTGAACCAGACGGCATCCATCTACGATCTGGAGAAGCGGCGGGTGGTAGCGGCGAAGATGATGAAGTACACCCAGGAGAACGGCGCCATCTACATCCCGTTCTGGCGGGACCTCTTCCGGGTGCATAACGTCCAGCTCAAGGGCGTCAAGCCCCCGGGAGTCGGCGGTTCGACATGGCACGAGATGTGGTGGGACAAGTAAGACGGCGGCACGGTGACGACAACTGAATAGACAGCCGAATCCCCTGAGCAAGGGAACGGAGGAACCACTTCCTGGGGTGAATTCTCCGACGCGGGAGATAGGGCAGCTCTTTCAGCCCGAAC
>JACQGW010000153.1 GCA_016199325.1 Chloroflexota bacterium
ATCAACGTCCAGCGCGCGAACGGCAGGATCGCCCGGATCGTCGAGTACCCGGGCTGGCGCGCGGTGCCCTACGTCCGCTGGGAGAACGAGAACGAGCGGGACCACCTGGGCTTCTCGGACGCCGGGACCATGCTCCCGATCCAGGACTCGCTCAACCGCTTCATGTCGCAGCAGCAGGACGTCATCGCCGGCGAGTCGCGGCCGAAGTTCAAGTACCGCGGCGACGCGGACCGGCAGATCACGTTCGACGAGGAGTCGATCGTCTCGCTCGATCCCGACGAGGACATCGAGCAGATCCAGGTCCGCCTCGACGTGTTCCCGACGCAGGTTCACGGCCAGCAGCTCCTCGAGGTTCTCGCTCGCGCGACTGGCCTGCCGGACACCGTGTGGGGCCGGATCACCGCCGCGCAGAACTCGGGCCGGGCGCTTGCGACCGCCTGGCGCTCGGTCGCCGCGCGGATGGTCCCGCGGACGCATCGCAACTCGATCTCGCTCGACCGGGTCACTGGGCTGTGGCTCGACTGGATGGAGCTCTACGAGTGGGACCATGCGTCGGAGCTGTACGCGGGCAACCGCGACTACGAGTGGGACTTCCCCAACCAGGAGCCGCGCGACTTCGCCGAGGTCACGCTCGATGCGATCAACAAGCTCCAGGCCGGGCTGTACGACACCGCGGCCGCGATGGAAAAGACCGGCGAGCGGAGCCCCGATGAGATGCTCGACCGGGTGCGCGCGGAGTTCATGGACGCGGTCCTGCATCCCGAGAAGTCGCAGTCGTTCCTGCTCCTCCAGCGGCTCAAGAACCAGATCGCGATCGAGGCCCAGCAGGCGGGGTTCCAGGCGGCCGCGGCCGAGGCCCAGCTCGCGCAGCTCGCCGGCAGCGCGCCCGGCGGGGCACCGGGGCCGGGCACCGTCGACCAGCAGGCGGGCGCCGCACAGCAGGCGCGGACCCAGGCCGCCCAGCAGGCGCAGCCGCAGCTCAACGAGGGCCAGAACCAGGGGGCGTCGACCAAGTTCGGCACGCTCGTCCAGGACGGTAAGGCGTTCAACCGGATCATCGACCAGGGCACCATCGGGCCGGGCGCCTAGATGACCGCGCGCAGCGGGCGGTTCAGCGCCAGCCTGACGCCGTTCGGCGGCGGCATGCTCGACCTCGACGCCGCCTACGCGATCGGCAACCTGACGCCGACCCCGGACGCGCCGCATCCAGCCGCCCCGCCCCCGGTTTCGCACCCGCACGAGATCCCCGTGGTCGGCCAGACCCCCATTCCTCCGAGCGCGGTGACGGCTCCTGCGGCCCTGCCCGCGTGGCATCCGGCCCCGAGCTCCGCCCACCTGGCCGACCGACCATCGGCCAGCTCGCCGTACATGGAGACGAGCTGGGAGCGGCTCCACCGAACGGGCATCGGGGCGACCAGTGGCTCGTAGCGGCGGCTTCGGCGGCGGGCTGAGTCCGTTCGGCGGTGGGTCGCTCGGCGGCATCGGCCAGTACGACATCGGTGCCGATCTGGCGGACCTCGACGTCTACCGGACAGAGGTCGCATGGGGCAACGGGCAGGCGACCGATGACGATTACCTAGCCGCGCTGCGGAAGGCGCTCGCGGCCACGGATCCCGACACGCAGCGCCAGGCGACGGCGCAGAACAAGCTCGACGACGCGGTCTACCGGGTCGGACGCTCGGTAGCCGAGGCCGGCGGGCTCGACGCGCTCATTGCCTTCGACCAGGCCGCGCTCGCCACCATGAACCCGTCGAACCTGCGCTACCGCGACGTGAAGGACTCGCTCCAGTCGGAGATGGCCCAGCGACGCTCGCGGGACTACGGCGAGCTGGTCACGGCGTACAACGACGGGGACCTTCCGACCGAGACGCTCCTCGCGTGGGTGAGCAGCACCCTCGGCACGATCTCGCCCGACGACCCCGACTTCAACAACTGGACCAACGTCCGGGGCGACCTGACCGACCGGATGCAGGGCGAGAAGGACACCCAGGTATTCCAGGACTACCAGCGCGGGCGGATGGAGCCAGCGGCGTTCCTCGCCTACCTCACGTCCCGGCGCGACGAGTACGGCCCGAACACCCCGAAGTACCAGGAGTGGGCCAACAAGCTCGAGGACGCGACGGTCCAGGTCAAGGAGGCCGCACAGAGCAAGGCAGACTCGACGTTCTTCGCACTCTACGAGGAGGGCAAGAAGTCCGACGCCAGCTACCTCCTGTACCTGCGCCGGCGGATCGACACGATGCCCGCCGACGATCCCCAGCGCGGCGAGTGGCAGCATCGGCTCAATCAGGCCGCGTTCTCGCTGGCCGAGGACAAGCTCCGCTTCGACGCGCAGCGCGCCGGCGACAGGGTCGACGCGGCCAAGAAGCCGACCGCCGCGATGATTCGGGCCGCGAGCGCCGCCGGGCAGAAGCTCCTCGACTTCTACACGTCGTACCGCGGGACGCTCAATCCGGGCTCCGCCGAGTGGCGCAACGTCACGCGCTCCATCGACACGCTCAGCCGCCAGCTCGCCGCCCCGCCGCCGAAGCCTCGATCTGGCACTGCGGGCGGCGCCAAGACAGGGCCCGGTACGGCGCCGGGCGCCGCGATCGGCCCGGGTCCCGCGTTGACCGGCCCCGGGGGCAAGGTCATCAGCCCGAAGTACACGCTCTCGAACATCCTGGGCCTGTTCAGCATCAATCCGGCAGCCAACAAGAAGGCCGTGTCGGCGGCCACCAAGTACCTCGCGCTGAACATGTCGACGCTCAACAACGCGCTCAACCGGGGCGACGACGTCTGGCTGTTCAGCGATCCGCGGAACCCGGGCGCGCTCGTGGCCGCGCAGAACCCTGACGGCTCGCCCGTCCTCGACGCGAAGGGTAAGCCGGTCTTGGTCCGGGGCTCCGCCTACCTGCCGGTGGCGTCGGAGGCGTTCAGCAACCTCAAGACCGTCGAGGCCAGTAACTTCATGTCATCGGCCGAGGTCGCGCTCGCCAAGGGCAAGTACGGCGACTACGCCTCGCTCCTGCGGCGCGCCGGCGAGTCGCTCGACTCGGCCCGGCTCCAGGACGCGCAGTACCGCGAGCAGAACTGGGAGGATTGGTACAAGGCGACCGAGGTCGCCGTCGACAAGATGACGATGGCCGGCCAATACGGCGACGCGATCCGTCTCGCGACCGACTTGGCAGCGCGCCTTGCGAGCGAGGCGCAGAACCCGTACCTCGACGACACCCGCCGCACGCGCCTCGACGAGATCGGGCAGAAGCTCGCCGACAACAAGATCATGCCCACGGCCGACGAGCAGGGGAAGGTGCTGTACGAGGGCGCCGTCAACCTCGCCGAGCTCTCGCGCGGCAATACGGTCCTGAACCCCGGCTGGCGCCACGTCCTCAAGACGAACGACCGGGGCCAGCCGGACTGGGGCCCGGTGTTCGACCCGTACCAGGACGGCCGCTGGGAGGAGGGCCACGTCACTGTTCACACGACGCTCGGCGACAAGCTCGTGACCGGGGACGCGGTCAAGTCCAAGGCGTCGAAGCTCGACCCGACGATCCGCGTCCTCACGGCCGACGGCTACAAGGACGTCGTCGCCGGGGGCACGGCGGAGATGCTGAGCTTTGTCGACGAATACGGCCAGGTGCAGCGCGCCTACTCGATCGACGGCGGCGGGACGTGGATCCGGCCCGCCTCTGGCATGCCCGCGCCGACCGTCGAGATCAACGCCAACCTGACGGCCAAGACCGACGCCAAGGGCGTGATCTCGTACGTCGACGAGAGCGGCGAGGTCGCGTTGACCGAGGACGGTGCCGGTGGCTGGACGCTCGCGGAGGCGTGGACTGAGGCCAACCCACAGGCGCTCATGTGGTACGGGCAGGCAGCCTGGGAGCAGGCGCGCCGGACTCCCGCGGGCAAGCAGCAGCTCGAGTTCGACTCGCCCTTCGGCCGTGAGGCCCGTCGCCTGAGCGCGCAGGACGCGACGCAGATGCCGATGGGCGGGATCGGGCAACACATGACGCTGGCCTTCGCATCGCCCTCGGGGATCGTGAACCTCGTGCCGGCGGGCTTCCGCACGGTCGGGCAGATCCAGACCGACAAGCGCCGGTCGATGTCCGGGCGCGTGGGTCCGTCCCCCATCACGGGGGCGCTCACGGGCAACCTCGGCCGCGAGGCAAGGCCACGCCCGGCCGACACGCGAGCCTCCCTCCTCGACGAGCAGGGCCTTCGACGATCGCTGGCCTCGCGCCCCGTCTCGTACGCGGACATCGCCGCGCAGCTCCCGGCCGACACGCCGCCGCGCTACGACGGCTACACGATCCGGCCGCCGGCGCCGGTCGTCGCCAGGGTGGGCCCCTCCCGGTCGCTGCCGGGGCTCACCACGCCGCCGGTCTACCGCCCGATGCCCTCGCGTGGCGTGATCCCGGC
>JACQGW010000154.1 GCA_016199325.1 Chloroflexota bacterium
ACCGGCGGCCGTCCACGCAAAACCCTGACGCCCACCCCCGTGCCGCCGCGGCGGCCGTCCGTTGACAGACCAATCGATTCGGACTATAGTTGCTGCCATAGTCCCCCAAGCACGTGATGGGAATGCTGATCTCCGAATCGACCGCTTGACCTGGGGTCGGGCAGGATGGGCGGCGATCGGACGCCAGATACCCGGAAGGAGGTGACGCGCCTCATCGAGCGGGTTCGTGCCACGTCGACGGCCGTTCGGGGTTCTTGAAGGGGTAGCGGGTGTCAGCCTCGTGCGTCTCGCTCGAGCAGCAAGTAGCCTCCGTCTCTGAACGAGTCGGGGAGATTGCGGGAGAGGACGACGTGCATCCCTGCATCCCGGAATTGAAGGAGCTCTTTCGACAAGGCAGGGTGACCCGGCGGGGGTTCGTCCAGAACGCCACCATGCTGGGTCTTTCACTCAGTGCAGCCACGGCCTTCCTGGCCGCCTGCGCGCAGCAACAGGCGGCCGCACCGCAGCCGACGGTGTCGCTCCCAGCGCAACCGACGAAGGCCCCGGCGCCGACGGCGCCCCCGGCTGCGGCTACGTCGTCGCCGATCTTCGCTCTTCCGACGGCCGTTCCGACCTCCGCGCCGGCTGCTGCGCCCACTGCGGCGCCGACGACGGCACCGGCGGCCGGCGCCATCAAGCGGGGCGGCACCATCCGCGTGTCGACGCGCGTCCGGCGGTTGCCGGACCCGCCGAAGTTCTCCTGGGGCTCCGACGTCGCTCGTGACGTCTCCGAGTACCTGGCTGAGGTGGACGAGAAGGGCATCGCGTACCCCCACCTCCTTGAGAAGTTCGAGACCTCCGACGATGCCAAGACATGGACCCTCTTCCTGCGCAAGGGCATCCAGTTCAACATGCCCAAGCCGCACGAGCTGGAGGCCGACGACGTCATCTGGAACATGAAACGCTGGGTGACCAAAGAGAGCGGCGGCTCGATGGCCGGACTGATGGACTACCTCAAGCCGACGGGCATCGAGAAGGTGGACAAGTACACGACCACCCAGATCCGCAAGACGACGTCAGGGAGAACCTCTGTCCAATGTGACATTGCCAAGCTACGAGTTCCTCCGAGTTCCTCCGAGTTCCTCCGTCAGAGCCCGTCCTCTTTCACGATCAGGGAGAAGTTGTCGATGCTGGCCGCGGCGCGGGCGTGCCGCAGCTCCAGGAGAAACTCCAACTGGTGGAGCGCGAGCGTCTCTTCGGCGTGGCTGATGTCGGCGGAGTCCTCGGTTCCATCGGTGCGGATGTCGTAGCGATGGGCCAGCGCTCTCCTGATGTGCTCGGAGAGGTCAATACTCCAGGACTGCCAGGCGCGGTCAGGAGTCACGCCGATGGTGTCCTGGTAATGGTAGGCGTGTCGGTCCTGGAAGCTGTAGGAATCGCCCCCCGGCTCGAGAAACAGAATGAGGTCCATCACCAGGCGCTTGGGGAGCTTCGGCGAGCCGAACCAGGCGTTGATGGCAAACATGATACGGTCGCTGCCGGGCTTCTCGCGGATGGCGAGGTCTCGGTAGACGTCGACGAGCAGCGTCAGGTGTTTCCGGTAGGTCGGCAGGGGCGCAGGGCGATACCACGGCGGCTCGGCGCCGCAGACGGACGCTTTCCAGACGTCGCCCTGAATGAAGCGGACCAGGCCCCACCGTCCGGCGCTCTCGTGGCCGTAGAGGTAGCCCGTCTGGCCCCAGGAGGCGAAGCGAGCCGCCTGGAGCGGATACTCGCGGTCGTCGCCCCAGGCATAGGCGTGGACCCCCCAGGATCGACCGCCCCAGGGCGCCCCGGCGAGGCACTGGTCGACGACGTTGCCGGTGTCGAAGGGGCCGAGCTCGAAATCGCCGCCGGTGTTCCAGGGACGCGCCGGGGTGGCGCAGGCGGCCTGCAGCAGCGCCGCCAGCAGCAGCGCCGCGATGCTTCGTCGTTGATAGACTGCCGTCATGACTGGTCCGCCATCATCGCGCCATACCTCCAACCTGTCAAATCCCGGTTCGCGATCGGTTGGGCGGTTGCGCGCTTCTCAGAGATTGTTTCGGCCGCCCACAGCTTCACGAAGTCGGGATGATGCCAGAGACCCGTGAACGGCGAGCGCGTGCGCCGGATTTTACCAGTTGGATCGATCGGGAACGTGCCTGTGGCCGTCAACGCTGAACGAACAGGTTCGTAGCAGGCGCTTGCAGCAGCTTCCGGTCCGGCAGTACGAGAGCGGGTTGCACAAGGATCGACCAATGGCGGCGCTCCTGCTGCCGGGAACGACCATCGTCGTCAGCCCGCTCCTCGCGCTGATGAAAGACCAGGTCGACGCGCTCCGTGAGCGAGGCATCGAGGCGGTCGGCGAGCTTTCGAGCATGCTGCGGGAGTCCGAGGAGGCTGCCGAGATCCGGGAGCTCGCCGCCCGGCGGACGAAGATCCTCTACGTCACGCCGGAACGCTTCGGCGATTCCGCGTTTCGAGCGGCGCTGAGCCGGGTCGCCGTTGCTCTCTTCGTCGTCGACGAGGCGCACTGCATCTCCGAGTGGGGCTACGACTGTGAACCGACCGCAACCTCTCCGAGCCGCGAACCGAAGCGGGGAACTCGTAGCCTGGCAATGTCACGCCCCAGGCAGCGGGTACGGCCTCACGCGATCCCGCGGCCTACCCGGGTAGGGACAGCCGTCAACGGTGCTCGCTCTGGTAGACGCGGCGAAGCTCATCCAGTGTCTTCACCACCTTAAGGGCTTCCTGAATCGCCTTCAGGACATCCAGATCCTCGATCTTCGCGATGTCCGGCAACAGGCGCAGGCCATCCGCACCAAACTTCAGCTCCAACCCCAGCGCGATCCCATCCAGCAAGCCCTGGCGCAGGCCCTGCTGGATCCCTCGCCGGAGTCCTTCCTCTCGTCCTTCCTCTCGTCCTTCCTCTCGTCCTTGCTGGAGTCCCTCTTCCCGTCCTCGCCGGTAGCCGATCCGCTCGACGCTCGTGATGTACGGCATCCTTCGCTCCTCCTCGTACTCCTGCAGGTCGTGCCAGAAACTCTGTTCGAGATCCTCCGGTAACGCCATGAGCCAATCGATCACCCGGAACAGCTCGGCGATCTCGTCGCGACCCAGTCCTCGGTCATAGAGTCCACGCACCAGGTTGAACTTCCACCGCCGCCGCGCCGCCGCGTCGCTCCGCGTCTCCTGCGTCTTCAGGTGTGCCAGCACCACAACCGCGAAGATGTTGTCGCTGGCCGCCAGCTCCTCCCACCGGTCTCTGTAGTCGGCCAGCTTGACGACCGGGTAGACAAAGCCGATCTGACAGCCGAACAGGCTGTACGCGAACCGGTCGGGGCGCCAGCCGGCGCGCTCGTCGCCAAGCACGGCCAGACTGGCGACGGGATGGCGGTGCCGGTCGTACAGCCGGTAGTTGTACACGTACATCCGCTCCGCGAAGCCCGCCTCCACTTGCCCCTGGACCTCGATGTGAACGAGCACCCACGTCTCACCGGCATCTCGGCGCCAGACCTGGACGAGCTTGTCGGCGAGCCGCCGGCCAAGCTCGGCGTCCCGTACCACCTGCTGCAACTCCGTGTCCAGGAACTGGTAGTGCCGGTCCCAGTCGATAGCGGCGTGGGCCTCTGGGAAGAAGAAGGCCATGAACGGCTCGAAGTACCGTTCGATGGCTTCCTTCCAGGCGCTGTCGAACTCGGTCTGGATCTCACGCATCCTATGCATGATTCTACCGCATGGTGGCGCAGGAGTCACTGTTCCCAATGCTGCTATACTGGGTTCCGACCGAGGCTCCCGGTATCCGCCTCACTTGAAGATCGGCAACCGGGGAACCGAAAACGATGGACCGAAAACCGGTCGGGAGCACACGTATGCGAAAGATCACCATTCGAGCCGGAGATGTGGTGGCAACGGCGGCGCTGAATGAGTCGAGGATCGCCGAGCAGATCTGGGACGCGTTGCCGCTGCGGGCGCGGGCGAGCACCTGGGGAGACGAGATCTACTTCACCATCCCAGTGCAGCACCCGGACGAGGGCGGCGCTGCCGTCGTCCAGGTTAGCGACCTGGGCTACTGGCCGCCCGGCAGCGCCTTCTGTATCTTCTTCGGCCCGACGCCGGCCAGTCGCGGCAATGAAATCCGGCCGGCAAGCCCCGTCCTCGTCTTTGGGCGCGTCGAGGGCGATGCGACAGTGTTCCGCCGGGTCCGATCCGGCGAGTGGGTGACGGTCGAGCGGGCCGAAGCTGGCTGACCGCTACGTGCAGGATCCGGCGCAGCGATCATTCGCTCCATGATGGTCGGCCGATGTCTGTTCAATGAGACCCGGCGCCACCTGCCTCCCACCGCTCCGTCACCCAGCCCGTTGCCTCGCTGGCACGTCCATTGCAAGTTGTTGGGCAGATCATGCGACCGCGCGCGTCAAAGGCCGCCGTGACCTGGGGGAATGCTCGACCGTGAACCTGCTCATCCTGGTGGTGGTGGTCGGCCTGGGCTTCCTCGCGTTGCAGAGGGGCTCGCTGCTGAACGGGCTCGCCCTTGCCTTCGTCATCGGGATCGCCGTCGCGACCAATATCGGCGGCCGGAGAGGAGCAGGTCCCGCCGCCTGGCTGTTTTCGGGCTTCTTCGCCCTCTATGCGGCGGCTGCAATCCTCTGGCTTCTGCTCGGTGTGGCGCCTGCCCTCACCGCCGCTTCCCCAACGGCGCACGCCGCGCTCCATCGGCTCAGCGGCGGCGAGGTACCTTCAGCGGCGACAAGCCTTCCTGGGCTGCTCGCTGCGCTGGCCGGACGCATCGCCGACGTATCGCATCATGCCCAGACCAGGCCACCGGTCGATCACACGGATTCAGACGCCAATCCCATCGCCTACCTCGGGGGTCAGCCGGTCGGGCAGGTTGCCCTCGAATATCTCTTCAGCGCGACTAATCTCGCCCTGGGGGTGTTCCTCATCCGACTGCGCCCGCAGAACCGTGTCGCCAGGCTCCTGGCCCTCGGCATGGTCGGCACAGCGGCGTCGTTCAACCGCGAGGCCCATGCGGTTTTCGAGGTCGTGCCGGCGCTGGTCAACTATACCCACGACCATTTCCACCTCGTCGGCGGCGTCGCCTACGTCTTGGCACTGTTGCTGTTTCCGGATGGACAGCTCCCGCGCTGGTCGGCCCAGGGCTGGTGGAGGTGGCCGCAGCATTTCCTCGCGCTGACCCTCACCTTCCTGGGCGTTGTCTTCGGTGGGATTTCCCACGGCAGCCCGGCGGAGTTCGTCGTCTTTTTCGGCCTGCTCGTTCCGCTGGTCGGCATCGTGTCCCAGGCTTTCCGCCGCCAACACGGGCTCGCCGCGGAGCGTCAGCAGTCGAGGGTCCTCATGCTGGCGCTCACGCTGGTGTTCGGTGTGGGACTCGTGCTCGCCATCATCCCGCTGGCGCTGGATGCGATCGGGTCCGGCTTCCCCGGGGAGACGCGTGCGCAGCTCGACCACCTCGCCTTCCGGGTCTTCCCGCCGTTGTTCGCCCTGATTCCCCTGACGCTTTTTTCGGTCGTGTTGCGGTATCGCTTGTGGGACATCGACCGCGTGATTCATCGCGGCCTGGTCTACGGCGTGCTGACGGTCAGCCTCGGACTCCTTTTCTTTGGCGGCGTCGTTCTGCTCCAGCAGTTCTTCCATCCGTTCACCCGGGGCTCGGAGCCGGCGATTGTCGGTTCCACCCTGACGATCGCCGCCCTGTTCAGCCCCTTGCGCCAGCGGATCCAGGCGTTCATCGACCGTCGGTTCTACCGCCAGAAGTACGATGCCGCCCGGACGCTAGCCGCCTTCGGGACGACGGTGCGGGACGAGGTCGATCTGGACCGGCTGGCTGATCGGCTCGTCACAGTAGTGGAGGAGACGGTGCACCCGACGCATGTGTTCCTCTGGCTACGAGGGTCCGAACGGAAGACGTCATGAGTGCGCATAGGCCCGACCCGACGTTCCTGGCCTTCTTTGCGATCTACACGGCGATCGCGATCTTCTTGCTGGGGCTGGGCTTCGGGTCGGCCCTGGGCGTCCTCTTCCCATGGATGAAGGACGCCCTTCACGCGTGGGCGCAAATCGGCAGTCTGTTCTCCCCACTGTGGGGCGGGATAGCCGCAGGCTCAGGCGTGTCGGAGGGGCTCGGCCAGGTGGTTCTCGACTACCTTCTCAGCCTCCTCAACCTCGTCCTCGGCGTGTTCCTCGTCTGGCGTCGTCCCGAAGATCGGGTGGTACGGCTCCTCGCGCTGGGGATGGTCGGCACAGCGGCAGCATTCAACCGGCACGCGCACGGCGTCGTGATCGCCATGAACCAATCGGTCGCACCCATCCATCTGGCCATCCACGCGATCGCCGGCGCGACGTACGTCCACGCGTTCCTGTTGTTCCCGAACGGCCAGCTGGTCCCGCACCGCCTGCGCGCGTTGCTGACTGTGATCTACGTGCTGATGGGGCTGGAGCTTGCGCTTTCGTTGCCGCGGCTCGGCCCGATGGTGACGGTGTTCTGGAGGCATTCCTGTTTCAGGTTTTCCCGCCGTTCTTTGCGATCATCCCAGTTGCGATGTTCGTGAGCGTCCTCCGCTACCGCCTGTTCGAGATCGACCTCATTGTCAACCGCACGCTCGTCTATGGCTCGCTGACGGTATCGCTGTTCGTAACGCTTTTCGTAACGATGCGGGGACGGGTCATACGTGCAATGGAGCCATCATGCCGATAGCACTGCGAAGCATCTGGAGGCGATTTGTGGGACAGGCGAACGGCATGTTGTCCGTACCTCGGCCGGCTTCTGCCCGTCCCCCCCGGATGGTGCCGATGCCGGCCCTGGAGATCGCGCCGAACGACCCCATCATCGCCTACTTTCAGCGCGCGCCGAGCGTGGTCGAGATCGAGGAGCTCGACCTGGACTCACCGGCGCTCGCGTCACTGATCGCGGCCGGCGTCACGATGGTCGTGCCGCTGGTCAGCCAGGGGGAGCTGATCGGCCTGCTCAACCTCGGCCCACGCCGGAGCGAGCAGGATTACTCGGCCGACGACCTCGCACTCCTGAACAACCTTGCCGGCCAGGCGGCGCCGGCCGTGCGTGTTGCCCAGCTCGTCCAGCAGCAGAAAGCGGAGGCGCTCGCCCGGGAGCGCATCGAGCAGGAGCTGCGGGTCGCCCGATCGATCCAGTTGGCGCTCCTGCCCAGAGACGTGCCGGCGCTGCCTGGCTGGGAGCTCTCGGCCTACTACCAGCCGGCCCGGGAGGTCGGCGGCGATTTCTACGACTTCCTCTCGTTGTCCGACGGCCGGGTGGGTCTCATCATCGGGGATGTGGCCGACAAAGGTGTGCCGGCCGCTCTGCTGATGGCGACCACTCGGAGCGTGCTGCGGGCCTTCGCCCAGGAGCTGATCTCGCCAGGCATGGTCCTGGAGCGCGTCAACGATTTTCTCTGTCCTGACATTCCCCCCAGGATGTTCGTGACTTGCCTGTACGCCGTCCTGGATCCGGCCGACGGGCGGCTGCAATACGCCAATGCCGGCCACGGCGTGCCCTACCGCCAGACGCGGGCCGGCGTCGTCGAGCTGGACGCCACCGGCGTGCCCATCGGGTTGCTGCCGGGCATGCGCTATGAAGAGCACGAGACGACGCTGGCGCCGGGCGAACGCGTGCTCTTCTATAGCGATGGTCTGGTGGAGGCCCACAACACCGCGGGCGAGATGTTCGGCTTCCCCCGGCTCCGGGACCTGCTGGGCAGTCGCCGTGACGGCGCCCCCCTCATCGAGCTCCTGCTGGCTGAGCTTGCGGCATTCACCGGCGCCGGCTGGGAACAGGAGGATGACGTGACCCTGGTGACCCTTCGCCGACGGCCATCCGATGGGGGCGACGAGCCTGAATCCATGCGAACCCTGGTCACGTTCACCTTGCCGAGCGAGCCCGGCGTCGAGCATCTCGCGATGGAACGGGTCGCCGAGGCCGTTCGGGAGCTGCACCTTTCAGCCCGGCGCCTGGAGCGGCTGAAGACGGCCGTGGCCGAGGCGACGATGAACGCCGTCGAGCACGGTAATCAGTATCGGGCGGATGCCCCCGTCACGATCCGCGTGCTCGCCTCGGCGTCGACGCTGGCGGTGGCGATCACCGATCAGGGCGGCGGCCGGCCGGTCCATGCCGCCGAGATACCCGACCTCGACGCCAAGCTGGAGGGGCGGCAGTCGCCCCGCGGCTGGGGCCTGTTCCTGATCAAGAACCTGGTGGACGAGATGCGCGTCACGAATGACGCGGTGCATCACACCATTGAGCTCATTCTGCAATTGGAAGGAGACGAACGTGTCTCGGAAATGTCTTGAAACCAACGTGCGCCACCAGGCCGGTGTCGCCATTATCGACCTGCGTGGCCAGGTCAACGCCGCTGCGGAAGGCGCCCTGAACGCGGCCTTTTCCGACGCGAACAGTCAGAACCCGGCGTGCATTCTGCTTAACTTCGGCAACGTGGACTACATCAACAGCACCGGCATCGCCTTGATCGTCAGCCTGTTGGCTCAGGCTCGGAAGGCCGGCTGCCGTCTGCTCACCTGCGGTCTGAGCGACCACTACGTGGAGATCTTCCGTATGACCCGGCTGGCCGACTTCATGGGCGTGTTCGCGGACGAAGCGAGCGCCCTTTCCCAGGTGTAGGGCCGGCGGGAGTCCGGGTCTACCACTCCGCCAGCTTCCAGATCTCGGGCTGGACGGCGCCGGCCTCGACGCCGATCTCAGCATAGATGGCCACCGCCTGCTTGAGATGAGCCATGGCGACCTCGGGTTGGCCGGCAGCGTGGAGCAGGTCGGCAAGGTTGTTGTGCAGCGCCGCCTCGTGGTGGCGGTCCCCCAGGGAAGCGCAGAGGGCCAGGGCGGCTCGCATCAGGGAAAGTGCCTGCTCCACATCCCCCCCGGCACGGCGAGCCAGCGCCAGGTTGTTGAGCACGGCCACGCGCAGGCTCGGGTCGCTCAGGGTTTCCACCAGCGCCAGACTCCGCTCCAGATGGCGGCAGGCTTCGGCCAGATCGTTCTGGCTGCCGGCGAGAAGACCCAGGATATTGTGCGCACGGGCGAGCGCCCGCGTCTCACCAGCGGCCTCTGCCAGCGCCAGCGCCTGGCGCGCCAGATCCCGCGCTCGGCCGGTCTGGCCGCGATGGTGGACGGTCAGGCTCCAGTCGGCGTAGAGCCCGGCGCGCTCCCCAGGCCGGCCAGTCTCCCCGAGCGCAGCCGTCGCGGCCTGGAAATGGCTTTCGGCCAGATCCCAGGCGCCGCGACGGTGATGGACGAGACTCAGCTTGTGCTTCACGGCGGCCAGGGTATCGGAGTCGCCCAGGGCGGCAGCCGTTTCATAGCTCGCCACGGCCCCGGCGTACTCTCCCAGGAGCGTTTGCACGTCGCCAATGGCCTGATGCAGAGCGGCCGTGTCGGCGTGTCCCAGCGCCAGGGCGGCGCGGAAATGGGCCAGCGCCTCGGCGTTGGCGAACAGCGTGCGCGCGTGCTCGCCGGCCAGCTTGAAGTAGTCTGCTGCCTGCGCTGTCTGCCCGGCCAACTGATAATGGTGGGCGATCTGGCCGGCCAGAACGCCGATCTGGCGCTGGCCCCGCGTGCGGCCGGCGAGCGATTCGGCGACGCGCCGGTGCAAGAGCCGACGGCGGGCCAGGCTCGTTTCGTCGTACGCCAGGGCGCGCAGCTTCTCGTGGCCGAAATCGTAGGTCAGCGCCTGTCCCGATTCCATGCCGCGAACCTCATGGACCAATCCCTGGCCGATCAGCTCTTCCAGCGCGGCCACGGTCTCCTCTTCGCTGCGCCCGCTCGCCTCTCGCAGCGTGTCGAAGTCGAAAGAGCGTCCGATGACGGCGGCGGCGGAGAGCAACTGCGAAGCGGTCTGGCCGACGGCGGCGAGGCGCGCTCGCAACAGGTCCCGCACGCCGCCCGGCAATGACCAGTCGGCTCGCCCGACCGCCTGCGTGTCCCTGGCCATCGCCGTCAGGTATTCGACGAGGAAGAAAGGCAGCCCCTCGGTCTCCTGGTACAGGCGTTTGGTGAGCTCCCCAGCCACAGCTTGCTCGGCCTGCCGGGCGCTTGAGGAAGGTGTGGCGGGGGCCACGGACTGCACCAGTTCTGCTACAGCAGACTCGCTCAAACGTGGCAGAGACAGGACGGTTGCCATGCGAGCGCGTTGAGCATCGCTCAGCAGGGTGCGCAGACGATGGCCGGCCGGCACGAGCTCGCTTCGCCAGGTGGCGAGGATGCAGAGCGGTCGCCCATGCAACCGCCGCACGAGATACGTCAAGAGGTCGAGCGACGCGGCGTCCGCCCAGTGCAGATCGTCGACGAAGAGGACACCCGGCGCGGTGCCCTCGGAAACCGCCAGCAGCACCTGGCTGATCCCCTCGAAGAAGCGGGTCTGTGCGCCCGGGCTGACGAGTGGCGGGGCCGGCGGCAAGTCCGGGCGCAGGCCGGCGAGCTCTGGCAGCAGCCGGGCAGTTTCGCTCAGCCAGTCCAATGGCACCTGCTCCAGCCGGCTCGGACCATCCGGCCGACCGAAAGCAGCCCGCAATCTCGCCCGCAATCCCACGATGAAGGGGCCCAAGGCGAGGCTCGTCTCCCCCTCATAACAACGCGCCGTGATGGCGACCGCGCCGCCGGCCTGCGCGTCGGCCGCAAACGCCTCGGCCAGACGGGTCTTGCCGATGCCGGCCTCCCCTTCCAGGATCACCAGATGGCCGTCATCGCCGATGCTGGCGTACGCGCTGGTCAGCGCCGTCCATTCGGCCGACCGGCCGACGAGTGGAGGCCACGGAGTGGGGGTCGGGGGTCGGGGCTCAGAGGACAGGGGTCGCGGGTTGGGGACGAGAGGGCGGGGGGTGGAAGCTGCGCCGTCTCTCCTCCGGCCCCCGGCCCCCGACCCCCGACGATGGCTTCGTTCAGTTGGGTGGTTGCCTCGACCGGCGACACGCCGAGCTCTTCTTCGAGCACCCGCACGCACTCGCGGTACTGGCGCAAGGCCGCGCTCCGCTGACCGGCCCGGGCGTAGAGCTCCATCAGATGGCGATGCGCCGGCTCGTGCAGGGGGTCGAGCGCCAGCCATCGCCGGGCGTGGGCGATGGCCGCCCCAAAGTCTCCCTGGGCGCTCTGGCCGCGCACCAGCCGCTCCAACGCGCCGGCCAGCTCCTTGCGCAGGCTCTCAGCCTGGAAGTACTGCCAGTCGTCGAAGCTGGGGCTGTCGCGCAGAGTAAAGCCGGCCAGGAAGTCGCCACGAAAGAGGGCCGCCGCCTCCCCGAGTGCGACAAGGCAGGGGGAGCACGCTTCGGTCGTCGGGTGGCCGTGGGTCTCGCAGCTCTTGAGCCTGGCGTGGAATTGGTCGACGTCCAGCCAGACGTTGGCGCTGTGCTTCAGGCCGGCAACCTCCCGGTCGACCTCAAGCCAATCACCGACGAGGGCCGTGTTGAGGGCCGACAACGTGCGGCGAAGGGCGCCGCGAGCGTGCTCCTGATCGGCGTCCGGCCAGAGGAACGCCGCCAGCGCGTCGCGCCGGTGCCGCTGACCCGACACGGCCAGATAGGCGAGCAGGGCGATCGCCTTCCGCGTGTCGACCTCGATCGCCACGCCATCGCGCTCGATCCGGGGCGAGCCGAACAGGAATAGCGTCAGACGGGACAGAAGAGTACCTCCCAAGACGATGCACCATTAGCGCCATCTCACCAGGTGTCGCCGGTGCTCTTTCGGCAGGAAGCATGCCGGCAGCGTGGACCCTAAGTACCTATCAGAAAGTTCCCTGCACCCAAAAGCGGCCCTGTGCAGGCCAAAAGTGCAAGCCACTTTCTGCTACCTACTTAGACCGCATCGCCTCTCTGGTTCAAGGGAGTTCCGCACAGCGGGTGCCCTTGCCACACCCTTGGTCGGCAAGGGCACCTGCCCCACTCCGATGGGGCAATGCTGCCGGCAGGGGTTGATACTGCTACGGAGGTGTAGTGACATGGCTGATCGTTCGGCACCGGTCGCGCGAGGATCGAAATTGTCCACAGTACCCGAGACTCGCTGGAAGGACATCCTGGAGATCGGCGGAGTGCATGCTTCGGGACGCACTGTGGTGCGGGTTGGGGCGAAGCACCTTCTGGTGGGGGACGGGATCTGTCGAGCGCTTCAGCACCTGTCGGCGGGCAATCCGCCGACAACGCCTGAGGCGACCGTCGCCTGCCTGGAGGATATCTTGCCCGCCGCCGAGTCGCTGGCGGTCAGCCAGTGCCTCGGGCAGATCCTGGCACGGGAACCGCTTCGGGTCACGCTCTGGCGAGACTGGCTCCGAGGGATGCTCCGTTTCCCACTCTGGCAACCGCCCCGATGGATCGCCGGACACCTCCAGGGGCGTGTCCTGCGCCCGTTCGCGCTGGTCGGCTGGGGCGCGGTCCTTCTGGTGGCTCTGGCTTCACTCGGAATCGGATCGCTGCCGCAACTCCAGTTGTTGCCACCCGCGCAGTGGCCGCTGCTCTGGCTGCTGGTCACGCTCACGACCGCGGTCCACGAGGCAGGCCACGTGCTCGTAGCGGCCCACTTCGGCGTCTCGGCCCGGGCGGTGGGAATCGCTCTGCTCTACTTGCAGCCGGCCGGTTACGCCGACGTGAGCGACGCCTGGCTCGCGCCGCGCCGCGCACGCATCGCCATCAGTCTCGGTGGGTTTCTCTTGCAGAGCGTGCCCCTCGTCGCCTGCTATGCGCTCTGGCGCCTGACCGGTGCCTCGATCTGGGGCGTGTACTGCCTGCTGAGTGTCGTCCAGATAGCGCTCAATCTGGTGCCGTTTGTGCGACTGGATGGGTACTGGCTCATCTGCCATCTGCTCGACGAGCCGAACCTGCGCCAGCGGGCGTACCGCCAACTGCTGCACCTGATGCTGCCCCGGAAGTACGCGGCGGTCTGGCGTGGGCAACGAGGAACGCTCGGCACGATATTCGCTGTAGTGTCGCTGGCGTTCACGGTTGGAGCATACGGTAGTGCGCTGGCAGGACTTCCGGGGCTTCTCCGCTTGTCTATCCAGGTCCCTACGCCGTTGCTCGTGATCGGGGCCAGCGCAATGGCCTGCGCGAGCGTCTTTCGAGAACAGATGAAGGAGTAGCGCCATGCGCGAACGAGCGTTCGTCAATCCCTTCCGCCTTCGTAGCCGGGCCGGCGACGAAATCCTCCTCGGGTACTTGCCAGGGCGTCTCGTTCCGGCCCGCCCCGAGCTCCAGTTCCTCCTCAGGGGGGAGCCGTCAGCGGCGAGGAGCTGGCGGCCGTCGAGCAGCCGCTCGTCGAGTGGCTTTTCAAAGAGCACTTTCTCCTCCCGGAGCCAATGGAGGATGAGGATCGCGTGGCCCGCCAGCGGGGATTCTTTTCGTTCTGGCAGGGCGACGCCGCCGACAAACAGGAGCGTTTGCGGGCAGCGACCGTCGCGGTGCTTGGGGTGGGAGGACTGGGCAGCCAGGTCAGCTATCTGCTGGCGGCGGCCGGCGTGGGCCGATTGCTCCTCTGCGACCACGACACGGTCGCCCGCTCCAATCTCAACCGCCAACTGCCCTTCCAGGATCGCGACGTGGGCAGGCCGAAAGTGGAGGTTGCCAGAGAGCGGCTGCTCTGTCTGAATCCGGACCTGGCGGTGGAGACGTTTGATCGAAAGATCGCAACGCCCGCGGACGTCAAGGCGATCTGCGCCCCGGCATCCATCGTGGTACGGGCGATCGACACGCCCCCGAACATCATCTTCGTGGTCAACGAGGCATGTCGGGAGCTGGGAATCCCCCACGTGGGAGGGGGATTCGTCGAGATCTGGGCCCTCGCCGGTCCGTTTATCGCGGCAGACGGGCCTTGCTTTCGCTGCATGTTGCCTCAGCCGCCCGTTCAGCCTGCCGCGGACAGAAAGGCAGCAACCTTTGGACCGCTGACCTTCTGGCTCTCCTCCTACGTAGCAGGGGACGTGATTCGCTATCTCGCCGGTCTGGGCGAGCCCTGGCTGCTCAACCGTATGCTGCTGTTGCACGGGGCGGAGGGCAAGCTCTTCAACGAAACCCTGAAACCGGCAGATGGCGCCTGCCCGGTCTGCGCCAAACGGTGGGCCGCAGGGCAGATGGTCCATGAAGGACAGAAATAGGCCGGAGCGTTCTGCGCCGTAACGGTTCCCGTAACGGTCTCTGGACAGCCGCCGGCTATACTTCGGGTAGAGGAGAGGGGGATGGCGGGAGATGATCGGAGCCCCGCCAATCCAGCCCCGCTCCCCATCGAAGTGTAATACTTCTGCGGAGGTGCAACGTGAGGTGCAGCGTGCGGAAGCTGATGGCGCAGGCGAAGAGGCTCGGAATGCGTATCGTGGCGGTTGGACTTCTGGTCGGCTCGCTGACGCGTGGCGCCGGCCCGGTCGCAGCGTACGACGAGATGCCGGACCTGACGATTCGCATGGTCGACGTGTGGGGCACCGGCCAGTATGCGAACGGCGGCTTCGTCGAGGTGGAGACCACGTACGTTCTCAAGGTCCAGAACCCGGTTGGCCGAGAATTCGACCTGGAGTTCAAGGAGTGGCTGCCCGTCGGCAGCGCCGACGCCGGCGATGTCGTGGTGCAGAGCGTCCTGCCGGTCGGGGTCGTCTTCCGGTCTGCCACCGGCACGAACAACTTCCGGTGCTCACACGCGGCAGGCGTAGTGACGTGCTCGGGCGGGACCATCGAGCAGGGGGCCAGCGCCACGATCTACCTCAGCGTGTCGCCTGCACGTGGCTCCCTGTTCAGCGCAACGGTGGACCCCTTCGACGCCATCGAGGAGCGAGACGAATCGAATAACTCCGTCCGCTGGTGGGGTTAGTGGCTCGTCAAGCGTGATGTGATGGTTCGTAGCTGGCGCTTCAGCACCCGGTCCCCGACCATCCCAGGGATCGGGCGCTGATGCAGGTTGACGAATTGATCGGATACAGAGAGGGAGACGGGGGCGGCCACGGGGGGATCGCCCCTGCGGAGAGGCCGACCCCGTCGTAGGGGCAACCCGCCGTGGTTGCCCTCCCCGGTCTGTCCGAGTATTTCGTCAACCTGCATCAGCGCCAGCTACGAACCTATGGTTCACCTCTGACAGGCCACCAGGGGGCCACCTGCATCCTGCGGGCCTGATAGAGTGACTGCGGGAGCAAGAGGCGTCGGCGACCACCTTGTTCAACAGAAACCGCAACGAGCCGCCAACTCCAAACCAGAAATGCCAAACCCCAAAGCAAGGATCCGGCAACCCCAAACTAGAAACCCCAAACCCCAAGTAACTATTCAGCCTGTAGATTGGGGACGAAGGGAGTACCTGCGAAGACATGCTCAAGCGCCGTGAGGACGGGGTGGCCCTGCTTGCGAACCGTCGAGATGTAGCTGCGGGTCCGA
>JACQGW010000155.1 GCA_016199325.1 Chloroflexota bacterium
ATCTTGCTGCTGCTTGACCCCCTGCTATCGAGATTGACACAATCTTCCGTACACTACCCTCCGAGGATATGCATTGACAGCACGGCTCCCGGCGCGTAGAGTAGCCTGGGCTGGCGTCGGTACGATACCGGCTGCCAGGAGCGAGAGGAGGCGCGATGGCGACCAGCGAGTGGGCCGGCCAGATCCGGAACTTCCCTGCGGTGTTCTATACCCGCAACACGCGCACCTTCGGTCATCTCCGCTCCATTCACTTCCGCTTCTCCGACACCCTGAATGCCCTCGGCCAGGACTTCGTCCAGCTCCACGACGTCGCCATTCAACCGCTGGACAGCGACGCCGGCAAGGAGATCCGCGCCCCCGGCGTCATCCTCCACAAGGACAGCATCGTGCTCGGCATCCCGCAGGAGGCGCCCATTGGCGTCGAGCGGCCCCTGCTCCGCCAGGATCTCCGCGCCGAGCGGGTGCGGCTGCCCGCCATCGTCGAAGCCTGGCCGTTCACCATTCGCGGCACCCTGCACCGCCCGCCGGGCGTCCGCCTGCTTCAGCACATCGACGATCCCCACGTGCGCTTCCTGCCCGTTACGGACGTAGCCGTCGACTACCGTCCCAATCCCCAGCTCAGCTTCACGACGCCGTTCCTGACCGTGAGCCGCCAGAGCATCGAGCTGGTGCTCGACCTCTCCCCGCTCGGCAAGGACGCGCCTGGCGTTCCCGACCTGGTCCAGCCCAGAGTGATCGACCAGCAGCTCAGCGCCCAGCAGGCGGCGGACGTGCTGACCAGCACGGCGGTCTTCAAGGGTGTGAACAGGGAGCTGCTGGAGCAGATGTGCGGCGAGTTCTGCGCCACCGGCCGGTTGCGGCGCCGGCTCTGCCTCGGCAGCGTCGAGGTCTTCCGCCAGGGCGATGTGGGCGATACCATGTACATCGTCGAACGCGGCAGTCTCGAAGTGTTCGTGACGGACCCCCGCACCGAGACCGTAACGCACCTGGCTGACTACGAGTCGGGCGACTTCTTTGGCGAGATGGCCATCCTGGGAGAGGGGCGGCGGACGGCGACGGTGCGGGCGGTGACGGATGCCTCACTGATCGCGATCCACGGCGAGAGTGTCAAGCAGTTGATGCAGCGCTTTCCGGCGGCCACGACCAACCTGCTGGCCATCATGGTCCAGCGTCAGGCCCGTCTGCGGGCGCTCCGCTGACCGCCGTATGTCGTGAGATCCTACGTTGACAGGGCACCCTCCGGCAGGTACGGTACCGGGACCAGTGCGAAGGCGAGGCCGGGATAGAAGGTCGGGGTAGAAGGTCGGGGTAGAAGGTCGGGGTAGAAGGTCGGGGTAGAAGGTCGGGGTAGAGATGAGGGGGACTCAGCATGGCCACTGACGACCGCGTCACCGAAATCCGTTCCATTCCCGTCGTCGTCTATACGCCGAGCACGCGCAGCGAGGGGATCCTCCGCTCCAACCACTTCCGCTTCTCGGACGCGATGAACACCGTGAACCAGGACTTCGTCCGGCTCCACGACGTCACGATCCAGCCGCTGCACGCCGCCAAGGGCGAAACCATCCTCGCCGCCTCGATGCTTATCCGCAACGACAACGTCGCCATCGCCATGCCTCAGGAAGGACAGGCCGGCCACGAGCGCTCGCCGATTCGCCAGAGTCTTCAGGTCCAACGGGTTCCCGTCCGGGCCATCGTCGAAGCCTGGCCGTTCACGATCCAGGGCACCCTCCATCTGCCGCCGTCCGTCGACCTGCTCCAGCACGTCCACGACCCGCACCATCCCCACATGCCGGTGACCGACGCCAGCGTCCTCTATCAGCCCAGTCCACTGCTGTCGTTCAAGGCCCCCTTCCTGCTGGTGAATCGCCAGAAGATCGAAGTGGTCGTCGACCTCTCGACGGTGGGCCAGACAGCCGAGGCCCAGCCTGGGCCTGCTTCGGCCAAAGTAGTCGAGACCGAGCTCAGCGGGGCCCGGGCGGCGCACCTGCTGGCCACGACGTCGGTCTTCAAGACGGTCGACCTCACGCTGCTCCAACAGGTCTGGACCGAGCTGTGTGCGAATCGCCAGGTCAGCCGCAAGCTCTGCAAGGCGGGGGCAGAGGTGTTCCATCAGCGGGACCTGGGGGATACGCTCTACGTGGTGGAAGAGGGCACGCTCGACGTGTTGGTGACGGACCGGTGGGGAGCCGACCATCACCTGGCCAGCTTCGGGCCGGGCGATTTCTTCGGCGAGATGGCCGTCCTCGGCGACGGCCGGCGCACGGCGACGGTGCGGGCCGTCACGGCCGCCTCCTTGATGGCGATCCACGACGAGGCCGTGAAAGGGCTACTGCGCCGGTTCCCGTCCGCCACCACCACCATGCTCAAGGTCATGGTCCAGCGGCAGGTCGGGCTCAACGTGCATCGCTGAGTGCCCTGACAAGCGTTAAGCGTCGGCTACTGACCGGGTAACTTCTTGGGCCTGCTTGCCTTCATGTCAGGATAGCGTGAGCAGAGCACCGCAATTGAGCGGAGAATGGCCCAACAGTGCGCTTGCTCCTTGGGGCGCAGGTTCCGCAGTTCACGGTCGCGCCCGTCGTGAAGGTGAAACTGATAGTCCAGCCCGCCCAGGTGAAAGACGCCAACTAGGCGCGCGTCATGCAACTCCCCAAGAGCGTCAAGCATCTCCTGAACTGCCAGCCGGTCTGGCAGAGGCATGTCTTCAACGTCGATAATGACATGCGTAGCATCGGCCACAAGGCCGGGGGCTACCAGCACGACCAACGGCACCTGCCCCGCGGCAAGCCGGATGGTATCCACCGCAGGCAGCGGTATGACACCGGCCCTCTCCTCGTCGCGAACGATTTCGCCCCACATTGCTAGGTCACGGCTCGCAAGGGTAACCATGAGCGTATCCTCGAGCCACAAACACCTCAACGGTGTGTACCAACCGTCCGCAACAAATACCGATGGGCTCCTTCTGACGCAGGCCCTGGCAGGTGTCAGGAGGATCATCGCGCGACACCCTATGGGCGTCAAGCACTTCCTGGATCAAGTCGGCCTCTTGGTCAAGCGAGATGCGCTTCAACCATTTCGAGCCACGGCCCCTGGGATCGGTCTCCCGTCGCAGGGCTTCCTTGTCCGGGTACTCACCTGGATCGATCATACCATGTTTCCGGTAGTGTTCAATCTCGATTCCAGAATTGCCATTCGTGATTGTGGGGCTTCGAGCGGCTTACACAGGGATTGACCAAACGACTTTGAGTTGTGCCCAGTCGTCGTCATCCGGGACGTTGACGAGCCTCCGGCGATCGTCCAATGAACCGCCCGGTTCGGGGTCGGGTAGTGGCAGCATCCCCGCCGAGCGGCGAAAGTAGATCGGCGGGCGGTGGACGATCTGCCAGCCGGCCGGTGTGACATGCACCGCGCGGACCGATCGCCGAGAAGCAGGACTCGCCCCCGAAAGTGATGTATGATGTGCGTATGCATGAAGTGAGCTGGCGATCGATGATCCCGCACCCCATCGAAGGCCCGGACGACGCCGCGGCGTTTGTCGCTGCGCTCGGCTTCTGCACCTGGGGCCCGGTGCCGGGGCTGGACTTCCCGAACCTGGCCGAGGCGATGGGCGAGACGGCGTGGAGTGTTCTGGAGAGAACCTGGTACTGGAAGGATGACCTTCACCTGGAGCGCCGGCTCTACTACGCCCGGGTGATCCGCGGCCAGCCGAGCTTCATCGCGCCCGAGTACCTGCCGGACTTCGTCGCCGCCCTCGGCGGACGGGGCCTCGAAACCGAGCGCGATCCGGCGCGGCTCTACCTGGCTGGCCGGCTCTCCCACGAGGCGCGCCTCATCTACGAGCACCTGGCCGACCATCCGGCCCTGCCGACGCGCGACCTGCGCCGCGGCACCGGCCTCCGATCGAAGGACCGGGCCACGGCTACCGAGCGTGGCCTGATCGAGCTCCAGCGCCGCTTCCTCATCTGCAAGGTGGACCTGACCGGCCGCACTCGCGGAACCTATTCGTACGTCTGGGACCTGGCCGAGCGTTTCTGGCCGGAAGCGTTCGAAGAGGCTCGAAGCGTCACACCCGCCGCCGCCCGCGCCCGGCTGCGCAGTCGGCTGGCCGCCTTCGGTCTGGCGCCCAACCCGGAGCTGGAGACGCGGCTGTTCGTCTGGAAGCCGCTCTGAGCCCCCTCAGAACATCCAGTGTCCCCCGTCCACCATGACGCACTGGCCGACGATGTAGCTCGCCTCCTCCGACGCCAGGAAGGCGATGGCGTTGGCAACCTCCTCCGGCTGGCCCAGCCGCCCCTTGGCGATGGAGCTCATCTGGATGCGCTTGTCCTCGTCCGGGCGCTCCTCCCACGCCTGGATCGCTCGCTCGTTGCTCAGGACGAGCCCCGGTGCGACGATGTTGCAGTTGACCCCGTGCGGCGCCAGGATGACGGCGAGTTGGCGCATCATGCCCATGGCCCCCGCTTTGGACGCCGCATAGGGGATGACCTTGCTGCGGCTGTGGCTCCGCCCGGCGCCGGAGCTGACCGTGATGATCCGGCCCCAGCCGGCGGCCTTCATGATCGGGGCGACGGCCAGACAGAGGTAGAACGGTCCATGCATGTTCAGCGCGACGACGCGGTGCCAGTCTTCAACCGTCAGATTGTCGATCCCGGGCGGCGCACCAAACGACCCACCGGCCACGTTGGCAAGGATGTCGATCCGACCGTAGTGCTGGTGAATCTTCTGGACGGCGCTCTTCACGCCCTCGGCGTCGGTGACGTCCAGCGTCACGGCCATCCCGTCCGGCAGGCTTGCCATCACCTGCCCCAGGCGCTCGGCCTGAATGTCTACGCCGACGACGCGCGCGCCCCGCTCCGCCAGCTTCCGGGCGGTTGCCTCGCCAATGCCCTGGGCCGCCCCGGTGACTATGGCAACTCGATTGGTCAGCTCCAGCCCCATAATCGCTTCTCCTCTCGCTCTGCAGGTTACAGTGGTCTGCACAAGGATTGACCAAACGACCGACCGACGTTCTTGGCGTCTTCCTTGGCGGACTTGGCGTCTTGGCGGTTCGTTGTCTCTCGGAACCGCGCTAGACCTGGGCCGGCACCGCTACTCTGTGGGCGGCGACACAGGCGGCGAACGCTTCGAGCAGGGCGTTGACCTTCTCCTGCGTCGCCGTGGGTCCCTGGTGGCCGACCCGCATATAGCCGTCGGGGCTTCCCGCCGCCGGCCCCATACCGCGGGCCACCAGGATGTTGCGCTCCCGCTCCAGCCAGCCGAGCACCTCGCCCACCGTCAGCCCCTCGGGCGGGATGACGGTCGAAACCGTCGGCGTCGCCGTCGCCTCGTTCGCAAAGGAGCGGAAGCCCAGCTCCTTGAACCCGGCGCGGAAGGTGGCCGCGGCCTGGGCGTGGCGGGTATAGCGGTTCTCCAGCCCCTCGCCGACGACCCGGCGGAGGGCGGCGCGGATCCCCTTGCAGAGGTTCGACGAGAACGTCGAAGGACCGGTCAGCCGCCGGCCGGCGCCATCACGCCGCCAGTTGTTCAGGTTCAGATAGAACCCCTTCGGCTGTCCTCGCTGCTCGACGTACTCCCAGCCCTGCGGGCTCATCGCCACCAGCGCCAGGCCGGGCGGCGTCTCCAGGCACTTCTGCGAGCAGGAGATGCAGACGGTGATGCCCCATTCGTCGAACGCCATGCGGGTGCCGCCGAGCGAGCTGATGGCATCGACCAGGATGGGAATCCCCCGGCGGTTGGCGACCTCGGCCAGCTCCTTGACGGGGTTGAGCGCGCCCGTCGACGTCTCGGAGTGGACGGTCAGCAGCGCGCGGACGCTGGGGTTTCGGGCGATGACGTCCTCGACCACGTTCGGATCCGTCACCTCGCCCCAGGCGGACTCGATCAGAATGGGCCGACCCCCGTACGACTCGGCGATCATCTGAAGGCGACGGCCGAAGCCGCCATTGACGACGACGGCGACCTCGTCGCCCTCGCGCACGAGCGCGTTGATCGAGGCGTCGAGACCCGTCGTGCCGGAGCCCTGGATGAGAAAGACGTCGTGCTTCGTCTCGAAGACCTGCTGGGCCAGGGCGATGGTCTCCCGGTAGACGGCGTGGAATCCCGCATGGGAAAACGCCATCGTCGGCTCGGCCAGCGCCTGAAGGACCTCGTCGCTGACCTGGGTTGGGCCGGGGATGTACAGCTCTAGTTGGTCGCTCATGACTCCGCCTCCTCAAGAATCTTCTGAACGGTGGGAAAGCCGAACTGGTGACCTGCCAGGAAGTCGATGAGGACGACGCCGTCGGCGGCGAACGCCTCTTCCCAGGCCGGTGCGATCCGGTCGGGGGTAGCCACCCGGATGCCGCGGGCGCCGAACGCCTCGGCGTACCTGACCAGGTCCACGTCGGGAATCTCCGTACCGGCGACCCGACCGAACTGGTTCTGGTGCATGCCGTTGATCATGCCGAGGTGGCCGTCGTGGTGCACGGGAATGATGACGTTGCGGCCGAGCCGGCCGAGCGTGCCGAAGTCGGCCGAGGCCATCAGGAACGAGCCGTCGCCGCAGAAGCCGACCACCTTCTTGTCGGGGCAGGCCACGGCGGCGCCGAGCGCACCGGTGATCCCGTAGCCCATCGATCCCCACGTCCCGCACTGCTGGTGCGAGATCGGGCCGAACGACGGGCAGACGTAGGGCACCCAGAGCTTGTGGGCCGCCGAGTCGGTGACGAGCACGGTCTCGGCGTCCATGTGGGGCGCGAGCCCGGCCAGCGCCAGGGCGATGGGCCACTGCCGAGGGCCGGCGGTGCGGTACTTGTCGAGCCAGCGGGCCATCGCCCGGGCAAACCTGGCTTTGGATTCCGCAGTCTCGGCCAGCAGCTCGGCCGACGCCGGTCGCTCCGGCACCGCGGCGGCCAGGGCTTGCAGCGTCGCCTCCAGCGCCGGGACCGAGCCGATCCATGGCTGGCCGGCCGGCGGCTCGTCGGCCGCTTCGAGGATCAGGAGGTCGCCGGCGACGTTGCGACCGAGCGAGCGTGCCGCGTCGGTGTTGGGCCGTACGCCGACGGCGATGACGAGGTCGGCCGTCTGGAAGAGCTTCAGGACGAACGGACTGCTGCGAACGTCCCAGAAGAAGCCGGCCGAGAGCGGGTGGTCGGACGGCGTCGCCGCCTGGCTGTCGAAGGTATCGAGGATGGGCGCGCCGATGCGCTCGGCGAGGGCGACCATCGCCGGGCTGACGCTGCCGCGGAGGGCGCCTTTGCCGGCGACGATGATCGGGCGCTCGGCCCGGGCGATTCTGGCGACGAGCCGGTCCAGGTCGGCCGGGCGCGCCGTGCTCGGCGCATCGGCCGGCCCGATCTCGACCTCGATGGGCTCGGGCTTCGGCCCCGACCGCATGACATCCTGGGCGATCTCGACGTGGACCGGGCCGGGGCGACCGGCCACGGCGATGGCAAAGGCTTTATTCAGCGCCGGCACGATGCCGGCGGGTTGCTCGACGCGCGTCGTCCACTTGACCATCGAGGCGAAGGCGCGGTCGAGGAAGCGCGGGTCGTCGACGCCGTGGAACGCCTCCAGGCCCGACGTCGTGGGGACACCGCCCGAGATGTGGACCATGGGCGCGCCGATGGCCAGGGCGCCGGCGACGCCGGTCATCGAGTTTGTCGCTCCGGGGCCTGCGGTCACGAGACAGATGCCGGGACGCCCGGTCAGGCGCCCGTAGTACTCCGCCGCGATGGCGGCGTTGCCCTCATGCATACAGTGAATCCGGCGAATCCCGGGGGCGTCGAGAAGGGCATCGAAGATGGTGACGACGTGAGAGCCGTCCATGCCGAAGACGGCGTCGACGCCGTTCGCCTGGAGGACGGCGACGACCGCGGCCGCAGGGGTCAGCCGCTGCGCCGTCGTCGCCCGGGGGCGCTCGATCATTTGCATAGCCTGCCTTGTCCTTTCGCGACTCGCTCAGGAGACGGCTCATCAGCATATCTGACAAGCTGCTGCCATGATAAAGCGCGGGCGGACGCTTGTCAACAGGTGCTTGGCGTCAGGCTGCTTGCTGGCTTGACAATGCCTTATCGCCTGATATACTGTATTCAGCTTATCAGAGAACCGATCGCAATCGGGCCGTGAAGGGAGAGCTATGCCTTCGACCTGGAGTCGACCGGATCGCGCATCGCTCGCGCAGCAGGTGGCGGGCCAGATCCTCGCCAAGATTCGGGAAGGGGCGCTCCGCCCGGGCGACCCGCTGCCGCCATCCAAAGAGCTCGCCCAGCAACTCGGCGTCGGCCTGTCGGTGGTGCGAGAGGCGATTCAGGCGCTGGTCACTCTGGACGTCGTCAAGACCCATCAGGGGCAGCGGAGCGTCATCAATCCGATCAAGACCGAGCTGCTCCTGATCGACCCGGAGCTCGTCGCCGCCACCATGGAGGGGCAGGAGCTTGCCTACGTCTACGAGGCACGGAGCGAGATCGAGCTCGTCGTCGCGCTGCTGGTCTGTGAACGGGCGACGGACGATGAGCTCGCCGGGATTCAGGCGGTGCTGGACGAAGAGGCGAAGTGTGTCACCGAGCGCGGCTCCCGGCGCCAGCAGGCCAACGACGCCCTCCACTTGGCCATTGCCGAAGCCGCCCACAACCCCGTCCTGGCGAGCATCCTGACGCCGTTGATGCGGCCGTGGCCCATCCTGCGGGAGCTGCACGACCCGACCATCAGCAGGCGCTCCTACGAACAGCACCGGGACATCGTGGCCGCTCTACGGCGGCACGATCCGGCCGCCGTCCGCGCTGCCGTCCAGGCCCACGGCGACCACATGAAATCCCTGGCCGACCGGGTCATCGCCAATGCCCGGCTGCGGGCGACGCGCTCGACGCTCGTGCCGCTCGGCGAGCGCTAGAGCGATTCTGACACACAACGCACCGCCAAGACGCCAAAATCGCCAAGGAAGACGCCGGGAACGTCGGTTGGTGGTTTGGTCGATCCTTGTGCAGGCCGTTCTGGTCGGGTCACCGGGAGTAGAGGTGCAAGCGGAGGCTGTGGCGGTGGGGCGCACGGGTTCGTAGTGCGCACTCGCAAGTGCGCTCCCGGCCGTGAGAGTCCCGACCGTGCCTGACCGGCGAGCGACCGCGAGAGGCACCGAACCGAGCCGCGAACGTAAGTGAGCCGTTCCCCGACGCGCGGAAGTGAACCGCGCCGGGGAACGGCTCACTTACGTTCGCGGCTCGGATAGTCCGCGCGCTGCGGCTCAGCATGGCAATTCGCGATCAGGCGACGTGCTGCCCACTCGCCGGATCCACTACGCTCAACGTCATCGAGCGGGAACAGACGCGCTCCTCGCCGCGATCGTCTGCCTCCAGCGCAGCCAGCCGCCGCCCTTCCTCACTCTCGTGGTGAGCACCCCCCACGGCTGACCGACAGCATTCGCCGTCAATGCATGCTCCCAGACAGGCTTGACAAGCCCTTCGCTTCAGGGTAATATATGGCACCTCGATCAACAAAGTTGCCAATACAGCAGTCCGTCGGTCCCCTTCTCATCGGTCGTACCGGGCATCGTTCTTGTCGAGGAGCCTGGAGGCATTGTGGCTGTCGGCCTGAAATCACCGGCCGGAGCATCGCCCACGAAGGGGTCGTTCGTCGAGCGCGTGATTGCAGCGCTGGCGAGCGCGGAGCCCGAGAGCGCGGCGCGCGGGTTCTTCTATAGCGCCGTCTTCTGGCTGCTGGTCCCGGGCCTGGCCGGCCTGGCGATGGCCACCCTCCTCGCGGCACCGGCGGCCCAGGAGCTGATCCCGCTGGAGCTGCGCGGGCCGCTCAACTTCGGCCGGCTGCGGCCGCTGCACGTCAACGTCTACGTCTTCGGCTGGCTGTCGATGGTCTACGCCGGCTCGATGCTCTTCATCACGTCCCGGGTCACCGGCGCCCCCCTCTACAGCGAGCAGTTGGCGAAGCTCACGCTCGTTCTCTGGAACGTGATGATTCTCGGCGCGGCGGTCACCCTGCCGCTCGGCGTCACTCAGGGCCGTGAGTACGCCGAAATGGGCTGGGGGCTCGACCTCCTCTTCGTCGCCTGTCTCCTCCTGCTGGCTGTGAACATCTGGGGCACCGTCTTTCGCCGGAAGCGCCCCGGCGTGTACGTCTCCGTCTGGAACTTCATGGCGGCGTCGCTGATCGCCCCCATCGTCTACGCCGTCGGCAACAAGGTCTGGGACCCGTCCGGCGCCTACGTCGGGATGACCGACGCGATCATGAACTACTTCTACGTCCACAACATCTTCAACGTCTGGTTCACGACCGGCGGCATCGGCCTCGCCCTCTATCTGCTGCCGAAGCTGACGGGCAATCCGCTCTACAGCCACCGCCTTGCCATCTGGGGTTTTACAAGCGTCTGGACCGGCCAGCACCACCTCCTCTACGGGCCGGGGCCGGAGTGGCTCGAGATCGTCTCGGTCGCATTCTCGATTCTTGCCGCCGTGCCGAACACGGCGTTCCTGATCAACTTCCTGAAGACCATGGAGGGAAGCTGGGGACGGGTTCGCACTGACTTTGCGCTCCGCTTCCTCGTCGTCGCCTGTTTCTTCTACGCCTTCACCTGCGTCCAGGGCATCGCCCAATCGTTCCGGACGTTCAGCGCCTTCATCCACTTCACGAACTGGGTCGTCGGCCACTCGCATCTGGCGTTCGTCGCCGACTACACCTTTTTCGCCTTCGCCCTCGTCTACGCGCTGCTGCCGCGCCTCCTCGGGCGTGAGCTGGCCAGCCGGCGACTGATGACGTGGCATTTCTGGCTCGTCACCGTCGGCCTGGTCGTCTTCATGGTCGACCTCTGGATCGCCGGCTGGGTGCAGGCGCTCTCCTGGCGAGCCGGTGCGCCGTTCATGGATTCGGTCACGGCGATGCAGCCGTTCATGATCGTCCGGCTGATCGCCGGTATCGTCGTGGGCGCCGGTATCCTGGCCTTCGTCGCCAACGTCATCCTGACGGCACGCGGCCCGCGGGCGGCGGCGACGCCGGTGGGTCTGATGATAGGTGCGTCCTGATGCAGTCACCACCGCTGTTCAAGCTGACGGGGCTCTCGCTGCTGCTCCTCGCGCTTGGCCTCGTCGTGACCGTCTGGCTGCCGGGGCTGGAGTCGGGCGAACCGCCACCCGGAACGGCAGCGTATACGCCGGCGCAACAGCGTGGCCGGGCCATCTACCAGCGTGAAGGGTGCTGGTACTGCCACACCCAGCAAGTCCGGGCGCCGGAAGCCAACCGCGGCACCGTCGAGGCGCCGGGCGACATCGGTCCCGAGTCGGTCCCCGGGGAGTACGCGATGCAGCAGCCGGTCTTCTGGGGAACCGAGCGGCTGGGGCCGGACCTGGCGCGCGTGGCGGCGCGGCCGTACGGGGGCAGCAAGCTCTGGCAGATCAGCCATCTCCGGAGCCCGAGCGCCATCCGGCCCGGCACGCTGATGCCGTCCTTTGCGCACCTGCCCGACGACGAGCTGGATGCGCTGGCCGAATACCTCTTGACGCTGAAGTGAGGGCGGGGATGGACTGGCCGGGGAGCTGGATCGTCATCGGCGTCGTTGCGCTCATCCTCCTCATCTGGGCGGGATTCCTGGTCTGGGGATGGCGCAGCGGACAGTTCGTCGAGGAGACGAAGTATCAGGTGTTCGACGATGACTGAGCAAACGCAGGCGGGGTTGCCGGGCTCGGCCCCGGCCGACGACTATGGCGACGGCATCCAGGTTGGGCGCGGGCGCCCGCCGGCCTGGCTGCGCTGGTATTCGTACGCGCTGTGGCTGGTGGCGGTGGTCTATCTGCTCCTCCACCCGATCGTGGAGAACGCCGTGCCCGTGATCACCGCCGCCATCGTCGGCGCCTGGATCGTCTACACCTGGCTGACCCGGCGACCGCTCGAACCGTAGGGTTTATCGTCTATGGCTCGGGTTTCCACCAGAGACCGGAGACCACGGACCAGAAACCGATACTATCGATACTATCAAGGAGGAGGAATCGACCATGACGACGACGGAACGCGCCCAGGCAGCCAACGCCTACATGAAGGAGAAGATGCTCTTTACGCCACGGATGTTCCAGATCATCAACACCGTGGCGCCGGAAGCGGGCGAGCGATTCGCCGACTTCTACGCGACGCTGTGGGCCGATGGCGCGCTCTCCCGCAAGGTCAAGGAGCTGATGTTCACCTCCATCGGGGTTGCCTATCGATCGCCGGCCTGCTTGATCCACGTCATTCCGGCCATCGAAGCCGGTGCCACCGATGCCGAGATCTTCGAAGCCGTCTCGATCGGCACGATTGCCGCCGGGTTCGTGCCGGAAGGCCCCGGCATTCCCTACGCCTTCCAGTATGCGACCAAGGTGCTCGACATCGCCGCGAAGTATCGGGCCGGCGAGCCGTGGGAGTACCTCCAGCCGGCCGAGTTCCGGATGTAGACCTCATGCGTCATGCGTCATACGTCATACGTCATGCGGTGGGAGATCGCCCGGCCATTGAAATGGCGGGCTACCACCGCGAAGCCCTCCTTCGTGGGCTGAGTTCAGTCGGCGGAGGCCGACTTCGCGATGGTAGCCTGCGGTTTCAACCGCCAAGCTCTGAGCACAGCGTATGACGACTTCTGCCGATGCAGCGAACGCCTACATGCGTGAGCGGATGCTCTTCGTGCCGCGCATGTTCGCGCGGATCAATGCGGTGCGTCCGGAGATGGGTGAGCGCTTCGCCGACTACTACGAGGTCGGCAAGCGCGATGGTGCTCTTTCGCGGCGAGTCAAGGAGCTCATCTTCCTGGCGATCGGCGTCGCCCATGCGTCGCCGGCCTGCCTGATCCACGTCGTCCCGGCCGTCGAGGCCGGGGCGACGGACGCCGAGATCGGCGAGGCGCTCCTGGTCGGGGTCGTTGCCGCCGGCTTCGTGCCGGACGGCAGTGGCCTGCCGGCTGCAGTGCCATACCTGGCGAAGGCGCTGGAGATTGCCCGGCGGTATCGGGGGGGCGAGGCGTGGGAGTACGTCGTGCCCCCCGAATTTCGGTGGTGAGTGATGGCCGTCATGTTCCTGAGATCGTGGGTCGTGGCGCCGGTGCTGGCCCTGGCCGTCGTGCTGGCAGGGTGCCAGTCACCGGCCCCCGGCAAGTCCACCCTCGTCGTCGCCCATCTCTACAGTGTCACGCAGCCGCAGATCTTCGTCGGCGTCGGCAAGGGCTACTTCGCGCAGCAGCTCCCGAACGTCACCATCGAGCGGCGCGCCTACCCCGACGGCAACCAGATCATGGCCGCATTCCGCAACGGCGAAGTCGACATCGCCTATACCGGCTCCGTTCCGGCGCTCCTGTCGTTCGTCCAGAAGCCGAACTTCAAGATCGTCGGCGGGACGAACGTCGGCGGAACGGTCCTCGTCGTCCGCGCCGATCGGAACATCGAGAGCGTGAAGGACCTGGCCGGCAAGACCGTCGCCGTACCCGGCATCGCCAACTTCCAGGACATCGTGCTGCGGGCGGCGATCCTGCCGCAGGCCGGGCTCCAGGCCAGCGCCGACGCCGGCCCCGGGCGCGTGCGCGTCGTCACGTCGAATCCCGCCGACATGCTGGCCAAGCTCCGCGAAGGCAGCGCCGACGGGATCATCACGTTCGAGCCGTGGGCCTCGCGCATCCTGCTCGATCCGTCGGTGAAGTCCCGGGTGCTCGTCGACTGGGACGCCGTCTGGCGGCAGGGCAACTACCCGAGCAGCCTGCTCATCGCCAGCACCGACCTGCTGGCGAACCACAGGGACCTGCTCAAGCGATTCCTGGCGGCACACGTCGAGGCCAATCAGTTCGTCGTCGGCAACCGCGACGCCGCGATTCAGGTCCTCTACGATCAGATCCTGGCGATGCAGGGGGCGGAGCTGCCGAAGCCAACGATTGCGGCCGGCCTGGACCGCGGCCGCAGCACCTACGATCCGAGCATCGGGGCGGTGATCGAGTTCGCCCGCCTCGCCCGTGAGACCTATCCCGACCGGATCGCCGCGGTTCCGTCTGTCGATGAGCTCTTCGACCTCGGCCCGCTCAACGAAGTCCTCAGCCAGCAGGGGTTGCCACAGGTCAAGCCGTGAAGATCGAGCTCTGCGCCGTCTCCAAGGCGTACCCGACCGACCACGGTCCGATCCAGGCGCTCGCAGGCGTCAGCCTGGCGGTTGCGGAGGGTGAGTTTGCCTGCATCGTCGGCCCCAGCGGCTGCGGCAAGTCGACCATCCTGAGCCTGATCGCCGGACTGGATCGGCCAACTGCCGGAGCCGTGCTGCTTGGCGATGCCCCGGTCGCGGCGCCCGGCCCCGACCGCGTCCTCGTCTTTCAGGCGTACACGCTCTTCCCCTGGCTGACGGCCCGGGAGAACGTCGAGTTCGGCCTCCGCGCCATCGGCGTGCCAGTGGCCGAGCGCCGGCGCCGCGCCGACGCCGCGCTGGCTCGGGTCGGTCTCGACGGCTTCTCCCGAGCCTACCCCCATCAGCTTTCGGGTGGCATGCAGCAGCGCGTCGCGATCGCCCGCGCCCTGACAATGGAGCCGAAGGCGCTGCTGCTGGACGAACCGTTCGCCGCGCTCGACGCCCAGACGCGCAACCTGATGCAGGAGGACCTGCTCGACCTGCTGGGGCGCGAGCCCAAGACCGTCGTCTTTGTCACCCACAGCGTCGACGAGGCGCTCTTCCTGGCCGACACCGTGACGGTGCTGTCGGCCCGGCCGGGGCGCGTCCTGGACCACATCCGCATCGACCTGCCCCGTCCACGCAAGCGGACCAGCCGGGACCTGAACGAGATCCGTGAGCGCATCCTGGCGCAATTGACCGAGCAGGTACGGCTCGCTCAGCGTGAGCGTGTGGCATGGTCGGAGTAGCCCTCCCTCTTCGACGGCGGAGCGACATCCGCCGCGCTGCCATCTCGGCGGCCAGCGTTTTCGCGCTGGTCGTCCTCTGGCAGCTCGTCGCCGACCTGCGCCTCTTCGAGCAGACGCTCTTTCCCGAGCCGCGGGGCATCGCCCAGAGCTTCGGCCACTGGTGGGCGAACGGTGGGCTGGCGACCGGCCTCTCGATCAGCCTGCGCCGCATGCTGATGGCCTACGCGCTGAGCCTGGCCATCGGCATTCCCATCGGCATGCTGATCGGACGCTTTCCGGTGGCCGATTGGACGCTGGGCACGATCGTTCGGCTGCTCCAGCCGATTCCGGGGATCGCCTGGGTGCCGCTCGCCGTCGTCTGGTTTACGAGCGTCTCCGAGTCGGCGAAGATCTTCATCGTCGTCACCGGCGGCGTCTTCCCCGTGGTCGTCAGCACGAGCAGCGGCGTCCGGACGGTTCCCCCGGCGTACGTGAAGGTTGCCCGAACCCTCGGCGTCCGGGGGCTGGCGATGTTCACCCGGGTGGTGTTTCCGGCGTCGATTCCGAGCATCGTCGCCGGGATGCGGATCTCCTGGGCCTTCTGCTGGCGCTCGCTGATGGCGGCCGAGATCATCCTGGCTGCCCGTACGGGCCCCGGGCAGGAGGGCCTCGGCGGCCTGATCGCGGTCGCGCGCCAGCTCGACCAGATCAACACCGCGGGGATGGTGATGGTCGTCCTCGCCGCCATCGGGCTCGTCGTCGACGGGCTCCTATTCAACACGGTCGAGCGCAGCATTCGTTCACGACGGGGGCTGACATCATGAGTCGCTACTTCTTCGCCAGCGGGCTGCGCGCCCTCGCTGGCGTGCTGCCCGATCAGGCCGTCGTCCACGCCGGGTCACGGCCCTACGGCCTCCACGCCGGCAACAAGCTGCCGATCGTCGTCTATCCGCATCTGCTGGCGGCCGAGCTGCACCGGCTCGGCCGCCCGGCCAACTTCCGCTACGTCGTCACGCTCAACGACTGGGATACCGATACCCTGGACCACCTGCCCGGCTATCGCTTCAACTTCGTGCCGCGCGGTCGCTCGTTCCAGCACCAGGCCGACCCCGCCGGGTGTTGCGCCTCGCTCGTCGATCACTGGGAGCGCCGGCTCCGGGCCGAGCTGCGGCCGCTTGGCGAACGCTTCCCGGACGTCGTCGTCGACGTCCGCCGGGTCTCGACGTTTCGCGACGTGCCCGTATTTGCCGACGCGCTCCGGCGCGGGCTGGCCGACCCGGGGGCGCTGGCCGCTCGGATCGAAGCCGCCTTCGGCGTGCCGGTCGACGCCGGCCGCGCCCAGTTCCTTGGCGCGGTCTGCCCGGCCTGCCACTCGATCGACGGTGCGACGGCCTACGATCGGACGAGCGATCAGGTCTCGTTTGCGTGCCGGCAGTGCGGCACGACAACCGGCGCCGCGTGCGGCCAGCTCGACTACTGGCTCTACACGCACCTGCTGGGCGCGGCGAAGTGCCGCGCCGTGGACCCGGACGCCTGGGTTTTCGGTGGCGACTTCGCCGAGACGCGGACGATCGATTTCCTGGAGAGCGTCGTCGCGCTGCTGCAAGGAGCGCCGCCGCGGATGAACAAGCTGTTCACGCCGGTGCTGCTCGGCAGCGACGGTGAGAAGATGAGCAAGAGCCGCCGCAACCTGCTGGACGTGCCGATCGAGTGGCTGTCGGCACGCGCCGCAACGCACGACGAGCCACGCTTGCTGCCACCAGATGCCTAGAGCTCAAAGGAAAGGAAGAGAGGTCGATGACACTGAGCAATCTCCCGCTTTTCCCGGTGACCGTGGTCGGAAGCTGGCCACGGCCGGACTATCTCGTGACAGCCTTTCGCAGGCGCCGCGCCGGCAGTCTGTCGGAAGACCAGTTCGACGAGATCGCCGATCGGGCCGTGCTGGAGGCGCTCCGCTATCAGGAGGATGCGGGCGTCGACATCGTCAGCGACGGCGAGCAGCGCCGCGTGAACTTCTTCGCCTTCGTCGCCGACAAGCTCGAAGGCGTCAAGCTCATGTCGCTCGCCGATCTGCTGGACGTCGTGGAAGACCGCGCTGCGTTCGACCAGATCCTGCGCAGCATGGACGCGCCGGCGTTCGCGATCCACAACGCGACCGTCGTCGACCGCGTCAGCCGCCGCCGACCGCTCGCGCTCGACGACTATCAGTTCTTGCGAAAGCATACGAGTAAGCCCATCAAGATCGCGCTGCCGGGTCCCTACCTGCTGACCCGGTCGATGTGGGTCAAGGGCGTCTCCAACCGGGTCTATCCCACAATGGATGACCTGGCCGGCGACGTCGTCCAGATCCTGCGCGACGAGCTGATCGACCTCCGCGACGCCGGCGTCGAGTTCGTCCAGTTCGACGAGCCCGTCCTCACCAACGTCGTCTTCCGCCCGGAGGTGAAGGAGCGGACGTTCATGTGCGCCTCCATGGCGGCGTCGTCCGGCGACCCCGGCCGGGAGCTCCTCTGGGCCGTCCGCCTGATGAACGCGGTCGTCAAGGGCGTGGACGGCGTCAAGAAGGGCATCCACGTCTGCCGCGGCAACTGGAGCCGCCAGGAATCCACCCTGCTCCAGGGCGACTACCGGCCCCTGGTCGACTATCTCCACGCCATGCTGCTCGACCAACTGGTCCTCGAGTTCGCGACGCCGCGCGCCGGCGAGCTGGCCGCCTTCGAGCGCTATGCGCGCCAGCGGGAGATGGGCCTGGGCGTCGTCAACCCGCGCACCGACGTGGTCGAGCCGCCCGACTTCGTCGCCAATCGGGTCCAGGAGGCGCTGGCCTACTACGAGCCGGGCCAGATCTACTTGAACCCGGATTGCGGCTTCGGGACCTTTGCCGAACGGCCGATGAATCCGCCGGAGGTCGCATCCCGCAAGCTGGCGACGATCGCCAAGGCGGCCCGGGCGCTCCGGCAACAATACGCCTGAGAAGGGGACAGCACATGGTCGAGACCGCGGTGTTGAACGGGCTCAAGCCTCAGGAGATCGCGGAGGCGCTCCAGACGGTCGCCGCGCAACCCGGCGCCGGGCGGGCGCCGAAGACGTCGCGCGTGCGCTGGCAGGGCGGCTTCAAGCTCAAAGCCCTGGTGCGCAACCACACCTTCGTCGTCGACGAGCCCCCCCACCTCAAGGGTGACGACGAGGCGCCGAACGCGATGGAGTACGTGCTCGGCGCCCTCGGCGCCTGCTACGCGACCGGATTCGTGCTGACGGCGACGATGCGGGGCATCGAGATCTACAATCTGGAGGTGACCCTGGAGTCGACGCAGAACAACGTCCTGACGTTCTTCGGCCTGGCGAACGAGGGCCATTCGGGGTTCGACGCGATTCGCGCAAAGCTCTTCGTCCAGGCGGACGCCGACGCGGCGACGCTCGGCGCCATCTGGGAGCAGACGATCGCGACCTCCCCGGTCGGCAACTCGCTCACCCGAACGGTGACGATCAAGCCGGAGCTGGCCGTGGTCGACTAACTGGTGCATCCGGCAAGTCCGTTGCAGGTCGACGGCCCTCTCCGTCATGCTGAGCCGCAGCGAGGCATCTCCCGGACGCTGCTGGTCCAGGCCGGGGAGATGCTTCGCTGCGGCTCAGCATGACAGACGGGGGCATCCGGCCGCGAGGGACTTGCCGGATGCGCCACTGGGGCGACGTGGAACGGGTCAGGGTTCGAGGCCGGGCGGCTGTTCCCCAACCTTGAACCTTGAACTATGCCAGACTACGCGCGATCCCCCCGACCCCTGAGGACCTCCGCTACTTGGGCGCCGATGTCGGCGGGGCTCTCGACGACGGCCAGGCCGGCCTCTCGCATGATCGCCATCTTCTCGGCGGCCGTGCCGGCACTGCCGGCGATGATGGCGCCCGCGTGGCCCATACGGCGGCCCGGCGGCGCGGTCCGCCCGGCCACGAACCCGACCACCGGCTTCGTCAGGTGGTCGCGGACGAATGCCGCCGCCTCCTGCTCGGCCGTCCCGCCGATCTCGCCGATGAGCACGATGGCGTCGGTCTCCGGATCGGCCTGGAACAGCGCCAGCACGTCCACAAACGTCGTTCCGATGATCGGGTCGCCGCCAATGCCGACGGCCGTCGATTGCCCGATGCCCCGACGCGTCAGTTGGTCGACGACCTCGTAGGTGAGCGTTCCGCTGCGGGAGACGATGCCCACCCGCCCCGGCCGGTGGATGTGGCCGGGCATGATGCCGATCTTCGCCTTGCCGGGCGAGATGATCCCGGGACAATTGGGTCCGATGAGGCGCGTCGGGCCGCCCGCCAGCGCGCGGGCGACGACGACCATGTCGGCCGTCGGGATCCCCTCGGTGATGCAGATCACCAGCGGCAATTCGGCGTCGGCCGCCTCGAGAATAGCGTCGGCGGCGAAGGGCGGGGGAACGAAGATGATGCTGACGTTGGCCCCCGTTGACCGGACGGCCTGCTCGACGGTGTTGAAGACCGGCACGTCGTCCAGCGCCGTGCCACCCTTGCCGGGGGTGACGCCGGCGACGACCCGGGTGCCGTAGGCGATGGCCTGGCGAGCGTGAAAGCTCCCCTCCCGGCCGGTGATCCCCTGCACGAGCAGGCGCGTCCCGTCGTCGACGAGAATACTCATGAGCCCCGTACCTCCGACGCGCCGACGGCGGCGACCGCTTTTTCGGCGGCGTCCCGCAGGTCGCTGGCGATGATGAAGTGCAGCCCGGACTCGGCCAGGATGTGCTGGCCCTCTTCGACGTTGGTGCCGGCGAGGCGCACGACCACCGGAAGGGTCAGCGAGACCCGCTGCGCCGCTTCGAGGATCCCCCGGGCGACGACGTCGCAGCGGGTGATGCCGCCGAAAATGTTGACGAGCACGGCCTTCACATTCGGGTCCGAGAGCAGGATCCGGAAGGCGTTGGTGACCTGGTCGGCGCTGGCGCCGCCGCCGACGTCGAGGAAGTTGGCCGGCTCGCCGCCCGCGAGCTTGATGATGTCCATCGTCGCCATGGCCAGCCCTGCGCCGTTCACCATGCAGCCGATCTGCCCCGCCAGCTTGACGTAACTGATCCCGAACTTGGACGCCTCGACCTCCAGAGGGTCCTCCTCGGCCAGGTCCCGCAGGGCGGCGACCTCCGGATGGCGGAAGAGCGCGCTGTCGTCGAATGTCAGCTTGCAGTCGAGCGCCAGTAGCCGATCGTCGTCGGTCAGCACGAGGGGGTTGATCTCGGCGAGCGAGCAGTCCTTCTCGACGAAGAGGCGATAGAGGCCGGACGCCAGGTCGGTGAAGGCTCGGATCTGGCCGTCCAGCTCGAGGCCGAAGGCGAGTCGGCGGGCCTGGAACGGCCGGAAGCCGGCCACCGGATCGACGTGGACGCGGAGGATAGCCTCGGGATGGTGGGCGGCGACCTCCTCGATCTCCATGCCGCCGCTCGCACTCGCCATGACGACCGGCCTCCCGCATGTTCGGTCGACGAGGATCGCCAGATAGAGCTCACGCCGAATGGCCGCCGGCTGCTCGACGAGCACCCGGCGAACGACCACGCCGTCCGGGCCGGTCTGGTGGGTGACCAGGCGGCGGCCGATCAACTCAGCCGCGGCCTGCTCGGCCATTTCCGGCGAATCCACCAGCCGGATGCCGCCGGCCTTGCCGCGCCCGCCGGCGTGGATCTGCACCTTGACGACGACCCGGCCGCCCAGCTCGGCGGCGATCCGGCCGGCCTCGGCCGGCGATTCGGCGACCCGCCCGGTCGGCACTGGAACGCCGAACTCGGCCAGGAGCGCCTTCGCCTGGTACTCATGGACCTTCATCGATCCTCGTCGTCCTCCTCAATCCTCAATCATCGTCCTGAATCGTGCTCACGAAACTGCGCCTCGATCTGTCGAGCGAGCTCCGGTCCGGGGTGTTGTTCCAATTAGCTGACCGGACCGCCGATCAGGTAATGGAAGCCGTCGGGCCCGACCGCTTTCGTGAGCTTCGCCATGATGCTCCGAACGTCGTCGTAGGGGCCGGCCAGGTAGAACGGCTTGCCGTCCCTGCCCAGCGGCACGTGGACGGACACGGCGTCGGGGTCGGCGCCCGCCAGCAGCGGCTCCGCCCTGTAGTAGTCGCGATGCGGGTCGATGCCAACGGCACTGGCGTAGGCGATGCCCTCTCGAATGATCTTCGCCACCAGGTTCAGGTCGGCCTTGACCATCGGCTTTTCGGCGGCGATGCGCTCCCGCACCTCCCACTCGTACTCTGCCTGCGTGGGGTACAGCCTGGTGAACGCGTTCTTCACGCCGAGACAACCGAGGTCGATGAGGAAGATGCCGGCGCCGATCTCCCCGCTCGGCGAGCGCCGCGCGACCACGGCCTGAACGAGCGCCGCCTCCTGCTGCCAATCGCGCGAAATCAGGCACTCGTGCATGGGCCAGGTCTCGGCCGAGCGCGGTGCCGGCCGCGGCGCGGCCGACGGTAGAGCGAGACCGCCGACCTGTCTCACGATCTGCCGCTTCTCTTTACGCTTTGCGGCTTTGCGCTCCAGCGATCGCTGGCGCCGCTTCTCATCTCGGGGCACTGCTAGCCACCTCCCTACCTGCAACGGTTGCGACAGACAACGAACCGCCAAGACGCCAAGATCGCCAAAGAAGACGCCAAGAACGTCGGTTGATCGTTTGGTCGATCCTTGTGCGGACCGCTCCAATCGATGCATCCGGTACGTAGCCTGCCGACCCGGCCGGACCTCCTCCGTCATGCTGAGCCACAGCGAATCCTCTCCCCGGCCGGTACCGACACCGTCGCGGAGATGCGTCGCGGCGGCTCAGCAATACGGGG
>JACQGW010000178.1 GCA_016199325.1 Chloroflexota bacterium
CAGAACCAGGCCGAGCGGACGTACCTGCTCAATGACGAGGCGCTGGCCTACTTGGAGGCGGTGGGGCTGTCGGCGGCCCTGCGGCGCCGCCTGACCGCCCTCCCCCGTGCGGGGCCGCAGCCGGAGGCGGTCTTCACCGCCTGGCTCAAGACGCACCTGCCGACGCTGGGGGCGCAGCAGGAGCGGTGGATCCGGGAAGCGACGGCGATAGCGGCCTACCATGCCCAGACGGCGACGCCGGTCGTCCAGGTGTTGCTGTGCGACGATGCGCCGCAGTTCAAATGGGTGACGATCGCGTTGGCGCTGTGCTGGGTCCGTGACGCCCGCCACTCCAAGAAGTTGATGCCGGTGGTGGCCCACCATCGGAAACTGCTCACCGCCTTCCTGGACCGCTGACCTACTACCGGGCCTTGCGGGCCTACCGGGAGCAGCCGACGGCGGCCGCGGCGTCCTCCCGGAGCCAGGAGAGCAGCCGTTCATAACAGCGAGGACAAGCGAACGCATGCGCAGCTACCGCTCGCTGCGCGGTCGGAAGATCGTCGTCCGCCAGCCTGGCCGCAAAGGCGACGTAGTACCCCCGCAGCTCCTCCGCGGCTGGACAGGACGTGGACACCGCGCGCCCTTCGCTGCCCCGTCGATGGTCTCCCGTTGCCGAGCCAAGCTCAGCCAGCCAATCTCGCGCCAAGGAGTTCCCCCCACCTGTCGAGTCCACGGCGTTCTCGCCGTCCTCATGATACACTGCAACGGGGAGTGGTACAATGCGGCGGCAGCCGGCGCTCACCGCGCGCGTCGCCGGAGGAAAGGAGAATCATGGTCAGCCAGAAGACGAAGTGGAGCGAGGTCGAGGAGTCGATCCGCAGCGCAGAGGAGACGGGCGGCACCGTCGGCGTGCTGGTGGTGGCGCCGGACGGCGTGGTGTTCTCCCACAACGCCACCCGGCGCTTCCGGGCGGCCAGCACGGTGAAGATCCCGATCATGGTCGAGGTCTACCGGCAGATCGACCGCGGCGAGCGATCGCTCGACGATCCCCACGTCTTACGGCAGGAGGAGAAGGCGCACGGCAGTGGGGTCCTGCTCCACCTCCACGACGGCCTCGCGCTGACGCTGAACGACCTCATCTACCTGATGATCAGCATCAGCGACAACGCGGCGACGAACATCCTGATCGACCTGGCCGGGATGGAGCGGGTCAACGAGACCATGCGCTCACTCGGGATGGCCGGCTCGATCCTCGGCCGCAAGATGAAAGGACGTCCGGCGCAGGGCGACGAACAGGAGAACTGGGCAACCCCCGGCGACTATGCGGCGGCGGTGGCGGCCATCCTGGACAAGCAGGCGGCATCGGCGGACGCCTGCGAGCGGATGGCCGCCATGCTGGAGTCGCAGCAGAACCGGCGGCGGATCGCCCGCCATCTGCCGGAGCGGGAGGGCATCCGCTGGGGATCGAAGACCGGCAGCGTCGCCGGGGTGACGAACGACGTCGGGTTCATTCTGACGGAGAAGGGTCGGCTGATCGTCAGCGTCTTCTGCGAGGGACTGCCCGATCAGCACGTCGGCGAGCAGGCCATCGGCGACATCAGCCGGGCGGCGATGCGGGCCACGGGCGTTGTCGAGCCGCTCTCTACGTCCTAGCCGCGAACGGGGTTACTGGTTTCTGGTTTGGGGCTGCGTCGATGCCCCTCGAACCAGAAACCAGAGCCCCCCGTTCCTGATCACTCCAGGAGCGTTGCGGCGACGTGGGCGAGGGCCGATCGGGCGACGATGGTCGGGATGCCCGCCGTGGCTCGGACGACCTGACCCATCGCCCGGGTGTAGCCGATGCAGTCCATGACAATCAGGCCGGCGCCGGCTCGGCGGAGCGTCTCGGCGGCGGCGGGCAGCCTCTCCGCTTCCGTATACGGCGACGCAGAGGCGACGACGACGTCGGGGACGATCTTGCCCCAGCGCTCGTACTGGAACCCCTCCTGTTCGACCGCCGGGCAGAGAACGCCGAGACGACCGCCGATCTGCACGGCCCGGACGACGTTGTAGAGGACGTGCTCGGGGTAGATCGCCAGTCGATCCGACCGGATCTCGGGGAAGCTGCCGGTGCAGAGCATCAGGATCACGTCGACCTGCGGCTGGAGCCAGTCCAGACACGCCTGCATGCGAGGAACGACGAAGCCCTCCCGAATGCGCACCTCGGTGCCGTCCCGCATGCGCGTCACGAGCACCGGTCCGTTGGCGTCCAGCCCCTTCGCCCGAACGACGTCCATCCCGACCTTGTCGAGCGCGCCGCACTCGACAACCTCGACGTCCGACCCGAGAATCGCCAGGACCTCGGGGACGACGTCCGACCGCGGCGCCTGGCCCACCGTTACCGTCCCGATCACTCGACTCATCGTTTCGCTCCCAGCGTTTGGAGGTGCGTCATCGGCCCGTAGAGCTCGACCAGACGGGCGAGCTCGTCGGCATCGTAGAAGCGGCAGCGACCGGCGCCGAAGGCTTTGGCGGTCTCGACGGCGAATCGGGCAGCCTGCTCGATGTCGACCTCATGGCTTGCACCGGTGGCGACGCCGGGCACGGCGGTCTCCGCCGTAATGGCGACGCCGACGACCGGCGCGCTCGTCGCCGTCGCCGGCTGCAGGATCGAGTTGAGGTGGAAGACGCCGTTGCCGTACGGCGTGATGTCCTGCGTGGTGACGGCGAACACCACCGGCAGCCGCCCGGTGACGATCTGCATGATGCCGAGGAGATCCTCGCTGACGCGGAGGATGTACCCCTCTTTGATGGTCGGCGAGATGGCGAAGCCGCGATGGTTCACGATGCGGTTCCCCTTCGTCGTGTCGAGGGAGAGGATCGCCTCCATCTGCGGCTCGACGCAGGCGCGGTTCATCGCCGGGATGTCGATCGGCGAGCCGAGAAACGCCACGGGGTCGTGGGGGATGGTGCCGGCGCGCGGGCAGACGTGCGTGGCGACGACGACGTCGCCGGCCAGGAGATCGCCGCTCGCCTGCATGTCCATGAGCTTGAGCGCCGCCGACAGCGCGGCGACGGCGCCGTCTCCATCGGAGACGAGGCCGATCTGCTCGGGCCGGGCGCCGATGCCGCCCAGAAAGCCGATGACGCCGAGGGTTGGCGTCCCTCCCCCGCTGCTCCGGCCCGCCGTCCCCGGCACGACGAGCTTGACGAAATCGGTGCTGCCGCGCGGTCCGCTCACCGTCTCGACCCGGACGTCCGGCCACCCACGGCGGGCGAAGAACGCGGCGACGACGTCCCCGTTGACCTTGGCGCTGTCGAGCAGGTCGTAGATCTCCAACACTTGCTTGAGCATCTCACCCTCCCTCAAATCAACCGCGGCGAAAGCGCGCCGGGCTGAACGGCTCCAGGACCGCAGGCGGTCGGCCCGACAGGAGCATCTCTGCCACCGCCTCGCCGGTCGCCGGGCCCAGGCTGACTCCCAGCATGCCGTGTCCACTGGCCACGAAGAGATTGTCGAGCCCGGGGATCGGGCCGATCACCGGAATACCGTCGGGGGCGAGCGGCCGCAGACCGCTCCAGGCCGGCTTGTGCGGCGCATCGGCCGGCCAGCCACGCAGGTAGCGCCGGGGAGCACGCAGGATCGCCTCCACTCTCGTGTCGAGGATCCGGTCGTTCACGCCCGACAGCTCCATCGTGCCGGCCAATCGGACGGCTCCGTCCAGCGGCGTCACGGCCACCCGCGGCTCGTGCAGGTAGATGGGCTGAGATACCGCCAGCGGCGGCGGCATGAAGTCGATGCTGTAGCCCTTGGCGGCCTCGACAGGAAGCGACGCCCCGACGAGCCGTGCCACCGCCGCGGTCCAGGCGCCGGCGCAGATGACCAGTTGGTCCGCCTCGACCGGCCCGTCGGCGGTCCGAACTGCCCGCACGATGGGGCCTGTGCGCTCGAAGCCGACGACCGGACATTGGCGCCGGATCTCGACACCCCGACCGAGCAGATGCTCAACGAGCCCGCTCATGAGCGTGTCAACGCGGACGTGACGCTCGTTGCCGACGAAGATCCCCCCGGCCAGGCCCTCCACCAGCGCCGGCTCCCTGGCGCGAAGGGCATCGCCTTCCAGCAGCTCGGGAGCATACCCGTACGCCCGGAGCTGCGACAGCTCGTGCCAGTGGCGCTGGAGATCGCCGGGCAGCCGGTGGACGAACAGAATACCGGTCCTGTGGTATTCGAACGGGATCCCGCAGGCGGCCAGCTCGTCGAAGAGCGCCATGGTCCGGCTCCCCAGCGCAAACGTGGCCTGGAACCCGGCGTGGTGGTCCGCTGCGTTGCAGTGGCGCCAGAACGCCAGCAGCCACCGTGCGAAGGAGGGATCGGCCCGCGGCTTGATGTACAGCGGGCTATCCGACCGGAGCATCCATTTGAGGGATGCAGCCAGGATCCCCGGCCCCGGCACAGGTCCGGAGAGCGACGGCACGATCCAGCCGGCGTTGCCGTGCGAGGCGCCCCGCCCCGGCTCCGCCGCCTCGATCACCGTCACGCGCGCGCCACGCCGGTCGAGTGCCAGGGCCGTACACAGGCCGATCACGCCGCCGCCGATCAGGACAATTCGCCCCATGTCCCCTCCACCACGCTCCGAATCCGCCGCCGAGACGTCCGGGCACCGGTAAGTCTGCCACTTCGGAGGCGGCGATGCAACTGCTCTAAAAGATCAGCCACGGGCCGACCAGGAGGAGGAGGACGGCAGGTCCCTGCACAGGCGGGCCGATGTGCCACCAGAACAGGTCTCCGACGATCAGTCCAAGCCCGCCGACGATCATGGCCCAGCCGGCCACGTTGGACCACTTCCAGACGAGCTTGAGGGAGCTCCTTCGCTCCGCCCTGGGGCCGTCCACCCTCGCAGCGCCCGCTCCCGGCGAGGGCGCCGGACGGCCACCGTCGGAATGGCCTTCTCTTCTCGCACGTTTCGCCGCGCTTCGAGACCCCCCGGGCCTTTTCCCGACCAGGAGGCCAGGCATCTCGGCCAGGCGACCAGGACCGACCAGGATGAGGATCACCAGGAGCACCAGCACCAGTTCCCCGGCCATCGCCGACCCCCTCCCTTCCCAAATCGTCTCAATCCCCCCAATCGACGCCTGCCGGATCCTAGCACATATCCGCCCAGGCTGACCAGATCCCCCATCAGGCTTCTTGCCATGCACCCCGCCGCAAAGCCCGCGCGCAGCCCGCCCAGCCTCCGAGCCGCGAACGGAAGGGAGCCGCTCCCCTGCGCGCGGGAGTCGATCGCGCGCCGGGGAACGGCTCACTCACGTTCGCGGCTCGGATCGGTGCGCTCCGCCGGTGTTGGTCGCCGGCCAGCGTGGTCGAGACGCTGACGCCAGGGAGCGCACGTGCGAGTGTACACGACGAACCTGCGCGCTCCGCCTCCGCGGCCCTCACGCCTCCGCGTGCGCTCCCACCCTGGAGGGGTGAGTCGGGTGTGGCCGCCCCTTCGGCATCGAGCCAACACAGCCCGACGAAACGCTATTGACACTGTGCTCGGCCCCAAGTACCCTTGAGGCGTGTATCCGGCAAGCCGGGAGGAACAGCCAATGGAGCTCTCTCTCCAACCCGACGAAGTGGCGCTGCTAGACAGGGTTCTTACCACCTACCTCGGCGACCTGCGGATGGAGGTCTCCAACACGGAGAACTATGACCTCCGCCAGAGTCTGAAGCGGGACGAGGCGCTGATCAAAGCCATCCTGGTCCGGCTGAGGGAGGGGAGATCGTAGGAACTCGTAGGAGCTCGGTCATGCGGAGCCGTTGCGGTTCCACGTTGGGGACTCCGGGGAACTCGGTCATGCGGAGCCGCTGCGGGTTCACGCTGGGGACTCGGGGGAGTTCAGTCATGCTGAGCCGCTGCGGGTCCACGCTGGGGACTCGGGGGAGTTCAGTCATGCGGAGCCGCTGCGAAGCATCTCCCCGGCAGCTGCGCGTTCGGCCTGGGGAGATGCGTCGCTGCGGCTCCGCATGACAGGAGTCCACTGAGAAAAGGCTCTCTGGCGCGATTCAAGCGCCGATTTCACGAGTGTTTCCGCCAGTCGGATACGCGCGATCCGGCTTTTTTCAGTGGACTCATGACAGAACTCGCCCGAGTTCCTACGAGTTCCCCCCCGCTCCGTGACGCGTGCTCAGTCGATGTCCGACCCGTCGCCGGTGGCGGTGGCGTCGCCGGCAGCGACGAGCTCCCTGGCCGTCTGGCCGGGCTCGGGGATCTCCTGCCAGCGGGTCTGGAGTCGGGCCATGATCTGGGGCATCGTCGTGTATTCGAGCTCGTCCAGGTGCAGGCGATGCGGCTCGAACGGCCCCTGCCGCCGCATCATGTCGGCCATCTCGTTGGCGATCTGCCGTGCCCGATCGAAGCCGCTGTCGGCAAACATGTCCCGCGGGCCGATGAGCTTGCCGTTGGCGATCTGGAACCCCAGCGCGACGACCCGCGGCGGGCCATCCATGCGGCTGGGTCGAGCATCCTCGACGGCGCAGGGCATCAGCGGCCCGCAGTGACTCCCTCGCATCCAGCCGTTGACCCAGTACGGGACCGCAAAGGGCTCGATCACCTCGCCCACCGCCGGCATCCCGCTCTGGCAGCGAACGATGAGCGACGGGTCATCCTTGCCGACGTAGCGCCCGGCGATCAGGCTGAGCTTGGTCGTCGTGGCGACGGCGCAGATCTCGTTCATCTCACGCGAGATCACCTGTTTCATCACGAAACGCCCCGGCGCGCCGATGAACATCAGCAGGTCGTAGAGCTCCTCCGGGCAGTCGAGCGTGATGCAGGTCCCCGCCTTCAGATCGTGGACCTCGAAGGTGAATCCCCGATGCATCTTGCTGTCGATCACCAGGCCGGGGGTGTTGAAGGGATCGGCAAAGATCTTGTACAGGGGAAAGTTCCAGGCGCCGGGCTCTGTCTTGTCGGCCATGAACACGATGATCGGCTCGGACGGCCGCTCCTCGAACTCCATCTCGCAGACCCCGGGCCCCAGGCCCCGAACGTTGCCGGAGAAGGCGTCGACCAGCAGGTCCTGACCCGCTCCGTACTGCTTGAGCTCCCGTGCCACTTCGGTGACCTGCTTGAAGGTGTCCCAGGCCAACCCATGAATGCGGGGGCTGTCCACCCCGTGCTGGTGCGTCATGATCAGGTTGATATCGTCGCCGACCCGGGTGACGTGGAAGTCGATGAGCAAGTCCGATTGAGCCAGCAACTGCCGCGATCTCTCCATCATCGCCGGATGCACTTCGCCGTGACCGACGTAGCCGCCGACATCGGCTTTGATGACGCTGACGGTGATTCTCGCCATCGAGATTCTCCTCTCAGAAGATTTGGGCGGCGGTCACCCAACCGCCGTTCGGCCCACTGCCTGGTAGCTCGGACATGCTACCACGAGATCGCGTTCAAGTCAACTGCGGGAGGACATCGGGCACCCAACTGCCGGACAGGCTATTACCCAGCGTTTACGTGCATTGGCGCCGATCTTTACGTCGCACTGCTATGTTGGGAGTGCTTCAGCAAGAAGCCGGCCAGGGCCGGCATCTACGCGCGCACTTTCCGACAAGGGGTACCTCGATGAGTCATGACTTGCACCCGAGCGCCAGTTACAGCATCACCCTGCGGTGCGAATACGCCAGCCGGCCGGGGATGCTGGGGCTGATCACCAGCGCCGTCGGCAGTGTCGGCGGCCTCATCGGCGCCGTCGACATCGTCCGAACCGGCGGGGGCACGACCGTCCGCGACATCACCGTCGCCGCCAGCGATGAAGCGCACGAGCGGCGCATCGCCGACGCCGTCAACGCCGTCGCGGGGGTCCGGGTTCTCCACGTCTCTGACCGCACCTTCCTGCTGCACCTCGGCGGCAAGATCCAGGTGTCCGGCCGGATCCCGCTCAAGACCCGGGACGATCTCTCGATGGCCTATACGCCCGGCGTCGCCCGAGTCTGCCGCGCCATCGCCGACCACGCCGACGACGCCTGGAACCTCACCATCAAGGGCAACACCATCGCCGTCGTCTCCGACGGCTCGGCCATTCTCGGCCTCGGCAATCTCGGCCCGCTGGCCGCCATGCCCGTCATGGAGGGCAAGTGCCTCATCTTCCATGAGTTTGCGGGCGTCGACGCCTTTCCGCTCTGCCTGGACACCCAGGATCCCGACGAGATCGTCGAGACCGTCGTCCGCCTGGCGCCGGTCTTCGGCGGCATCTACCTCGAAGACATCGCCGCCCCGCGCTGCTTCGCCGTCGAGGCCCGCCTGCGCGAGCGGCTCGACATCCCCGTCTTCCACGACGACCAGCACGGCACCGCCGTGGTCGTGTTCGCCGCCCTGTCCAATGCGCTCCAGATCGTCGACAAGGCGCTGGCGGACGTGGAGATCGTCCTGCTCGGCGCCGGCGCCGCCGGCATCGCCACGGCCCGGATCCTGCTGGCGGCCGGCGCCCGCAACTTGATCGTCTGCGACCGCGCCGGCGCCCTCTACGGGGGCCGGCGCGAGTCCATGACGGCGGAGAAGGCAGAGTTGAGTGTCATCACCAATCCCGGCCCCCGGCTGGGCGCGGTCGACGAGGTCGTCGGCGGAGCGGACGTCTTTATCGGACTGTCGGGGCCGAATCTGCTCTCGCCGGACGCCGTGCGCCGGATGGCGCCCGGGGCTATCGTCTTCGCGCTGGCGAACCCGACGCCGGAGGTGGCGCCCGAGGCGATCCAGGGCGACGTCCGGATTCTGGCGACGGGCCGTTCGGACTACCCGAACCAGATCAACAACGCCCTCGCCTTCCCCGGCATCTTTCGGGGCGCGCTCGACTGTCGAGCCAGCGAGATCAACGAGGCGATGAAGCTCGCCGCGGCCCGGGCGATTGCGGGGGTTGTCGGGCCCGACCAGCTCCAGGAGGACTACATCATCCCGAGTGTGTTCGACAAGCGCGTCGTCGCCGAAGTGGCCGCAGCCGTTCGGGATGCCGCCACCGCGACGGGCGCCGCCCGCCGCGTCCGCCAGGTGTCGGTGGCGGTGTAACGGGGTTCACGGTTCACGGTTGGAGGAGTAAACCGTGAACCGTGAACCGTGAATCGCCACGAGCTCTTGCTCCGTCCAGTCCCGGAGGGTCTCCAGGAAGGCTCTAACGACCACAGGATCCCACTTGGTCCCGCTCTCTTGCTGGAGGATGGCGGCGGCCTCGCCGTGGGTCAGGGCCGACCGATAGGGGCGGTCGGAGGTCAGCGCGTCGTAGGCGTCGACCACCCCGATGATTCGGGCCTCCAGAGGGATTGCCTCGCCGCGCAGTCCGTCGGGATAGCCGCTCCCGTCGAGCTTCTCGTGATGGGCCCGGATGATGGGTCTGGCGTCCCGCAGGAAGGAGATGTGCTCGATGAGGGACTCGGTGAGCTCGGGGTGTCGGCGGATCTCGGCCCACTCCGGTGGGCTCAGCGGCCCGGCTTTCAGGAGGATGGCGTCGGGTATCCCGATCTTCCCGTAGTCGTGGAGCTCCGCCGCCAGGGAGAGGGCCCGGATCCGGTCCCCCGGAAGGTCGAGCCGGCGGGCCACCGCGACGGCGTACTCCCGCACCCGCTGGGCGTGGCCGCGGGTGTACGGGTTGCGGGCGTCCAGGGCCAGGCCCAGGCTGCGGATGTGCTGGCGGTAGTCCTCCTGGAGCGCCTCGGTCTGGGCTCGGACCGCCTCCTGCAGCCGGCAGGTCTCGGTGACGTCCTGGAGAATCCCCAGCGCCACGCGATGGCCGTCGAGATCGAAGGCGGTGATGGCGATCTCCCCCAGGAACTCGACGCCGCCTTTTTTCAGGAAGGCCGACTCCCCATGAGCGTAGCCGTTGTTCAGGGCGTGAGCCAGACCGGTGGGGACTTGCCCCGGGCGAAGGAGCTGGCGGACGTTCATCTTGAGGAACTCGTCGCGCGAGTAGCCGGTCAGCTCGCAGGCTTTCGGATTCACTTCGAGGTAGTTCCCCCCGACGTCCACCAGGAAGATCGCCTGGGAGTTGTGCTCCACCAGCGCCCGATACTTCTTCTCCGAGGCGGCCAGTAAGCCGGCGTTGCGCTCCCGCGTCGCCCGCTCCCGCGCCCACTGGCTGACCGCCACGACCGCCAGCGCGGCGCTCATGGTCGTGCTGATCAGGTGGAGGCCCAGGAGCGTTCGAGTGTCCGCGTCCGTCTCGGCGACGACGTGGCCGGCGAGCAGCGCCAGCGTGGCCACCAGGACAGAGACGCCGCCCCGCCAGCCAAAGACCCATGCGGCATAGGCGATGGGCAGGACGACGAACGGCAGATGAACGGTGTGGAGGAAGAGCCAGGGAGCGACGAGGCCGAGGTCGACGAAGCCGGGCAGATCATCGCCGTAGTGGAGCAACATCCCGGCCCCGATGAGCACGGCGACCAGGATTCCTCGCAGAACGCCTTGCCTCTCCACCCGCACGAGCGCACGCCGGGAGCTCTCGACATACGCTCGGAGCCGACGCCACCAATCGATAGCCCGCTTTCTGTCAGCAGATGTCGGGGTGGCAACGTCGTGCGAGGCCGCTTCCGACTTGAGCCGCGGACAGACCTCGACGCCTTCCAGTCCGGCCATACGGGACTGAGTATAGCACGGATGAGCATGCATTGGAGCAGGCAGCCGTGTAACAGGTCTGTGTACATTCGGGCGCGCCTCTCATCATGCGTCAGACGTCAGCCGTCATGCGTCATACATCATGGGGTGAGTGCCATGCCTGGCAGAACCTGCTGACTGCCGACTGCCGACTGCCGACTGCCGACCGTCGGTACTGGCAAAGACTGCCTGGTCAGTGATACAGTTGAAGAAAGCGGCGATGAGACGGAGGAGCACTGTGGAACCTGGGGTCCTGTCCGACGCAACCCGTGAGCTCTGGCACAATCTGGCCCAACAACTGCGGGCCGACAGCATCCGCAGTACGACGGCCGCCGGCTCCGGCCACCCGTCGTCTTCGATGTCGGCCGCCGACCTGATGGCCGCGCTGCTAGCCGGCCACCTGCGCTACGACTTCGCCCACCCGGACAACCCGAGCAACGACCACCTGGTTTTCTCGAAAGGCCATGCAGCGCCCCTGCTGTACGCCCTCTACAAAGCCGCCGGCGCCATCTCAGATGCCGAGCTGATGAGCCTGCGGAAGCTCGGCAGCCGTCTGGAGGGCCACCCCGTGCCGACGCTCCCCTGGGTCGACGTCGCCACCGGATCGCTGGGGCAGGGCCTGCCCATCGGCGTCGGCATCGCGCTGGCCGGCCGGTATCTCGACCGCCTTCCCTATCGCGTCTGGGTGCTGCTGGGCGACGCCGAGATGGCGGAGGGATCCGTCTGGGAGGCCATCGACAAAGCGGCCCACTACCGCCTGGGCAACCTCATCGCCGTGGTCGACGTGAACCGCCTGGGCCAGAGCGCGCCGACCGAGCTCGAATGGAACCTCGATGCCTACGTCGAGCGGGCCCGGGGGTTCGGCTGGCATGCGATCGCCGTCGACGGCCACGACCTCGACCAGATTCACGCCGCCTACACGGAGGCCGCCGGGCAGACCGAGCGGCCAACGCTGATCGCCGCGCGGACGGTCAAGGGGAAGGGGTTCTCTGCCATCGAGAACCGGCTCGGCATGCACGGCCGGGCGCTGACGGCCGAGGAGGCGAGCCGAGCGATCGCCGAGCTGGGTGGGGAGCGCGGGCTCGTCGTCGACGTCCGACCGCCGGACGCGGCGCGCCCGGCGCCCCTGCCCCCGCCCCGGCCCATTGAGCTCCCGCGGTACGAGCGCGGCAGCTCGGCCTCGACGCGCAGGGCGTTCGGCGATGCGCTACGGGCGCTGGGCGCCGCTCGGCCGGACGTCGTCGCCCTCGACGGCGACGTCCAGAACTCGACCTACACCGAGACCTTCGCGCAGGCGTTCCCCGACCGGTTCTTCCAGATGTTCATCGCCGAGCAGCAGATGATCGCGGCGGCCATCGGCCTCGACGTCCGCCACTACGTCCCCTTCGCCGCCACGTTCGCCGCCTTTCTGACCCGCGCCGCCGATTTCATCCGGATGGCGGCGGTCTCCCGGGCCAACCTCCGGCTCTGTGGCTCCCACGCCGGCGTCTCTATCGGCGAAGACGGACCTTCCCAGATGGGCCTGGAGGACCTGGCGCTATTCCGCGCCGTCCACGGCAGCACCGTTCTCTACCCCTGCGACGCCAACCAGACCACCCACCTCGTCGCCGCCATGGCCGACCGGGCGGGGATCGTCTACCTGCGCTCGACGCGGGAGCGGACGCCGGTCATCTACGGGCCGGAGGAGCGGTTTGCCGTGGGGGGAAGCCGGGTGCTCCGCCAATCTGAGGATGACCGGGCCACGGTCGTCGCCGCCGGCATCGCCGTCCACGAGGTGCTGGCCGCCGCCGAGCAGCTCCGGGCCGAGGGTATCGGCGTCCGCGTCGTCGACGCCTACTCGGTGAAGCCCATCGACGCCGCCACTCTTCGGGCCGCCGTTCAGGCGACGGGCGGCCGGCTGGTGACCGTCGAAGACCACTATCCGGAAGGCGGCCTCGGCGACGCCGCGCTGGCCGCGCTGGCCGAGGGCGGGCCGGTCCGGCTCTCCTACCGCAAGCTCGCCGTCGCCGGGATGCCCTGCTCGGGCAAGCCGGCCGAGCTCCTGCGCTGGGCCGGCATCGACGCCGCCCACATCGTCGAGGCGGTCAAGGGGCTGCTCGACTAGGGGTCGGGTGCCGGGTGCCGGGGGTCGGGGAGGTGGGTACGATGGTGGCATCATCACTCACCGGCGCGGTCCGTTGTCCCGTGATCACGGATGGTTGCATCCGGCAAGGCCGCGGCGAACGAGGGATGAGTGATGAGCGACGGGCGAGACCCCTCCGTTGTCATGAGTCCCCTGAAAAAAGCCGGACCGCGCGTTTCCGACTGGCGGAAACACTCGGGAAATCGGTGCGTGAACCGCGCCAAAAGGCCTTTTTTCAGTGGACTCTTGTCATGCTGAGCCGCAGCGAAGCATCTCCCCGTCGCGAGCAGACGTCGTCCGGGAGATGC
>JACQGW010000179.1 GCA_016199325.1 Chloroflexota bacterium
ATCCTGGCCAAACGATGAGGCACGAGGAACGACTTTCCAAGAAAGGAGACGACGGCGCTCGGTAACATTCACAGTTGAGTGAACTGTCTGCCCCAGCCCCCCTTCGGTAACATTTTCATTTGAGTTGACACGGGCGCGGCGGCCGGCTGGCCGGCTTTCACCTACGACGGCTGCATGGGCAGGCCGGCGCTCTCCCAGGCGTCGAGCCCGCCCAGCAGGGCGGCGACCCGCTCTTCGGGATAGCCGTTGCTCATCAACACCTGCGCCGCACGGGCGCTCATGTGCTCACTCGGTCAGGTGCAGTAGAAGATCAGTTGCCGCTCGGCCGGGATCGCCACCAGCGCCGGCAGCCGGGGGTTGTTCGCGATCTCGGCGAGGGGGATGGAGATCGCGCCGGCGGCGTGCCGCTCGGCGTAGACGTCGGCCGCCCGGACGTCGACCAGAACCGCCTTGCCGGCGTCGACCAGCGCGATTGCCTCTCGGGGGGTCGGCCGGCGCACTCGCTCATCCGATACCGTTGGCAAGGCCGTCGGTCCGGCGGTCGGGGCCGGCAGCGCGAGCGTCGGCGTGGCCGGCAGCGCCGCCGACCGGGCCGTCGGGATGGCTCGCCCCGAGTTGGGAGGAACAGCGCCCGCCTGCGCGCACGCCGCGGTCAGAAGCGCGAGCCCGGCGACGCCGGCGAGGAGCGCCGCACGAAGGTGATCCAGTCGATCCGTCTTCATCGCCTTCATTCGCCAAGCATACCGGCGCCAAGCATACCGGGCAGCGGCTCGACGACCACCCTGCCCGCGTCGAGATCGATCTCCTTGACGACGTCCCGGATCGCCGGGACGAGGACCTCACGGCGGCCACCCCGAACGACGTAGACGTCATTGGCGCCGGTCGCCAAAATCTCGGCGATGCGGCCCAGCGGCTCGCCGGCCGTCGTCACGACGAGCAGGCCGACGATCTGGTAGTGGTAGTAGTGGCCGGGCGGGAGCGGAACGGCCGCTTCGACCGGCACTTCGACCAGCTTGCCCCGCAGGCGGTCGGCATCCCCAATCGTCTCGACGCCGGCCAGCTTCAGAACCGCCCGGCCCCGATGGAGATGGCTGCGCTCGACGCGATACGGCGTCTCGTCCAGGTAGACCGACGCCGTCCGCTCGAAGCGTTCGGGGAACTCGGTCCAGACTTCGACCTTGACCTCACCGTGCAAACCCCAGGGCGCCGCCACCCGGCCGATGGTCAGGAAGCGTGGTGTCGGCAAGCGGCCTGCCGCCGGCTGCTCCGCCGCTTCGCCCGTCGTCCCAGGAGAATGCTGGTGGTCGTCCGGTCGCCGGTTCACCCGATTTCCAGCGTGACCCGGCGCCCTTCCCGGGTCGCGGCCACCCGCGCCAGCAGGCGGAGCGCCTGGGCAATCCGTCCCTGCCGCCCGATGATCCGCCCCATGTCCTCGGGATCGACCCGCAGCCGCAAGATGGTCAACTGATTGCCCCGGACCTCGCTCACCGAGACGCTCTCCGGATGATCGACCAGCTCACGAGCGAGGTACTCGACCAACCCCTTCATCGGCATATGCGGCCGCCCTACCGGCCCGCTTCAGCGGCCTGCCCGGTGGCCGACGCGGCGGCCGACAGGACACCGGCCCGCTGCAAGAGCCGTTGAACGGTGTCTGACGGTTGGGCACCGCGCCGGATCCATGCACGCGCGCGCTCCGCGTCGACCTGAACCGTCGCCGGCTCGGTCAGCGGATTGTAGTGGCCGATGCTGTCGACGAATGGGCCCTCACGGGGCGTACGTGCTTCGGCAACGACGATGCGGTAGCTGGGCTGCTTCTTCTTCCCCACCCGCCGCAAGCGGATTCTCAGCAAGGCTCATCCTCCGTCTCTCCGGCGCCCGCCCGGGATCGCCGCGTTTCTTGTCCACAATGCGCGATTATACCATGCAGCGCCGGCCGTTGCGAACTGGCTCGGCGGCCCGGTGCAGCCCGCTCAGCCGCACCTCCTTGATTCGCTCCCGCTGCCCGGGCCGCCCCTCGTGGCGGATGATGCCCACCATCACCAGGCGCTTCTCAGCACCCGGCGTCGGATTCGCCGGCGCGGCGGCGAACTGCTGGCGGCAATGAGGGCACTCGATGGTCCGATGTTCCATGGCGGCCGTCCTTTCCGTCTGTTCCGTTCTTCACAGAGCGATACGCCGAGCCCGAGCCACACGCTCATGTGTTCGGAACAATTGTAGGAGGCGGTGGGCCGCCTGTCAAGCCGGTTATCCACCACTTTCGCCGTTTACGTTTGGCCGCACCCGTGGTATACTTCCACCCCGGTATCCGGCGGTCGGTCCTGCCGATCTGCAAAGAAAGTAAAGTAACACCGAAAGGGGATCGAGATCGCTCATGGCCTACGTGATTACCGAGCCCTGCATCGACGTCAAGGACAAAGCCTGCGTGGACGTCTGCCCGGTCGATTGCATCTACGGCACCGACGAGGATCGCCAACTGTTCATCCACCCGGAAGAGTGCATCGACTGCGGCGCCTGCGAGCCCGTCTGCCCGGTCAACGCGATCTTCGCCGAAGAAGAAGTGCCGGACCAGTGGAAGCAGTTCATCGAGATCAACGCCGACTACTTCAAGAAGAAGTAATCGAGCGGCTCGCAGGAGGACCGAACCGCCGGCAGCGGGTTTCTGGTTCGTGGCGATGCCGGCAACGACCAGAAACGAGAAACCAGAAACATCTTCGCTCTGGCGTCTTGGCGGTTCGGTTGCTCTCGACACGGCTCTAGCGATGGCGGCCGGCGTGGGCGAGGTCGGGGATCGCCAGCCGCTCGTAGTGGCTGCGGTAGTAGACGAGGGGCCCGGTTGATACGTCGTCGTTCACCCGGCCCCAGACCACCTCGCCGACGAAGATGGTGTGGTCGCCGGCCTCGTGGGCTGCCACCACCCGGCAATCCAGGTGTGCCAGACAATCGGCGATGAGCGGCGAGCCGGTCGGACCCGGTGCATGGTCGAGCCCGACGAATCGCTCTTCGTCAGGCATCTTGCCGCCGAATCGCTCGGAGAGGTCCCGCTGGAGCGCCGTGAGCACGTTGACGGCAAAGGCCCGGCTCTGCCGGATCAGATCGTGCGTCGGGGCCTGGTGATTGATGCACACCAGGACGAGCGGCGGCTCCAGCGACACCGAACAGAAGGCGTTCACCGTCATCCCCCGGACCGTCTCGCCCGATCGACTGGTGACAATGGTGATGCCGGTGGCGAACTGGCTGAGCCATTGCCGAAACTCCGCGCGCGTGACCGCCATAGCTCTCCCTTTCTTTCTAGAGCGGTGCCGAGAGACAACGAACCGCCAAGACGCCAAGATCGCCAAGAG
>JACQGW010000158.1 GCA_016199325.1 Chloroflexota bacterium
AGTGAAGGGGGCTTGACGGCCATCCTGAACTTGCGCACAAACGTGCTCAACGACCGCTACGACCTGGCACTGGCTGACTTGCGGAAGGCTGCCTAACTGCCTACATTCATGTCACCCGCACCACGCCAAAGGTGGCGTTGACAACAAGAGGACTCACCACGCCAGGCAGGATGTGCCGGGCGATGAGCCTCCTGTCTCTCGCCCCCAGGCAGCGCGCCGCCAGAACGTAGTCGGCCTCCCGCAGCGACAGGACCTGGCCGCGTATCAGACGTTGAGGGGCCGGCCAGGTAAGCAGGCCAATGGCAAGCATCACGGTATAGATGCTGGGGCCGAGCAGGGCGATGAAGAACAGAATGATGATCAGGTTGGGGAAGCACATGACGATGTCGACGACGCGCTGAAGGATCGTGTCGACCCAGCCGCCGTAATAGCCGGATATGGCGCCGAGGAGCACGGCGATGACCTCGTAAATGCCGACGGACACCAGGCCCACCGTCATCGATACCCGGGCCCCCCAGAGGACCCGACTCAAGACGTCCCTGCCAAAGGTATCAGTGCCCAGCAGGAAATCCCGGCTGGGGGGCTGGCGAGAAACGTCGAAGTGGACCCGTAGTGGGTCGTAAGGGGATACAACCGGTGCGAAGATGGCGGCCAGGATCAACAGCGTGAGCATGCCCATGCCCATCAGCGCCACCCGATGGCGGAGGAATCGCCGAAGCGCTCGCCGCCGCGGACTATACTGCTCGCCCGCCTGGGTCATGCTTATGGCAAGGGGCACTCCACCCGCCGTTCCGTTACGATCTGTTCGACGTGCACTGCTTGTGATTTCGCCCATCTTCTATTCGCAGTTTGCCCTTCCCATTCAGCTATAGCGGATGCGAGGGTCGACCACCACGTAGGCCAGGTCGGCCAGGAGGTTGCTGGCCAGGACCAGGATAGCGCTCACCGAGACGACCCCCATGAGCACGGGGTAGTCGCGGTTCATGGTTGCCGCAAAGATCATCTGTCCCATGCCCGGCCAACTGAAGATGGTCTCCGTGATCACCGCTCCACTGAGGAGTTGCGGGATGCTCAGCCCCAGCAGTGTGACGATGGGGAGCAGGGCATTCCGAAAGACGTGGCGCATGGTGACTACCCGCTCTTGCAGCCCTTTGGCGCGGGCAGTGGTCACGTAGTCGGCGTGCATCACGTCCAGCACGCTCGCTCGGGTGTAGCGTGCCCAGATCGCCGTGTTGTGCATGCCCAGAATGAAGGCAGGCATGGCCAGGTGCTTGATCTGATCCCAGAGAGAGGGAGGAATACCTGGTGTGGCCATGCCGAAGGCGGGCAGCCATTGCAGGTGGAGGGCGAAGACGTAGATCAACACCAGGGCGATGAAGAATGCCGGCGTGGACCACTGGGCCAGAACGAAGATGCTGAGCGCGTAGTCCAGCTTGCTGTACTGGCGCAAGGCCATGACGATGCCAGCGGGTATGCCCAGGGCCAGCGAAAGCAGGAGAGACGCCACGGCCAAGCGCAGGGTGGCGCCCATCCGCTCCTGCAGCATATCGCTCACGCGGGTATGCCACTTGAGAGAGGAGCCCAGGTTGCCGCGCACGGCCTCCTTGAGCCAGAGGGTATAGCGCACCGGGACAGGCTTGTCCAGGCCGAGGGAAGCCCGAATGGCCTGGAGCTCTTCGGGGGTCGCTTGCTGGATTTGGTCAAGGGGAATGACCATCAGAACGGGGTCGCCGGGCGCGAGGCTGATCATCGTGAATACCAGGATGGTGATACCGAAGAACACCGGGACGCTGATGAGCAAGCGTTGCACAACGTATCGCCACATGTGTAGTCCCCTCGGTGCCTCGCCGGGGGCAGAGCGCTACCCTGCCCCCGGCTCTGGCAAACCCTGGCTATTCAGATAGCCACCAGGTCTCCGGTTTCCGCCAGAACTGCAGGTCTCCACCGCCCATGACGTTGTCGGGGCCGTGCAGCTTGCTGCTCCAGCCCTGAATAGTGGTGGGTGCGACGAAGGGCATGAAGGTTGCGTCCTCATAGACCCAAAGGTCGATCTTGTGGAAGAGGGGTTTGGCCTTTTCAATGTCGGCGGTGGACCGGACTTGCTCGATCACCTTGTCCAGTTCGAGTGAGCCCGCAGTATAGCCAACATACTCAGCCGGTGTCTTGCCCTCGCGTTGCTCCGGTTTAAGGGGAGCAACCCAGTAGTTGCCCCAGTTCTGAGCGCTCTGGGTGTGGAACCAGTTGCTGTCTTCCCAGGGATCCCCGAAGGCAGGAATGTACGCGATGAAGAACCACAACTTCTCCCGCTGCGTGTAATACAGCGGATCAACGACCCCTGCCTCAAGGGGCAAGATGTCGGCCGTGATGCCGATATCCTTGAGGTTAGCCTGCGCCACCGTAGCGAATTCAGCCCGAGGCTTGAGCCCCGGGGTGAAAGCGATGGTCAGCTTCTTGCCGAAATCAAGGCCGCCCGCCTGAAAGAGCTCCCTGGCTTTCTTGGGATCGTACGGGTAAGGCTTCAGCTCTGGATCCGCCTGCCAGGTCCTCGGTACGAACAGGGGCCTCACGTCGGGGTTTCCATACCCAGCCAGAACCGTCTTCACGTACGAGTTCCGGTCGAAGGCGTGGGCGAACCCTAAGCGGACCCGCTTGTCTCGCAACTCCTTCTGCATGTAGTTCATCCAGAAGCCCCAGGTCTTGATTTCCGGGTCGTCCTTGATCACCAGCTTGGGGTTGCCCTTGACACGGTTGGCATCCAGAGGCTTGACATTCGGGACCAGGTGTACCTGGCCGGCCTCGAGCGCTGCGAAGGCAGCATCGTAGTCGGCGATGCGCACGATGATCTTGTCCAGATTTGGACGTCCGAGGTAGTAGTTCTCGTTCGCCTCGAACTCGGTGTACTGTCCGGAAACGTGCTTGATCGGCTTGAACGGCCCACTGGTCACCGCATTGTTCAGCCACCTCGGGTCGTCGGCTATCTTGTCCAGGGGCACCCCCTCCCACACGTGCTTTGGTGCCGGACGCAACCAGCTCGCAATCCGATATCGGATGGCATTGTTGGGCTTGCTCATCTTGAGCTTGATCGTATAGTCGTCCACCTTGACCACGCCGGGGATGCTGTTGGCCTCACCCTTCTGGTACTCGGGCACTCCCTGGACCGATGCGAAGGCGTACAGCATCCCCGGGGGCTGTAGCTTTGGGCTGCAGAGACTGTACAGGGTCCAGACCACGTCGTCCGCGGTGAATGGCTTGCCGTCGTTCCACTTCACCCCCTGCCGCAGCTTGATCGTCCACTCCATGCCATCGGGTGAGGGATCAAGATTGGTCGCCAGCCTTGGCTCAAGCTTACCGGTGACCATGTCCATTACGAACAGAAAGTCATAAGACAGGCTCCGGAGTCGCTCGTCATCAAAGCCAACCAACCAGAAGAGACCTCCCCTGAGGGGTTCTCCTGCGGTGAGGACGGCAGTCCCACCCTTGCGAGGCGCGGCGGCCGAGGTGGTAGGAGCCGTCGCCGGCGCTGGTTTGGCCGCTGTGGGAACAGCGGTAGACGCTGCCGGAGCCGCCGGCGTGGTAGGTTCAGGCACCCTGGTCACGGCCGGGGCCTGAGTCGCCGATGGAGCTTTGGGAACTGATGTTGTCGGCGCCGGGGCCGGAGCCGGCTGGCACGATGCCAGAAGCGGGAAGGCCAGGCCGGCCACGGACGCCGACGCTATCCTGAGAAGCTGCCTGCGAGTGATCGAGCCCCGGTCGCTGTTCGAGTTGACCATTGCCTCCTCCTCAGAGTCCTCTATCTTTCTTCCACCCAACCCTAGACATTCTCAGATGAATTGGCACACTTCCTTGATCGCTGATGGGAAGCGGCACGTGCTGGCAGCGTTCTCGATTCCGCGCGGGAACATCTTCAATTATGGCCGAAGGCCGATCCCTGTCAATGGCACTTGTGCGCTATCGTACCGGTGAATACGTGCCGCCATCGGGGCTAACCAGGTGGCAATCCGTGTGGTATACTGCAGCAGGTCAGCCTCCATCCGCTCGACTCGTGGGCCCTGTACGCGATGGCTGAAGACCAGCCCTCAGTGGATTGCCCCGCTGATGGCGCCAGGCCGCCCGCTGTGAGTCGCTCGGACCAATGGCGTCGCACGACTGTCATAGCTAGCGGAGGTGGGTGATGACGGAGCGCTTTCTGGCGCCGGGACTCGGGGACAACAGCGTCGAGGTGCCAAACCTCAGGCTCGAGGCGCGCCCGCGCCTCGAATCCAGGCTTCGACGCGCGCTCACGGGGCGCCTGACCCTGCTGGCGGCCGCCCCTGGCTATGGGAAGACGGTGGCCCTGGCCAGGGCAGCGCAACTGGACTCTCGTCCCGCCCTCTGGTATCGCTGCGCCTCCGGCGACAGGTGCGCAAACCTGGCGCGCGAGATTGCGCTGGCGGTCGCCCCCACGGATGGAAGCGTGGAGCCTGCCGAAGCCGAGGGTGGCCCGTGGGAAACCGCATTGAGCGTCGCCCTTCACTCGGTGCGGCAGCCCCACCTGCTCTTGCTCGACGACGTGGACCGCCTTCCTGCTGCCGAAGCAGGTCGCCTTACCTCCTTTCTCGCCGCCGAGCTACCGCCCGGATGGCACGCGCTGATCGCCAGCCGCCGCGAAAGCCCTCTGCCCGAGGTTGCCAGGCTGATCTGTCAGGGACTGGTGGATCGCTTGGACGAGCACGATCTCGCCTTCGACGTCGACGAGGCCGGCGCGGCCGCCGATGCCTGGGGCGTTGGGCACTCCGATCCCGATCCAGCCTGCCGCGACGCCCAGGGCTGGCCTCTGGGCGTGCTGGCGATTCTCAGGGGACGCGATCACCTGCTCGCCGACTACTTCCAGGGCTCGGTGCTGGCTGCACTGCCTCCTCGCATCGGCCGCTTCCTCAAGGCGACGGCGGTGCTGGACCGGCTCACGCCAGAGGCTTGCCGGGACGTGACCGGGTTCCGGAACGCCACGCACCTGCTGGACGAAGTCACCGCTTCGCACCTGTTTGTGCTCCGCCATCCGCATGGCCTCTCGTATCACCCCCAGTTCCGAGCGGCGCTTCTGGACATGGCTGACCGCACCGGGTCGATCCAGCTCGCCCGCTGCTATGAGCGAGCGATCGAGCATCACCTCTCCCGGGGCGACGTTCAGGCAGCGGTGGATACGGCCGGCGCCACTGGGAACTGGTCGCGGGTGGCGGAAATTGTGCGCAGCGCGGCCCCTGGCCTCATCGCCGATGCTCGAGGCGCCGACATGGCAGCCTGGACGGCCAACCTCTCGCCGGAAGTACTGGCCCAGGAACCCTGGCTCCTGCACTACCGTGGGGTCGGGCTGCGACTCGCCGGCGACGACGCCTACGCGGCCCTGTGGCGGATGCAAGAACAGGCTCGCGACGCCTTTGCCGCCGAAGGCAACCGCGAAGGGCGAGCCCGCGCCCTGGCTGAGCTTGGCACTCTGGCCTGTCTCCGGCGCCAACCGGCGCAGGCCAGGCTGCTCCTGGAGGAAGCGCGAGCCGAGCTCGCAGATAGCGATTTGACGCTCTACGGCTCCGTCCTTTCCTCCCTGGCCGAAGCCTACCTGGCCCTTAGCCAGTTGTCGGACGCTGTGCGCGCCGGCGAAGAGGCCCTGGCTCTTGGCGGGAGCAACGCCGCTTCCTCGGTGATCAGCGTGCGGGCGCAGGCGCTCCTGCACCTGGCGCTGGTGCGCGTGCGTGAGGGCCACCCCACGCAGGCCATCGAGGTCGCCTCACGCGCCCTGGACCTCGCACGCCACCACCAGTTGCACCCGCACACCCGGGTGTTCAGCACGTACGTGTTCGGGTTCGCCCATCTCAACAAAGGGGAGTTCGAGCGCGGTCTGGAGTTGCTGACTCAGGCGGCGACGCTGGCCCAGGAGCACGGGCTCGATCATCTCCTCCTCCGGATCAGCAGCACGAGGGCAGCCGCTCTCACGGCCCTGTACCGATTGGACGAGGCCGACGTACTGTTTCAGAAGGCCAATAATTCGGTTGCCTATCTGGGCGACATCGGCTACCTGAGGATTTTCCAGGATCGGCTGGTCGAGGCGCGGTTGATCTTTCAGCAACAACTGGACGAGAGTCTGCGCGGAGCCAGCGAAGCCGACGTGGCGCGGGCGAAAACGGCGCTGGGGGTCATCGCTCTGCGCACGAAGCGGCCGGCGGAGGCCGAGCGCTGGCTGCTCGAAGCCGCGACCAGCTTCGAGCGAACCGGCGCTCGGTTTCGCCTCGCCGGGACGCGCCTGCACCTGGCGCATCTGTACTTTCTTACCAAGGAGCCGCAGCGGGCGAAGCGCCTCCTGCAGGCGGCTCTCGACTTCGCCGTCCAGGAACAGTGCTACGCCTTCTTCTTCTGGCACCCGGAAACCTTCGCCCGGTTGGCCGTCGAAGCGTTGCGTCTGGGGATTCACCCCGAGTGGGTCGAGTTGCTGTGCATGCGCGGGCTCCGCAGCCGGGACCTGCGCGAGCTCTTGCCCCTCATGTCGGATCGGAACCCGGCCGTCAGGGAGCCAGCCGTACGCATCGTCGAGGTGATCCTGGACCGCGAGGGCATGTCCGCCGGCCTGGGGGAGCTACGCGACTGCGGCGACGACCCGGCGCGCGAGCGACTATTCAAGGCTCTGGTCGAAGGAAGACTGACCGCGCGCGGCCTTCTCCTGCTACGCCATCAGTTCGGTCTGACCTGGGCCGAAACCGACGTTTTCGTCGAGTACTACCTGACCGGGGTCGACGTGGCGGCGGAGGGTCTGGAGCCGCAGCGGCGCGCGGTGGCGCGGCAGTTGATCCTGAGCGAGAACACGTTGATGCACCACGTTACCAGCATTCGCAGGAAGCTAGGATTCGGTCCTCGTAAAGGCTCGGCCGCCGTATTGCTCTGGGCGCTGGTGGCAGGCATCACCAGGATGTCTTCTCCTTCCCACCCCTGGACTCCTCCGGACAATGCCCGTACTCAGCTCGAGGTGACAGCCAGCGAATAGCTCTCCGTAGAGCAACTTCCCGCCTTCTCCTTCGGCGGACTGATAGCGCAAAAGTGCCATAGTCGCCCTCCCCTTCCCCCTGTATAGTGGAAGCGCGGGTAAGGGAGGTGCGACCATGACCGGGCGGCGACTTGTCTTCCGATCTGACCGAAAGGTCGAGCTCGAGGAGTATCCCATTCCGGAGCCAGGGCCGAATCAAGTTCTGGTGCGGGTGACTCACAGCTACGTCAGTGCCGGGAGCGAGACCCGCTTCTACCGGGTCAACCCCCCGGACGGCCCCCTCAAGCGAAGCACGGCTGGATACATGGCTGTAGGGAGAGTGGAGAAGCCTGGCCCTGGCGTGGTCGGTTTCGAGCCTGGAGATCGGGTGCTCACCTGCGGCTACCACGGCACGCACTGGCTCGTGGATCTGGCGGACACCGGCCCCGGGAAGTGGTACATCGAGAAGCTGGACGATGCGGTGCCCGACCGGGTCGCCGGATTCACCATCCTGGGAGAGGTGGCGCTGCACAGTCTGCGCCGGGCCACCTTGCAGCTCGACGAGTCGGTAGCCGTCTTCGGCGTCGGCATCGTGGGTCAGCTTACGGTGCAGCTCGCGCGGGTGGCCGGGGCGTACCCGATCATCGCGGTGGACCTCTTCGACTCGCGCTTGCAGAAGGCCAAGCTGAGCGGTGCCACACACTTCGTAAACGCCTCGCTGAGCGATCCGGTGGCGGCCGTCCGTGCGATCACCGGCGGCGCGGGCGCCGACGCGGTCTTCCACTGTGCGCCGGTCGCCAGCACCCTGCAGACGGTGCTGGAGGCCGCGGCCGAGCGAGGCAAGGCCGTGCTGACAGCGCTGGTGGCTGGCACCGCCGAGATCGAGCTGGCTAATGCCTTGCTGCGGTCGGAGCGGACTATCGTCGCCGCCTACCCCATGGGCCTGACCCAACCTCACCCATACTGGCCCTGGACCCGACAGCGAAACCGCCGGACCTGCCTGCGGCTACTGAAATCAGGCGACCTGCGTCTCGATCATCTGGTCACGCACGTCGTACCCTATACGCAGGCCCAGGAGATGGTCGACCTGATGGTCCGCGGTGGCGACGAGTGGATGGGTATCGTCTTCACGTGGCCGTAAGGTGGATTCCTTGTTCAGCCGTGCTGTACTACGCCGTTTTCGGCTGGTCAATGTGGTAGTCACGTACCATGGCCGCGTCCACGCTACAAAAAGGAGGGGCGCACCGCCGTGCGCCCCTCCGAAGTCGCAGCCTCGTGCGAAACGGATCACGGCGCCATCGCGGTGCCACCCTGGCTCAGGTCGACGCGCGTCCCATCGTGGCAAGACGCGCCGGCGATCGCCACCGCACACCACGCGGTGACGTACGGCGACCTCAGAGCGCTCGATTGCTGATGAGACGGCAATGGTTTCTGCACGTCGACCCTCTACGCAGATCGATCCTCGACGCTACGTCCTGCCGTAGCAGTCCTGATTCCATGGCGAAGCGGACGAGGTGTGCATCTCGGCGCTGGTGTGCAAGGTTCCAGCAAAAGGTTGCACGATAACCGAAACGCTCCGGCCCGCTCCGGTGGGGACGGCCCGACTCGAACGGGCGACATCTCCGATGGCAACGGTAACCCTCGATCTTCGGCCCGGCAGGCGAGTGGCGGCGAGTGAGTTTGGCAGGGTTCGAACCTGCCGACGACGCAGGACGAGCCTGACGCCGCCCTCAAGCCAGATAACCCTCGACCTTCGGCCCGCCAGACAAGGGATGGCTGAGGGTAGTAGCGCTCTACCTCTGAGCTACGTCCCCAACACAGGCGAGGCGCGCACCTGGGGTATGCTTCCATGATAACCCAGATGCTCCGGCCCGTGTATATGAACTATACCACAAAGACCGGCGCCGCTCGCTCCCGACTGCTCCCGCGCTCGTCGGCGTACTCGTAGGCGCCGACGAGCGGCTTGCCCTCGGCGAAGCGCGAGAGACGGAAGGGGGTCAGGTCCACCGTGCGGAACTGCCCTTCGGTGATCAGCTCGGCCAGGCACATGCCGAGGGCCGGCGCAACCTTGAAGCCGTTGCCGCTACAGCCCGAAGCCACGTACAGCCCTTCGACCTCCGCCACGCGGTCGACGACGGCGTGGCTGTCCAGGGAATAGCTATCGGCCTGGGCGTGGCCCCCCATCGCGACGCCCGCCGCCATCGCCGGCATGCGCCGAATCACCCGCTCGACGGCGTCGGCCTCGTCGTCCGGCCAGATGGTGGACCGGAAGGTGTCGGGATCGACCTCCCACGGGCAATAGCGGGCGCCGACGAACGTGATGCCGCCGACGTCCGACCGGTAGACGGTGGAGAGGGCGCGGTCGAGGATGACCATGTGGGGCTCGGCCAGGCTGGGTGGCCGGCGCACCTGAGCGATCTGGATGCCCCAGCTCCGCAGCGGCAGCTCGATGCCGGCTCGGCGAGCGAGGGTGTGGGTCCAGGCGCCGGCGGCCAGGACGACGATGGGCGTCGAGATGGGGCCGGTGGTCGTCTCGACGCCCTCAACCCGTCCGGCGACCAGGCGCAGCCCGGTGACCTCGACGCCCTGTTGGACCGTCGCCCCGAGCTCGACGGCCCTACGCGCCAGGCCAGCGGCGGCGTCGTGAGGCGAGGCGTAGCCACTCTGGGGCTCGACGGCGGCCAGTCCGACGTCCTCGACGTTCAGGAACGGCTGGAGCTCCCGGGCCTCGGTCGGGCTGATGGTGCGGGTGTCGATGCCGATCCGCTGGAGCATCTCGACATTCTTCTGGAGATGGGTCACCTGATGGTGGCCGGCGAGGATGAGGACGCCGCAGTTGACGAAGCCGCAGGTGCCGCCGATGAGGTCGCCCCAGTTGGCCCAGACCGGCAGGCTCGCCCAGGCGAGCCGAGCGTCGACCTCGACGGTGTAGTGCATGCGCACGAAGGCCGTCGAGCGGCCGGTGGCGCCGTGGGCGATCGCCCGGCGCTCGAGGAGGGTGGCCCTGACCCCCGCCTTTGCCAGGTAGTGGGCCGTGCTGGCCCCGATGATCCCGCCGCCGACGATGACCGCGTCCGCCGTCCTGCTCATGTGGTCGATCTCCTGCCGAGTTTGGAGCGGTGCCGAAGGCTTACGAACCGCCAAGACACCAAGGTCGCCAAGGAAGACGCCAGAAAGGCCACCTGGTTCCCCTGTCAATCCCTCTGCAGACCGCTCTGGTGGCAGCTTATCATAACCGGCGCGAATATCCCAAGAACAGGCTATGGCGTCGGTCGGGCAACCCGGTCTTGCTCGGAAAGGTGCTCGAAGGTCTCGCCGGTCGCCGCCAGCGTGCGGGTGACCCGATCGGTCGGGTAGATCCAGAGGATCGCCACCGGAGCGGGGCCGGTGTTCTGGAAGCAGTGGACGACGCCGGCCGGCACGAAGACCGTGTCGTAGGGCCGGACGGCGTGCTCGACGCCGCCGACGATGGCGATGCCGGCCCCCTCCAGGAGGACGATCACCTCGTCGCAGTTGTGCGTGTGAGGCGGAATTGCCGTGCCCGGGGTGAACCGGGTCGTGCCCACCCGCAGATTCGGAACGCCCGTCTCCGCCGTCACGAGCGGGACGGTGCGGACGCCGCTGCCGCGATCGATACTCGGGATCGCGTCGTAGTGGGAGATGCGTGGCTCGCTCATCATTGCCTCCTGATGTCCCGTTCGCCAAGAGCGCCCAAGGAAACCGCAGAGGCGCAGAGAACGCAGAGAAGATCGCAGAGAAACGAGCGCCGTTGTTCGTGTGTTCTTTGCACCGTCTCTGCGTCCTCTGCGTCTCTGCGGTTGGTTTTGTTCGGTGTTACGAAGGTGAGATCACGGGGTTGGTCGGGTCGAGGCTCCACTCGAACCAGCCGCCGTCGTAGACGGCGATGTTCGGCCAGCCCATGAGATAGGCGGCGAAGAACGCCTCGCTGGCCCGCCAGCCGGTGCCGCAGTAGAACGCGACGCGCTTGTCCGGTGTGATCCCCCAGGCGGCCCAGTTGGCCGCGATCTCGTGGTAGTTCCGCATCGTCCCGTCCGGGTTGCGGAAGTCCTCCAGCGCGTGCGCGTGGGACCCGCTGTGGCCCCAGACGTCCCCCGGGATCCGCCCCTTCTTCTCGACGTAGGGATACCCGCTGGTCTGGCCGACGTGCTCCGCCCAGCTCCGGATGCTGACGAGCAGGCCGTCCTCGGCGGCCAGGATAGCCTTCGCCCCTGCCATGTCGATGAGAAACCGGGGATTCGCTGGAACCGTCGTGCCGAACGACGGCACCGGCGCCGGATCGTTCACGCCCTGCTCGACGCCGTACCCGGCATCCTGCCACGCACGGAAGCCGCCGTTCAAGAGGCGAACGTCCTCAACCCCGGCGTACATCAAAAGAGCGACGGCCCGAGCGGCAGCCATCTGATTCTTGCCGTAGAGGACAACGGTCGTCCGGTGCGTGATCCCGTGGCGGAGCAGAACTGCTTCCAGATCGCGCGGCGGCTTGCAGTTCCAGACCGGCAGCTCTTCGAGCGCGGCGAGGTCCAGATAGCACGCGCCGGGGAGATGGGCCTGCGCGTACTCGTCGTGGCCCGACTGCTGCCAGCCGGCTTCGAGAACCTTGAAGCCTGCTCCCGAAGCCGTCGCAGGTTGGCGGCCGAGCAGCACCTGGTTCAACCAGGCCGGAGGAACCAGGCGCTCGTACCGGGGCAACCGATCCATCGGCAGACGCTCGTCGGCAGCCCAATCCCGCAGGCCGGGCACATACACACGGACGTCGGCGTATCCCAACCGCTCGAGCCATTCGGCCAGGGCGCGGCTTTCGCCGCCGCCGCCGGCATCGTACACGACGACCGTCTTCCGTGTCGTGATCCCCTTTGTCGCCAGGATTGGTCTCAGGCCCTGCGCGTCGAGCCGTCTGGTCCAGGCCAGGGGAAAGTCGACGGCGCCGCGGATGTGACCCCCGCGGGCCTCGCCCGCCAGTCGCCAGCCGTTGAACGCCCCCGCGCTCCGAGCGTCCACGACGACGACCGCCGGGTCGCCCAGAGATGCGGCCAATTCGGGCATCCCGATGACGGTCGCACCCACAGTCAATGTCACAGCGGCGGCCTCCTCCATCAAGAGTGATGGCAGCTTACCACAAACGCCGCAAACCCCCAAATGTCCTGGGGACGTCGGGTGAGATACTGGTTTCCATGCCGCGGTGGCTGGACAAGGCGAGCGGCGAACGCGGAGGCGCGAGGGCTGCGAAGACGGAGCGCGCAGGTTCGTAGTGCGCACTCGCAAGTGCGCTCCCGGGCGTCAGGGTCTCTACCACACTGGCCGGCAAGCGACTCCGGCGGGGATCACCGAACCGAGCCGCGACCGTGAGGGAGCCGTTGCCCGGTGCGCGCGGTCGACTCTACGTGCCGGGGAACGGCTCCCTCACGGTCGCGGCTCGGATAGTCCGCGCTCTGTGGCCTCCGCGCCTCCGCGTGCGGGTTCTCCTGGGGGCTTTGCCCCGTGGAGCGCAGCAAAGCGCCTGGTCCATCACGATGATGCCGCCGTGCC